>MWDO01000001.1 GCA_002070605.1 Spirochaetes bacterium ADurb.Bin133
AGTCTTCCCGCAAGGAATCCGAATGCTCGCAGATACAAGATACAAGATACAAGATACAAGATACAAGATACAAGATACAAGAAATTATAAGGATTCCCGCCTAATTGTCAAGAAATTTTCGCAAATATTTTCATTTCTAACAAAATTTATAAATATTTTTTATTTTACTCGCGTTAATAACTGTTTTGGACGGTTTTATAATTTAAACTAAATTTTAGGAGCATTTATGAAAAAGAGAAGATTGTTTTATCTTTGCTCGGTTATCGCGATAGTTGCGACGGCGCTATTTATGAACTGTTCGGAGAGCGCTTTCAAATCGGCGGTCGACGATACCGGCAAGACTGCGACGACGACAATCGCTCCAACTACTACTACGTCGACATCGACTTCAACTTCGACTTCGATCACAACGTCGACTTCGATAACTACGACTACGACGACCGTAGTTGATCCGGCTTCTATGGTTGACGTTCCGGGAGGAAGTTTTTCGTTTCAAAATAGCTCGAACGTTACTCTCAGTCCGTTTAAGATGGGAAAATGCGAGGTAACCTACGGGCTATGGAATGAGGTAAAAAACTGGGCTACAACATCCGGCGGTTATACCTTTGCTAACGACGGACAAATGGGATACGGCGGAGATAATACAAGTAGCGATCCTGTAACTTATGTTAATTGGAGAGACTGTATAGTATGGTGCAACGCCTATACGGAGTATTACAATCTTACAAACGACTCGGATCTTACCCCCGTGTATTGGACTGACTCCGGTTTTACGATTCTGTTGAAAAAGTCGACTAATACGGAGAGCGTCAATACTACCCCCGGTAGCGAGGACAATCCTTACGTTAATTGGTCTGCAGACGGATTTAGACTGCCTACCGAAGCGGAGTGGGAGTACGCCGCTCGGTATCAAGACGGGTCAAGCTGGACTCCTTTGGATTATCTATCAGGAGCAACCGCCGATTATAACGATGCGACGGCATGCGCCGAGGTAGCGTGGTATAGAGGTAACAGCGGTAGTAAGACTCATAGCGTCGGAATAAAGAAGCCTAATCTTCTCGGTATATACGATATGTCGGGGAACGTTTGGGAATGGAACTGGGACTGGTATGGCGGAACTCCGAGCGGAACAGATCCGGCAGGTCCGGACAGCGGGTCTCTCCGGCTAATTTGCGGCGGAGGCTGGAACTACAATGCTAGCAATTGTCGAGTCGGCTACCGGCTTAGCTACTATCCGTGGTTCAGTAGCAACAACATTGGGTTTCGCCTTGTCAGGCGGTAGGGGTAGTCCTCGTCGGGTTTCGCCCTAAAGGGCGTAAACCCGACGAGGAACTGGAAGATTTTTTTATCTTAGCTCATATGTGTCAATTTCTTCCTCCCGTCCCCAAAAAACCGACGGGCGCATCAACGCGCGGTTTGAGATATTTATTCAGAATTTACCTAAGTTTTCCGGGGAGTCTTTATAATTTTCGAGAGCAAATTCTTTTTTCTTATTATAATACTCTTTAGCTTTATCGATAAGAGTCGGGTTAGTATTAAGCTCGGGGTCGTCCAGAACAATCTCCAAAAGGTAGTTGAGTATTTCCCCGATCATAGGAGACGGCTTGAGATTTAATTCTCGAATAAGATCGTTGCCGCTAATATCAAGGTCCGTTACTTTTAACGCGCCGTCGATTTCTAAGATATCTTTTATTCTCTCCTGAAAATCCAGGAAAGCTTTAGGGACGCCGGTCTTCGAACCGTTGCCGATTCTATCGGACTCTCTCAACTGAAATAGTTCCGGTAAATTCTCAAGCCCTACTTTCTTAATAAATCTTCGAACGGCTCCGTCGGTCCATTCGTCGGTGTAGTAAAACATATGATTGCGAATCAGGTTTCTTATCTTTTTTATATCTTCGCGCGGAAATTTCAGTCTTTTTAATATTTGATTTGTTATTCTCTCGCCGATTATTTCATGATTATAGAATGAATTCTCGTTTTCAATTTCTTCGCTTTTTTCTCTCTTCGTTTTAGGCTTGGCTATGTCGTGAAACAGCGCGGCGATTCTTACCAAATAGTTATCTTTAGGAGCGGCGTCGCAACTATATAAGTTGTGGTAATATACGTCGTACTTATGAAATTTATTTTGAACAACTCCATATCCCTCAAGAAATTCGGGTAGAATATGGCGCATGAGTCCCGTCTCTCTCAAATATTCTAATCCGATCGACGGTTTATCTGTCTGAAGTATTTTTATGAACTCGTCCCGTATCCTTTCGACAGAAATATTATTAATTAATTCCGCATTTCTTTTTATCGACTCAAAAGTTTCCTCTTCAATGCTAAAATTCAACTTACTTGCAAATCTGCACGCTCTCAACATCCTGAGAGCGTCTTCGGTAAATCTGTCGTCCGGATTGCCGATGGCTTTGATAATCTTACGTTTCAGATCTTTTTGTCCCTGAAATTTATCTATTATTTTTCTTCTATTTAGATCAAACGCCAACGAGTTGATAGTAAAATCTCTTCTTTTCAAATCTTCTTCGATAGAGCGGATAAATTCTACTCCGTCGGGGCGCCTGTTGTCGCTGTATTTGCCGTCCAGCCTAAAAGTCGTAACTTCAAACTGGCTCTCTTCATAGATAACAATTACCGTTCCATGCTGAATCCCTACGGGTATTACCGTCGAAAATATTTTCATAATTTCCGAAGGCGTCGCGCTAGAGGCAAAATCGTAGTCGCTGTTTTTATTACCCAGCAAATAATCGCGTACCGCTCCCCCTACAAGATAAAGTTCGTAGCCGTTCTTATGAAATATTTTTGCAAATCGTTTTACTACAGATGGAATTTTCATTATACAGAATTAGCATTAAATTTATTTCTTGTCAAATTGTAACGTCATTTTTGGGACAAAATTTAGTTATTTTAAAATATCTTGATATTCCTCAGAAAACGCTTTAAACTCCGTTTTAATCTTTTCCACTTCATTAATAATCTTATGAATATAATCCAAAGTCCTATCTCCTACTCGAGTTTTCGACACGCTGCCGTAGCCCGCGTTATACATAGCAAGCCCTTTGATTAGATTGTTCCCCGATTGATCCAGACACCATTTGATATGCATAGCCCCCCTTTCGATGTTCATATCGGGATTGAAAAAATCTTTTAATCTCATATCGGAAAAAACAAAACTGTTTAACTGACAAAGCCCTCTGTCTATACTGCCGTTTTTATTATAATTAACCGCTTTAACTTTAAAATTCGACTCAATTTTCATAATCGCAACCATTAATTCCGGTTCCAGTTCGTTTGCCAAAGAGTATTTATACGCCGAGCGGGCTATATGTTTCGACCCAATGTAATTTTCTAAAAATTTTATTTTCAGTCTGTCGACGGAACTCAGTTTTTTATCCTCTAAAAAACTATCGTCGAGTTCGACAATTCTCTCTGAAGAATCGTCTCCATACGCCGCTTTAGTCTTATTTCCGCTCGCAAAATTAACAATTACGACGACCGCCGCTATATATAAACCAAAAAGTAGAATATTTTTAAACTTTTTTAGTTTTTTTGTTTTTTCGGGCTTAAAATACTGATGCTGAATAATAACTCCGCTTTTTTCTTTCTTCACTCGTTTGCCCCCCGTCCTAATATAAGGATTCATGTTATAATTTTAGCGCAATAAGCGTTTTTGTCAATAATAATGTGTTTTTATTGACAAATGTAAATATTTCATTACAAAAAATATAACAATTTTAATATTTTTAATAATATTTCTTGACCCTAATATAATTATTGATTAAGTTATCAAAAAATAAAATTATGTATTGAGGGGTTATTTGGCAATGTCAAAAAATGATAGCATCAAAGAAGCGGGTATAGACGAAAACGCGGACAACGTAGTAAATGAAAAAGAAATCGACGCCGAAGAGATAGAAGGTTCTAACGACGAGGAGATCAAAAAAGACGCCGGCGAAAAAAAGAAAAAAGACGCCTTGCTCAAGGAGATCGAAGAGCTAAAATCGGCATCCCAGGCAAAAGAAAAAGAGGCGGCGGATTACCTTGATAAATACAGGAGAGTTCTGGCGGAAATGGAAAATTTACGAAAAAGAACTCAGGCGGATAAACAGGACTTTTTAAAATATGCAAATTTTAATATCGTAAGCGATTTTCTGGTAATACTGGACGATTTTCAAAGAGCTATAGACGCGGGAAAAGATCCCAACACCGATTTAGAATCTTACGTCTCCGGAATAGAGCTTATTGAGAAGCAAATTCTCGATCTGTTATTTAAAAAATACGGAGTAAAAAAATACGGCGACCCCGGCGAAGAATTTGACCCAAACATACATCAAGCGGTGATGATGGAAGAGGGGGATTTTGATAAAGAAGAGATTGTAGAAGTGTTTAGAAAAGGATACATGCTACACGATAGAGTCGTACGATCGGCTCAAGTTAAAGTAGGTAAACCAATAGGTTAATAAAACTATTTATATATAAGGAGAATGTATATGGGAAAAACAATAGGGATTGATTTGGGAACGACTAACTCGTGCGTTTCAATAATGGAAGGGAGCGAACCTACGGTTATCGCTAATTCCGAAGGACAAAGAACGACGCCGTCGATAGTCGGTTATACTACAAAAGGGGAGAGAATTGTAGGTCAGCCCGCGAAGAATCAGATGATTACAAATTCTAAAAACACGATCTTTTCCATAAAAAGATTTATGGGAAGAAGATTCGAAGAGGTGGGGCAGGAGACTAAACTCATACCCTACGACGTAGTTAAAGGACCGAACGGAGACGCAAGAATAAGAATTATAGATAAAGATTATTCGCCGCCGGAGATCAGCGCGGCAATATTACAAAAGATGAAGGCGACGGCGGAGTCTTATCTGGGTCAAACCGTTACGGAGGCGGTTATTACCGTTCCGGCGTATTTCAACGACGCTCAAAGACAAGCGACCAAAGACGCCGGAAAGATTGCCGGGCTGGAAGTTAAAAGAATTATTAACGAACCTACGGCGGCGGCTCTCGCTTACGGTCTCGATAAGAAGAAAGAGGGCAAAATTGCCGTTTACGATCTTGGAGGGGGGACTTTCGATATTTCTATTCTTGAGATCGGCGACGGAGTTTTTGAAGTAAAATCGACTAACGGAGACACTCACCTCGGAGGGGATAACTTCGACCAAAAAATTATCGAGTGGATGATAAGCGAGTTTAAAGGTCAAACCGGCATAGATCTGTCGAATGATCCGATGGCTCTTCAGAGACTAAAAGAGGCGGCTGAAAAAGCAAAAATCGAGTTGTCGGGTAAAGCGACCGCCGATATTAATCTTCCGTTCGTTACGGCGGACCAATCGGGACCAAAGCATCTGCAAATGTCGTTATCAAAAGCTAAATTTGAGCAATTAATAGACGACCTTGTAAAAAGAACTATCGAACCATGTAAAACCGCTTTAAAGGACGCCGATATGAAACCGTCCGATATAGACGAAGTTATATTAGTCGGCGGCTCGACAAGAGTGCCGATGGTTCAAGCGGTAGTTAAAGAACTTTTTGGAAAAGAGCCTTCAAAAGCGGTTAATCCCGACGAAGCGGTAGCGGTAGGCGCGGCGATTCAAGCCGGCGTTTTATCGGGAGACGTAAAAGACGTATTATTGCTCGACGTAACTCCATTGTCTCTCGGTATAGAAACTCTCGGAGGAGTTATGACCACGCTTATCAAGAAAAACACGACCATACCGAAGACTGAGAAACAGATATTTTCAACAGCCGCCGATAGTCAAACCGCCGTATCCATACACGTGCTTCAAGGGGAGAGACAAATGGCTTCGGCTAACAGATCGATCGGAAGATTTGATTTAGTCGGAATACCGCCGGCTCCAAGAGGAGTTCCTCAAATAGAAGTAACGTTTGATATAGACGCGAACGGTATATTAAACGTTAGCGCGAAAGATCTTGGCACCGGTAAAGAACAAAAGATAAGAATAGAAGCCTCTTCCGGTTTAAACGAAGAAGAGATCAAGCGAATGGTAAGGGAAGCGGAAGAACACGCCTCCGAAGATCAAAAAATGAAAGACCTTGCCGACGCGCGAAATCAGGCGGATAATTTGATTTACCAAACTGAGAAATCGTTAAACGATTACGGCGATAAAATCTCTCAAGAAGATAAAGATAATATTAAAAAATCTGCCGACGAATTAAAATCTATACTGAATACGGATAACGTAAGCGAAATTAAGGCAAAAATCGAAGAGTTGCAAAAAGTTTCTTATAAGTTAGCCGAAGAAATGTACAAATCGTCTCAAGCGTCCGGACAAAATCCTAACGCCGGAGAGGGAGGAGAACAAAGCGATAGTTCGGGTTCTTCCTACGGATCAAGCGGCAGTAAAGTTGAAGACGCCGATTACGAGGTTGTCGACGACGAAGAGAATAAACAATAGTTTATCATATAAACAAGGGGCTTTTCGTCCCTTGTTTATTAATTATAGAACGACCGTTTCTTCATTGTTAAGTATCAATACGGTAATAATTGAATTTTTTGATTTTTTGTGTTATTCTGCCTGAGTTTAAAATAGAATAAAAGTTAATTTTGTTTTTTTTGGAGTATATATAAATGGCGACAAAGAGAGATTATTATGAAGTGTTAGGCGTTGAAAAGTCGGCTTCCTTAGATGAAATAAAAAAAGCGTATAGAAAACTCGCTATGCAATACCATCCGGATAAAAATCCGGGAAATAAGGAAGCTGAAAACAAATTTAAAGAGGCTACCGAAGCTTATACCGTACTCGCCGATAGCGATAAGAGAAAAAAATACGATCAGTTTGGTTTTGCCGGCGTAGAAGGTATGAACCTGGGCGGAAATCCGTTTCAAGGCGGTAGATACGGCTTTGACGACGTCTTTAGCGGCTTTGAAGATATATTCTCTTCTTTCTTTGGCGGAGGAGGCTTTGGAGGATCCTCGAGTAGAAGAGTTAGAAGAGGCTCGGATCGCCTATATAATCTCGAAATTACGCTCGAAGAGGCGGCTCTCGGGAAAAAAGTCGATCTCAGTTTTGATAAACTTGAGACTTGCGAAGTTTGCCGCGGCAGCGGTTCAAAAAGCGGAAGCGGAAAAAAAAGATGCCCCGAATGCGGGGGGTCGGGACAGGTCAGAAGAAGTCAGGGATTTTTCTCTATATCGACCCCCTGCTCCAAATGTAACGGTACGGGGGATATTATTGAAGATCCCTGCCCGACATGTAGAGGCGCCGGCGTTTCGAGTAAAAGGGTATTAAAAAACATAAAGATACCTCAAGGTATCGACAACGGTAAGAGAATAATTATTAAAGGCGAAGGGGACGCCGGCGAAAGCGGCTCTCCTCCCGGCGACCTGCATATCAAAATAAGAGTAAAACAGCACGATTATTTTTACAGAGAGGAGCAAAATCTTATAATGATCGTGCCGATAAGCTTTACTCAAGCCGCCTTAGGAGACGAGATCAGCATTTCTTCGCTTGATAACAAATTAATAAAGTTAAAAATTCCCGCCGGTTGCGAAAACGGCAAGGTTTTAAGGATAAAAGGCGCGGGAATGCCCTATTTAGACTTCCCGGATAAAAAAGGCGATTTATTCATAAAAGTCGAGGTAGAAATACCCAAAAGTTTAAATAGAGAGGAAAAACGGCTTCTCGAGGAGTTGAGGAGAATAAAAGGAGAAGAAAGAAGACCTTCTCCAAGAAAAATTACCGAAAAGGAATCGGCCTATTTTTTCTAAATAAGCCTTTAGCGCTTTAACGCCGGTAATTTTATCGCTAGTTCGGTTTTTTGATATAATTCTTGACAATTTATTAAAATAATATTTAATAAATGTTGTAAAATAATTAAAGGGTTGGTTATGGAAAAAATTAGAATTGCAATACTAGGTTGTGGAACCGTAGGCGGCGGCGTAGCGAAGATTTTATTAGAAATTGGAAATATTTTAAACGACAGATCGGAAAAAGAGATAGAGCTTGCTAAAATTGTCGATTTATTTCCTCAAGCCGCTTCTAAAAAGAATAATATTCCTATAAATCTTTTTTGCGGCGGCGGTAAAGATCTCTCAAAAGAGGAAGCGGACAGATGTATTGAAGAAGTATTGTCCGATAAAAATATCGATATAGTCGTTGAAACAATCGGCGGAAGTTCCGAATATATACTCAATTTAGTATTAAAAATTTTAAATTCTAAAAAACACCTTGTAACGGCCAATAAAGCCCTTCTTGCAAAATATGGAAAAGAAATTTTCGAAACGGCTGAAAAGAATAACGTATCGGTTGGTTTTGAAGCGTCGGTTTGCGGCGCTATACCGATTATCAAAGCCGTTAAGGAGTGTTTCACCGGCGACGTTATCGAATCCATATCGGGGATAATGAACGGCACAAGCAATTATATACTATCCAAAATGAAATTTGAAGGGAAGTCTTTTGCCGAAGCTCTTAAAATGGCTCAAAATCTCGGATATGCCGAAGCCGATCCGACGCTCGATATAAACGGCGGAGACGCCGGCAATAAGCTCGCCATATTGTTAAAGCTCGCTTTTGGTTTGAACGCGTCTATGTCTCAGATTCCTATAATGGGTATAGATAAAATTGAACAGGAAGATATGGATTTTGCAAACGAGATGAATTGTACCATCAAACTCATCTGTTATGCAAAAAAAGACGGTAAAAAGATATTTGCGACCGTAAGACCTATGATGATAAAAAATGACAATTTCTTATCAAACATTAATGGCGCTATTAATGCCGTAAAACTTATAAATAAATATTCAGGAGAACACATTCTGGTTGGAAAAGGAGCGGGATCTACCGAAACCGGCTCCGCCATAGTTTCGGATATAATTTTCATAGCGAAATATAAAGATAACATTTCCAACAAAAGCGCGACTTCGGACGTTTGTTTAACCGACGAGGACGAAACAGAATTTCCATATAATATCTCTTTTGAAACTAAGAACGTCCCGGGTATAACCGGAGCCGTTACGACCGCAATCGGCGATAGTAATATTAATATAGATACCGTCGGACACAACAGGCACAACAAGTCCAAAGCTATCTTTTCCGTAGCTACTATGCCTTGCAAATTATCCCAAATAAAAAAAGCTATAGATCAGATCAAGACAAGCAGACCGGATATATTAAAAAGCGAACCAAAAATTATTCCTATACTATATTGAGTTTGATTTTTTTTCCGATAATCAAATAGAACATTTTTTTGAGTATTTTAAAATTCGCGTTATAATACTATATAAGAGTTTCTACTTTAATTATTTTGGAGTATTTTTTGCAAACTATTAAAGATATTTTTGTTAATTTTTCAGAAAATAACGACGTCGTTAAAAAAACAAAACCTTCGCGCAAATTTGAAGAAGAGAACGAGTTTGATCCTTTAACGATATATCTCAGAGAAATATCTAAAATCCCTCTATTAACTCCGATCGAAGAAGAAGAAATCTCAAAAAACATATCGGAAGCGTTAAACGATATTAATATTAATCTATCAAATTTCAAAGAAAAAAAAATATCTGAAAAAGAGTATAAACAAAACGATTCGCGACTAAAGGAGGTATTAAATTCCAACAAAAATAAAATGATCCGCGCTAATTTAAGATTAGTCGTTAGTATTGCAAAAAGATACCATAATAGAGGTCTCGCTCTGTTAGACCTTATCGACGAGGGCAATATCGGGCTTATTGAAGCGGTAGAGAGATTTGATTACACAAAGGGCTTTAGGTTTTCGACCTACGGCTCGTGGTGGATAAAGCAAGCCGTGGTAAAAGCCCTGGCGGATAAGGGACAAATGATAAGAATCCCAATACATATGTTAAATACCATTAAAAAATGTTTTTTTGTCGCTAAAAAAATATCTGAAAAAAGCGGTAAAAACCCTACGACGGAAGAGCTATCCGAAGCCATGGGCATGCCTCCTGAAAAAATCAAACAGATTATTAATATCAACACCTCAACCGGCTCGCTGGACTCCAGAATATACGAAGGAGATAATTATACCGAATTTGGCGATATGATAGAAGACGTTCGGTCAAAAAATCCATTTGAAGAGCTATTTTCTCTAGCCCTGCAAGATACGATCGACGAGATACTTAACTCTCTATCGGAGCGCGAAAAAAGAATTATTGAATTGAGGTTTGGTCTTTACGGCATCGGACCGCATACCTTAGAAGAGACCGGTCAAGCTCTGGGGATTACAAGAGAAAGAGTGAGACAACTGCAAAAAAAAGCGATAAAAAAGCTTAAAGACGCAAATTTAAACAGAGCTCTGGATAATTTTATAAAATGAATAATAGTTTAAAAAAATATCAGACCTTACTCTTTTGATAAGTTACCGAGACTCGATCTACGTTTTTAAATATCTTACCTTTCGCCGCCTTGACTGCAACCGAACGCGCCAAGCTGTTTGAAAGGATAATTTCTCCAATGAATGCAACGAGAGACTCTAATAAATAAAATTTGGTTTCCCGGACTTGCGTCTCAATATTTTCAATCAACGACTTATAATTTAGCGCGTTTTTAACGTCGTCCGTCGCCGCCGCCAAGTCTGCGTCATAATCAATTTGTATATCCAGATAGATCGTCTGTTTTCTTTTCCTCTCCATCGGGAAAACCCCGACGATGATTTTTAATTTCATCCCGCTAATATCTATTAACACATTCTCCTCCGCTTAAATGAAGTCCACCGTCTAAAAATATGATCTGACCGGTTAGCGCTTTGTTTGCCGTCAGAAAATGAATCGTTTCAAACAGATATTTTAAATTGACGTTATCTTTTAACGGAATTTTATCGACAATCGTTTCATATCGTATTTTATCCGGATTGTCGGTTTTTAACATCAATCCAAGCGCTATCCCGTTTGTTCTGATTTTAGGCGCAAATTCTTTTGCAGAGAACATAGTTAAATCGGCTAAACTTTTTTTTGCCAGAGAATATGCAAAATAATTCGTATCTATATTAAGAATTTTAGTATCAAGGATATTAATTATATTGCCGTTTTCCAACAGCGGAGACAAATACTTAATCAGCATGTAGGGAGCTTTTATGTTTACGCCGTAAATAGCGTCGAACAACTCCGTCGTCGTATCGATAATGTTTTTTCTTTCAAAAATAGCGGCGTTGTTAATAAGCAAGTCAATTTTTTTAAAATTAGTTTTTATAGAATCGATAAAATTCAATACGGCTTCGTTTTTGGTAAAATCAGCTTGATATAAAAAAGATTCGGCGCCGTAAGAAGCGATTGATTTCTGAATATCTTCGCCGTCGCCGATAGAGCTAAAGCAATGCATTATTACGTCGTATCCGTTTTGAGCCAGATTTAACGTAATCTCTTTTCCTAATCTCTTGCATGCGCCGGTTACTAATGCCGTTTTTTTCATTAAAAATATTTCCATTAAAATGCTTTTTTTATTGTAATATAAAAAAAAACTTTTGACAATCGATAATTTTGTGTTATATTTTACTTATAAAGAATTTAATTTTTGGGAAAATAAAAAAAACTATAAAACTTATGAATGATTACAATTTAAACGAAGCGGATTATCTATTAAGAGAACATGTAAACGCCATCAAGGGCAGTATTGATCAGATATATTACGGACTGCTCAATTATCTTTCCGAAGACGAGCAGAAAAAGTTTCTTTCATACTTAAAAAATCAGTCCGATTCTCTACAAGACGTTTTATATAAAAGTATAGTAGAGCGCGCTAATAAAATTAACGAATTAAATTTACAACTACTTAAGAGCAACAAAGAGCTCAGTCTGTTGAAGCAGTCTTTGGAGGAAAAGGTCGATAAACGAACAAGAGAGATAAAAAAGATACAGCACGTTACAATATTCGCTCTTGCGAGATTAGCGGAATCAAGAGATCAGGAGACAGGCGATCATTTGGGTAGAATACGGAAATACTGCTGGATTATCGCGCGCGAACTGTCAAACTCTAAACAGTACAAAGGATATATCGACAACAGATACGTCAGCAATATTTTTCACTCCAGCCCTCTTCACGATATAGGCAAGGTCGGAATAACCGATAGTATTTTATTAAAACCCGGCAAACTTACCGTTGAAGAGTTCGACGTGATGAAGTCTCATACCATAATCGGAGGAAAAACGCTTGAAGACGCGGAGAAACAACTCCGAAAGAAGACAAAATCTTTCCTCTCTATGGGTAAGAATATAGCGTACTGCCATCATGAGAAATGGGACGGAAGCGGCTATCCGTTCGGACTAAAAGGTACAGAGATACCGCTGTCGGCGCGTATCGTCGCTCTTGCCGACGTTTACGACGCCCTAACTTCTAAGAGAATTTATAAAGAATCGATGACCCATCAGGTCGCCAAAGATATAATATATCAGGGCAGCGAAAAGCACTTCGACCCCGTTATTGTCGAGGCGTTCTACAAACTTGAAGACAGATTTCTCGAAATATCTAAGAAATATTAGTAATTTAAGTTTTGAATTGAGTCAATAACTCTTCAATTTTACTCACGTTTTCGCTGTTTTCCTGTCCGCTTTCGGAAACTATTTCTACGGACTTATATATGCCGTCAATGCCCAAAGATATACCTTGCGCGCTTTGATTTGTATCGTTTGACAACTCCTCGATATGATCTAAACTTTTAGATATATTATCGAGCATTTTCAAAGATATATTTGCCGACGATTCGATATCTTTTGTTAACTCTATATGCTCATTAATATTATTCAAAATGCTTTCGCTATCTGAATATAACGAGGCGACGTCGTTCTCCATATCGTCAAAACTTTCATTTGTATATTTAATCTCTTTTATAATACCGTCAAAATACTCCCCGGTAGTTAGCGAAAGTTCTTGCGATTTGTCGACAAACTCTTCTATCTCTTTTAAAGAATTCGAAATATCTTGAGAATTTCTTGCCGTATCTTCAGCTAATTTTCTTATCTCGTCGGCGACTACAGAAAATCCTTTTCCGGCGGCGCCCGCATGAGCCGCCTCTATCGCCGCGTTCATCGCTAAAAGATCGGTTTTTTCAGCTATCTTTTTTATAACTTCCAACATCTCAAATATTACCCGCATTGAATTTGAAGTTTTTAATACTATATCGATGGTTTCATCCATCTTATTTTTCCCGTTGAACGAGATATTTTCTAAATTTGAAAATTTCTCGCCTCTTCCTTTTATCACTTTGAATATTTTCTCAATATATTGGAAAATTTGTTTAATCGAAGCGGAAATATTGCCTATTTTTTCCGATTGAACGGATATTTTCTCGCCGACGGTATGAAAGAAATTGATTAATTCCATAGAGTAATTGTTTGATTTTTTTATCTCGCCGTTAAGCAGTTTGGTTTTTTCCTCGATATGACGTATATTAGACTGCATATCTCTTAACGAAGCGGACGACTCTTCCGACGAACTTGCTAAGTTTTCGCCGACGTAGTAAGTCATTTTAGAAATTTCTTTGAAATCGGCTATTATATTCCTTAGCTTTGAAGAAAACTTACTAAAATTTGAGGCGAGAGAGCCTATCTCGTCGTTAGACGATAAATCTATAGTTCCGGTAAGGTCTCCTTCTCCAATCTTTTCTATAGATTTCATAACCAGTTTAATTCTCTTGATGACTATAATATTTATACTTATAAAAAGCATGGCGTAAGTTGTAGCGGTAAGAATAATAAATTGGACTACAAACTTTAACAGAGAGCGCCTCAAACTCAATTTTACAAAGTAGTCGGAAAAGTATATAGAAACTTTCCCCAAATTTGCATCCTCTTTAATCAGTTCGAATTCTTTTACCAGCGAGACTTGAGGGTTATTGCTAATATCTTGAGTTTCTTCCAAAAAGTCCAACGTTTTCCAATTTTTATCTTTTATTTTCCCTGAAACGATCTCGTCTTGCTCGTCGTAAACTATAATGGAGTAAAGATTCTTATTTTTCATCTCCTCAAAAAGCAGCGAATTCACAACGTCGTAATCCACAACCCACATAGGATCCAGCAAATTATTCGTCAACCTGTTTGAAATAGAATCCGCTTCGAGTAAAAAAGTTTTTTTTATCGAAGCGCTATCGGATCTATAAGTAATTCCCCCGGAAATTAGCATTACCAAAAAAATGTTAAGGAACAGAATCAATCCGATTTTTATAGATATTGATTGAATTTTCATACGTTTTCTCAAAAATTGTAATTATATAACACATCGTACTCTTTGTGAAGTTCCTTAATCTTGCCGCTTTTAACCAACTTGCTCATCTCTCTATCCCAAATTTTAGATAGAGTCGCGCCTTTGTCGTTATTTGCAAAGCAAGGGTATAAATTTAAGAATTTTATTAATTTTGTTTCAAAATTCTTTGAATCTAAACCCAAATTTTCTATAGCCAGCTCTACATCGTAAATATTATCGATAAAATAGTCTAATCTTTTTTTTAGAAGCATATTTACGCCGCTCTCTCTTGTATCGAGCTTTTGTATATTCATATTAATATTTATATATTTTTCATAATCGTAGCCCCTTATCCATCCGACTTTTTTATTTTCAAGAGACTTCTCATTTTTATAACTTCTCCCCTTTAAATACCAAACGGTAACGTCGTCGGCGGAGAAATGATATTTAGGAAAAATCATTCCGGTCTCTTCCCCCTCGTAAACTCCAAGAACTACGTCGCTCTCTCCGGACTGTATTCTCTTTTTCGCTTGAATATATTTCATAATACTAATATCTAAAGTATAACCGTTTTTCTCAAAGACCTCGCGGAATATGTCAAAATAGATACCCGTTCCGTCGGCGTTAGTAAAATCCTCCCACTCTTCAGTAACAATCTTAACGGTTTTATCTTCGGCGTATAGAGCCATAGCCGTACAGAAAAAAACGAACAAAAATGTAAATAAAAAACGTTTCATAATATCCTCCTTGATATTGAGAATATTATAACAAGTTTCTTAAAAATTATCAATTCTTTTACATATAGTTCAATAAAATGAAAAAATCATAAACTTTATTGGCAGTTTAAATTCCCTTTATAAACTTTTGTAAAATCAAGGTTTTCCCCCGTAATCAAGTTTAACTTCCGAACAGCCAAATATAGACAAACGGGGCAGAAAACGCCCTTGAGGTCGCCCATAAGGCATACCGGGTATGAATGATAGAGGTCTCCGCTAAAGCCCGCTCCTCCCGGATAATAACCGATCTTCTCGTCTCCGGTAATTTCACGAATATCTTCCCAAAGTTCGAACGGCTTATTTTTTGACAAGTTTAAGTATTTTGACGCATATGCGTCAGAAAATTTTATCGAGAATTCCCCCCCATATTCGTCGCCTAGTTCAAAAAGAGCGTGTCCAAGTTCGTGGGAAAGAGTCCCCTTTTTGCTAACTTTAGAAATAATTATTACTTTCAGCTTATTCTCTCCTATATTGCCGCCGATTCCGATACTCTTTTCCGAATTAATAACAAATATAGAGACGTAAGGGCGCGGTTTGGAATTTTCCGCAATATTTTCAAGGTCTCTAACTTTGTAATTTACGCGACCGTACGAATCCAGTTTTATCGGCTCCTCGCTAACGGGGATCGTGAAAAACGACAAACGATGCGCGTATAAATTCATCGGGCATAAATTCTTTGCCTCGTCGATATATCTTTGGATTACCCCGGATTCTTCGGATTTATCGATATTTACCGGAAAGAATACAATATTTAGAGAATATGCGCAAAAAACGTTAAATATAAATAAAACAACGGCTGTTTTCTTCATTATATTAATCGGCGTCGAGTCTATACGACCTTATTTACTCCCAAATAAAAACAAACATAATTTTTTCAAACTCATTAGGACTCGTATACTTTGAATATGAACGCATTCTAAAATCATTATAGAACGCCTCAATATACTCAAATATTTTTTATTTTGCAACCTCTTTTAATTCGTATTTTAATCGACTAATTTTTTATTACCGGAGCCGGGAAACGTCGGTTTTTTAGGACGGGAGAAATTAACGCATATGGTACGCAGTACTCCTCGATGAAAATCGACGCATATGTGTCAATTTTTTTTGACGCATATGCGTCAAATATTTTTATTCCCCAAAAAACCGGCGGGAAAAATAAGAAAATGGATTTATTGAAAGATATTAAAAATTATGATACAAGTAAAAATATGGAAGAAAATTTACTCTCTCCGATAAAAGCGGCTAAAACAGTTAAAGAAGCGGAGTCTATTGCTAAAAAAATGGGAGTAGACGTCGTTTATAACGACCTAAAAGTCTCAAATTATGTAAACGAGGCGCTAGAGTTGATAAAGAACAAAAAAGAAGTTTTGCCCGAAAAGGTTGTTTTTGAGGAAAAAGAATCGGACAAATCAAATAAACATAAAAAAATCGCCTAATTGAATTAATCCGGTATAACCCTTAATATTGTTTAATAAAAACTGAATATCTCCTCGATAAAAAAATGACGTATATGTGGCGCTATATTTTATCTTACGGTTTGTCCCATATGTGTCAAAAATAAATTTGACACATATGGAGCTGCATACGCGCCGCTCCCCGATAAGATTTTGACGCATATGGGACAAATTTTTTAAATAAATTGTCTTAATTTTTGGGCTCAGTATTAAAGAGGTAATTGAAATCTTCCTTCGACAATGCCGTTAACGGTAATGTCCTCGTCTAAGTTTTCCCATCTTAAAGCGGCGCCGTTCAACTCTAACTTTACTTCATTTAACTGTTCGTCTGTTGCTCTTTTTAATAATTTAAATCTATCTGCCGGGAATCCAATTATTCTCCCGTCGGTTAATTCCAAATAAATCATTCGCTTTTTTACGCTGACATTAATAGCAATATTTTCAGTTTTAATTTTAGTTATTGTGGAACTCATAATACTTCTCCATAAATAAAAAACGCTCTCTTTATTCATTATTAATTTATAACTCAGAGCTAAATAATAATATAAAATGTTAGGCAAGTCAAGAATATTAATTCTTTCTCCCCTACCCCGCTTTTTGTGTCAAATTTTTCATTCCCCAAAAAAATGACGGGAAAAATAAGAAAGTTTGGTAAATATTTACAAAATAGGTTAACAAAAATATTTCTTTATGCTATAGTTGAACAATTCTTTTTAAATTTTAGGAGTAATTTTATGAGAAATTTTTATATTGTTATATTAGCCTTTTTACTTTTTTCTTGCGTAGACGTTGAGAAAAAGTATGTCGATTATAAGATCAATAACGAGGTTCAACACTTTGGAGCAAAAAGGGTAGAGTTAAAAAAAGGCGTCTATGTCTATCAATACGACGGTACGGATGATTATTCTGACTTTGGATTGAAAGGGCAATATGAAAATGAGGAGGAAATGACTTTTATGGCGTGGGTATGTCCTGATAAATTGCAAGACGGTCCTATTATTGATAATTATAGTAATTTGGTATGGATTCAAAAAGACGGCTCCATAAAGTATCATTTTAAATATAAAAAAACAATAGATTCTAAATCAGAGTACCATGAGGCTAAGTCAAAATCAAAATATAACTTGGATGAATGGATTTTTATAACGGCAACATACAAACAAAAGCAATATGTAAAAATTTATGTTAATGGAATTTTAGAAAATACTACAATTCATAGTAACATGTATGGTATAAATTATATTTTTACTAATTATTTTATAGGTAAATCGGAACATGGCGGCAGAGGTAAATATTTTTATATGGGACAAATCGATACTGATAAAATTAATATTTACAATAAAGCTCTATCAGACGGCGATATAAAAAGTTTTTATAATAAAACAAAAAAAAGATATAAATTTTGAGATGTTATTACATCGCTTTTGTAGCATAATTTAGCGCGCGCCAAATTATGCTTTGTTTGTTAATTGTTTTTATAATTGTAATATACTTAGAAAAGGATAGACGATGAAAGGTATTATTCTTGCCGGCGGCTCAGGAACCAGATTGTACTCAACAACAAGGTTGTTTATTAAATGACTCAACAATCTACAAGGTATAAATAAGAGGACTTACATGAGATTGGACTGGCTGTATTGTCTACCCGCTTGGTTTAAAATAGGTATAGGAGAAATAGACTTAAAATGGATAAAAATAAAATAGTAAAAATAATATCTCATAAGACAATGGTTTTGCTATATCTGTTTTCTTCATTGATTTTTTCACCTTTTTATTTTTTATGGATTTTTTTTTATAACATCAAAAAAAAAATAGGAAACAAATATATTATATCGCTAATATTCTCTGTTTTAATAAGCTCGATTTTTATAATGCTGCAATTTCCATATATTTCTTCATTATGGATTGATGAATGGATATCAATAAAATCAGCTGAAGTTTTTTTTAGTAATAATTTTCCTTATTTAGAATCAGGCAACCCATTATCTTATGGTTTTGCATATTTTGGACTATTGTCAATTTTTATTAAGTTTTTTAATAATTGGATTCATTCGGGTAGAATATTGAACTTGTTGTTATTTAATATTTCAGTATTCTTAATTTTTCATTGTATAAAAAAAACAATTAACACAAAAATTGCGTTCTGGTCTTGTGTTGTTTTACTTTTTTCAAATTTTTCTTTTTTGATGGTAAATGAAATAAGAGGATACGTATTTACACTTTTTTTATATTCTATTTTGTTCGCATTGTTTATTAATTATAAAAAATTAAATAAGATTTTTGTTTTTTTATTTTCATTAATAACCATGGCTATTTTAGTTGATAATCATATAACAAATTTATTACTTATTGCTATTTTTATGCTATATTTTTATATTTATGTTATTTTTTATAATAGAAAATATAAATTTGTTCTTATTTTTCCTGTTTTTTTATTTATCATATTAATATTAGTTTCATATAAAGGAAATTTTTGGGGAGCAATAAATTTTTTATTCAATAAACTAACAGGAAATCAAAAAATTGAATGGCTTATTAGTAATTCAGAGAATAATATTTTATCATCTTTTATATCGCCTTATAAATTTTTATTTGAAAATACTATATTTAGTTATTTTAATTTGTTTTTTTTAATATTATCTATCTTGTCTTGTTTTTTTATTTTAGACAAAAGACATTCAGTTAAATATATAATAGTAGCGTTAACAATATTATTATATTTAATCCCAATTTCTTTAAATAATGTGGGTGAAGTTGGGTCAAGATATTATTTTATAATTTTACCTTTTTTCTCAATAATGTTATCTTTAGGATTAGTTACTTTTTTGGATATTTTCAAAAATAAAAAATTTAAATATCTTTTTCCCCTATTTATTTATACAATCGCTTTATTTTCTGGATTATATAATATCCAAAATGTAAAATGGGCAAAGACAATTAATTTTAAAGAAATTGCAGAAATTATAAAAGTAAATAAAAGTGAAAATACATTTTTTATTACTAACATTATGGGCCTTCCGATAGATTTTTATGGAATAAAAATAGATTTTATTTTGAACGAAAAAGCAACTTATTCATATTATCAAAATAAAAATAGATTTGGGAAAACAAATTTTATGGGCTTTACTTATAATGCGCCAGTTGGACATAATTCAGTAATAAATGCAAAATACATTAAATATGAAGAACTAGATTTATTTCTAAAAAACAATAAAAATGTAATAATAATGATTCGACCTTGGAGTAGCGATATAACAGATAAAACATATAAAACAATAAAAGATAATAATTTTAAAAACATTTCTCCAAAAGAAAATCCTTTACTTTTATTTATAAAAAGTTAATTATTATTAAAATATTCTATTTGTAAGATAGCCTGTTTTTTAATATTATGGATATTTTTTCTAATTTTTTCATCGATTTGAACTTTATTTAATAAATAAGAGATAATTTATCTTCTCAATTACTGTATCCGCCAAATTAGCTCGGGTTAAGCGCGGCGCGGATTATTCGTCGAACAGCATATTCCGACTATGACGATGCAAAACAAAAGATGGCGCAATGGATTACTTTTTACAACAACGAGTAGCGTCTTCACGGCGCGCTTTTTTATCTGACCCCGAATGATTATTTTGAGGGTAGAAAAGAAATAAGGCTTGCAGAAAGAAGAGAAAAGCTTTATAATGCAGATACTAAGAAGAAAGGCTTATTGGCTGAAACGACAGTTACGGCAAATTAAAAGAGGCATCGTGTCTACATATACATCAAGCGCAAACCGCATAGCAAAAAACACTCTCATGCTCTACTTCAGACAAATTTTAATCATGCTTGTCAATTTGTATGCGGTAAGAGTCATATTGGAAACGCTTGGCGCTGTGGATTACGGTATTTATACCGTAGTTGCCGGCGTGGTTACGATGTTCACTTTTTTAAGTGGGGCAATGGCGCATGCAAGTCAGCGTTATTTCAGTTTTGAACTCGGTCAAAAAAACTACGAGCAGCTAAAAAAAACATTTAGCGTTTCCTTTATCATTTATGTGTTTTTGGCTTTGGGTATGCTTTTGCTGGCGGAAACCGTCGGTCTTTGGTTTGTTCATAATAAATTGGTTATTCCGCCAGAGCGTGTGATTGCTGCTCGATGGGTATATCAAACAACTGTTGTTTCTTTTGTATTTACTTTACTCACTACGCCGTATATGGCAGCTATTATAGCGCATGAAGATATGGATATTTATGCGTATGTTTCTATCTTTGAAGCGGTTTTAAAATTAGGGGTTGTTTTTTTACTCGTTTTATTTGAGGTTGATTTACTTATATTGTATGGTTTTTTAATGATGATTGTTACGATTATCAATACAAGCATTTATAGAACCGTTTGCAAAAAGAAATATCCGGAAACAAAAGTTGGGTGGATATGGGATACAAAGCTTTTTAGAGAACTTTTTAGTTTTACCGGCTGGTCAATATTTGGCGCATTTACGACGATAACCCGTGTTCAAGTAATTACTATTTTGATTAATCAATTTTTTAATCCGATTGTTGTTGCCGCGCGGAGCATTGCAACACAAGTAAGCAGCGCTTTAAATGTTTTTGCATCCGGTTTTAACACAAGTTTATATGCCCCTATTGTAAAAGAATATGCTGCGGATAATAAAGAACAAATGTTTTCTTTAATTTTTAACGGTTGCAAAATGACTTTTTTTTTAATGTGGATTTTTGCGTTGCCGTTATTGTTGAGAATGGAATATGTTTTAGCAATTTGGTTAAAAAACATTCCCGACTATGTTGTTGTGTTTACAAAACTTTCAATTTATGAGGTTTTAATTAATTCTGTCAGCTTACCTATTATGACGGCGGCGCGCGCAAGCGGTAAAGTTAAATTATATGAATTGACCCTTGGGAGCTTGCAACTTTTGATTATAATTTCCTCATATATTTGGATTAAATTTTTTCAAGGCGAAGCAGTTGTTGTTTTTTATACCGCTATTATAATTAATGTGGTAATGTTCTTTGCGCGATTGTTTATTGTACAAAGATTAGTAGGATTGCCGTTGAGAAAATACCTTTATAAAGTGCTAGCGCCTGTTTTTATAATTATTGGAATAACCTCATTACTAATAGGAGGGCTAAATAATGTTTTGCCACAAAATTTTATATCTCTATGTGGAGTTGTTTTTTTCTCGGTTATTCTTTCTTCAGTTCTTATGTCTTTAGTTGGTCTTGACAAGAATATGAAAATAAAAATTAAAAATAAGATACTGGGGATGCTGTTGTAAAAATGCTTTTATTGGAGGAAGATTTACTATGATTAGAAGAGTGTATCGATTTCTAAAAAAAAGGCTAAAAAAAGTTTCTGGCTTTTTGAAAAAGCAAGTGCCTGTTTATATTCCCGTTTTTCAAAATCAGCTGTTGCAAAATAGAGTTGCAGTTATAACAGGCGGTACAAGTGGAATCGGTTATGAAATTGCAAAAGCTTTTTTAAATAGTGGAGCACAAGTAATAATTACTTCAAGAAATCAAAGCAGAGTTGAAAATGCTTGCATGAATCTTCAGAAAGACACTCGAAAGAAAGCGTTTGGATTAGTACTGGATAATGCCGATGTAAAAACTTTTTCAAATATTATTGAAAAGGCTACCTGCCTTGTTGGTAATAATAAAATAGATATTTTAGTTAATAATGCGGGGGTTTTAACGAAAGAACAATTTGGTAATATGACAGAAAATGAATATGATCAAGTTCTTGCCACTAATTTAAAAGGAACATATTTTTTATCTCAATTATTTGCTAACTACATGAAAAAGAACAAAATAAGAGGTAATATTTTAAACATAGCTTCTTCTTCAAGTTTACGTCCTGCTATATCACCTTATACTATATCAAAATGGGGAATACGAGGCTTGACGCTAGGATTGGCAAAAGCTCTTATTCCTCACGGAATTGTTGTAAATGGTTTAGCTCCCGGCCCTACTACAACGCCAATGCTTTATAAAAATAATTCCGATTCTATAGATAATCCAAAAAATCCTGCAGGAAGATATGTAACTACTGCCGAAATTGCTAACATGGCTGTTGTACTTGTAAGTGAAATAGGAAAAATGATTATTGGGGATACCGTGTATATGACAGGAGGAGCAGGACTTATAACATTCGATGACATTACATATTCCTTTTAACTTAAGTACCATAGTATGCCGTTTTGATATTTAACTATAGGAGAAACAAAATGAAACAAGGTTATACCGACGAAAAAAACATTCAAATTCTTATAGCGCTTTTAAAAGCTCATGGCATAAAAAAAATAATCGTCTCTCCGGGAACAACTAACATAACATTTGTTGCCGGTATTATGTATGATTCATGGTTTGAACTATATTCAAGTGTTGATGAACGCTCGGCAGCTTATATTGCATGTGGGCTTGCGGTAGAATCAGGAGAACCGGTGTGCTTGTCGTGCACTGGAGCAACTGCAAGCAGAAATTATTTACCAGGCTTAACAGAAGCATATTATAGAAAACTTCCCGTCCTTGCAATTACTGCCTCGCAACACACTGCTAAAATAGGGCAAAATGTAGCCCAAGTTATTGATCGCTCACAAATGCAAAATGATGTTGTTAACTATAGTTGCACCTTACCTTTTGTGCATTCAGATGAAGATAGATGGGATTGTGAATTAAAGGTAAATGCCGCTATTTTAGCTCTTAAACGCAACGGCGGTGGACCGGCGCATATAAATATGCAACAAACTTACAGCAAAAACTTTACAGTAAAAACACTTCCCAAAGTTAATAAAATTAGTAGATATGCATATGGAGATGCCTATCCTTCTTTGCCTTCAGGGAAAATTGCAATTTGGGTTGGGAATCACAATAGAATGTCTGAACGCCTTACAAATGCCATTGATGCATTTTGTGAAAAAAATAATGCGCTTGTATTCTGCGATCATACGAGCGGTTATTATGGAAAATATAAAATAAACGCTGCAATAAGAGAACAACAGATACAAAATATAAAAGAAAACCCTGATTTACTTGTATATATTGGAAACGTATCAGGGGCATATTATGGACAAGCAAAAAATGTGTGGCGTGTAAATGAAGATGGAGAATTTAGGGATTTATTTAAGGCTGTTCGTAATGTGTTTGCATTAAAAGAAGAAATATTTTTTGAATATTATGCTGAGCGTTCAAATGGAAATGCAGGCACTACATATTATGAAAATATGAAACATTCAGTTGGAGATATTCGTAATAAAATTCCTGAGTTGCCTTTCTCAAATGCGTGGTGCGCGCAAAATTCAATAAAAAAAATACCTACAAACTCAATTGTCCATTTTGGTATTTTAAATTCGTTACGAAGTTGGAATTTTTTCGATCTTCCTGAAGGTGTAGAAGGCTTTTCCAATACAGGCGGTTTTGGAATTGACGGTAATCTTTCCAGTTGTGTCGGTTCTTGTTTAGCAAGTTCTCACAAACTACATTTTTGTATTTTAGGGGATCTTGCATTTTTTTATGATTTAAATGTTCTCGGTAATCGACACTTGCCGGCGAATTTAAGAATTTTATTGTTTAATAATGGTATTGGCGCTGAATTTAAAAACTTTAGTCACCCGGGGGCTGCTTTTAAAGATGATGCTGATGCGTTCATAGCTGCGGGCGGACATTTTGGTAATAAATCTAAAACACTTGTAAAAAATCTTGCTGAAAATTTAAACATAGAATACCTATGCGCAACTGAAAAAAAAGAGTATCTTGAAAATATAGATAATTTCTTTAATCCAAATGTGAAACAAAGACCTGTTCTTTTTGAAGTTTTTACAGCTTCACAGGATGAAAGCGATGCGTTAGAAATTATCTTGAACTTAGATATACATATTGGAGGTGTTTCAAAAAAGATTGCAAAAAAGATGCTTGGAGATAAGGGTATACAAGCAGTAAAGAAAATTTTAAAGAAATAAAGGCGAGAATATGAAAATAGGTATTTTGTATCCGCCAAATTAGCTCGGGTTAAACGCGGCGCGGATTATTCGTCGAATAAGTTGGCGTCGTAATAAGGTAGGAGTTTTTCGTAATCTTCGTCGGTTTTCGCATGGGGGATTTTTTCAAATAATTTTTTCAGGTATTTATACGGTTCTTTTCCATTGGCTTTCGCAGTCTCTATCAAACTATAACCCTTCTATGCACTCCCGCCAGAATTTTATCGTCTCCTCTCTCATTTTTATAACTCCAAAAATAATTTACGGAAGTATAAAAAATTATTTTCATCTTGACTATGGAGCTAAGTTGGCGGATACCTATTTATCACAATTTCTAATTATTATTAAAATACTCTATTTGTAAGATAGCCTGTTTTTTAATATTATGGATATTTTTTCTAATTTTTTCATCAATTTGAACTTTATTTAATAAGAGATAATTTATTTTCTCAATTACTGATTCTGATAGCATATTATTTATCCATATATTTTTATCTTTATCAACCAATAGTTCTTCAAAATCTAAATCTTTTTTTATTATGCCATCATATTTAATACTGTATGATATTGGGATTGCCGGTACATTTGTAGAAAATGATGAAATTGATGGATGCATCCTTCCCGTTATAGTAAAAAATCCATTCTTAATTATTTCTCTTGCTTCTGAAGCTAACAAATGATCTTTAATGTAAATTATTCTGTCAGATTTAATATAATCAGAAATTACATTTATAATATTTAAATCACTTTCCGATAAAGGCTTACACACATGTGGGAATAAAACAATTTTGCAATCGTGAATATTTTGTAAGTTTAATAAATTATTTATTAAAAGTTTCCAATTTTCTAAATATAATTCTTTATACTTACAATATTGTTTCCATGAACCGGATGGTATTATTGTTATGTATTTCTTTTTAATTTTATATTTACTTAAAACATATTTTTTATTTTCTTCGTTAGGAAGTTCTAAAAATGCCAAATCACTGCTAACAATAAAATTACTAATTTTTAACTCATTAATTAGGTACTCTTTGTTTTTTGAATCTCTTAACGTTATATAACAGTTTTGAAAACATCTTTTCGCGCAATTTTTTCTCCAAGAGTAAAACGGACCTATAGTTTGACCTATTAGATAAACATTTGTAAATTTACTTAATTTTCTAATTATTAATAAATCTGTTATTATTGTCCACTTTTTATAATACTCGCTTAAGCCATCGCCGCCCAAAAAAACTATTTTATCAAATTTTTCATTTTTTATTTGATTTATATGATTTAAAAGTTTGTTTTTAACTCCTATAATTTTATCAATTAAATTTTTTGATTTTATGCTTTTATTAAATTCAAATCTATTGATTTTTATCTCCGAGGGTAATTCGCTTTTTAGTCTAAATAGATCGTCTTCAGAATTTAGCGTTATGTAATAAGACAGATTACTATCCTTTTTATGGGTATAATAAACAAAATTAATTAACAGCATGAAAGCGCCATAGTTATAAGTATTCTCACCCTGTAATATCAATACTTTGGTCATTTTAACATCCTTTTTAGCATTTTTTTTAGTTTATTTAATAAATATGCTGATTTTTTAATTTTTAAAAATTTATTTTCAACATATTCATAGCCATATTTAAAATAATTTCTAAAAAATAGTTTTCTTTTTCGTATTTCATAGTTTTTATATTTTCCGGAAATTATTCTTGGATTACCTTTAACAATTTCATTAAAATATGTTGGCTTAACAAATAAACGATATTTAACTCTGTTAAAAATTGAATTTCCTTTTATTGAATATTTAAATACTTCCTTAATTATTTTTAAGTCTATATGAAATGTTTTTTCTTTTAAAAAAATTATAAATAAGATTGTTATAATAACATAATAAAAATTGTAACCTACAACCCCCCCATATATACTAAAATATTTAACAAAAAAATATGTTAATACTATTGAAATTACGCCTCTCCAGAAAACATCAATCATCAAATGCTTGTGCTTTACTAACACTCTCAATCCTTACTTTTTCATCTTGAAATTAGCTATTAACTTACTATCTTGGGCGCTTTTATTTTTAAAAAAATATCATCTTTTACTACTCTTTTAGATTGAACCGCTTTCCTTTTCCTTATTACCAATTTTATATTTTTAATAAACGTATAATGTCCAAAAAAAAATGTTGATATTATAAAAATATTTTTTCGTTGAATAGCCTGTTTGAGAGTTTTCAAAAAAGCAAAACCGCTAAAGCATAGTAAAGAAAAACATAAATTTTTAAATTTATAATTGACGAATATATTTGATAAGTGCGAGTATATCATATTTTTCCATTTAAAAATAAACACATCATCAGACTTACTATTATTTACGCCCAAATGAATATTCGATGATTCTGAAAATAAATAATTTTTATAACCATATAGGATAGCCTTAATTCCTATGTCAGTATCATCGCCGCTGTAAATTAAATCATTATCATATCCTCCAATTTGTCCCCATAAATCTATATGAAAAAATAAGTTTGCGCCATGAGGAAATCCAATTTCAATCCCATTTAACTTTTTTAAATCTTCATTATTAATTTTTTTATTATAATTGATAAAAGTACTGCAAAAAAATCCGCCATAATATCCCGATTTCGAGTATTCTTTTTCTACTAATGAAATGCTTACAAAACCCGGATTATTTAATTTCCTATAAAAATTTAACAACTTTTTTATCAAACTTGCATCTTCAATAAGCGCATCATTATCTAATAACAATATATATTCTCCGGTTGCTTTACTAATAGCAAAATTACAGGCAAAATTTTTCTCTTTAAATCTTGGACTTTGCAACAATCTAATGTTATTAAATGAACGAATATATTCTATACTTCCATCTGAAGATCCATTATCAACTACTATGACTTCTAGGTTATTGTAGTCTAATTTCATAATTCCCGGTAGCGTTGTTTCCAAATATTTTTTCCCGTTAAAATTAAGTACAACAATAGAAACTTTTGTATTCTTCAATATTTGCTCCCATAATAATAATTTGTCCTGGTCAAGCATTTTTGTAACACTTTTTTCCAAGAATATCTATTAAAATTCTCTTTTCTCGCTTTACGCAAAAAAGCCAATACCTACCAATAGCGCCTGAATTAGTAGCATAAGGAAATGTTATTGTTCGAATTTTCATGCTTTTACCTTCTTTTTCATCAAGTATTCAACCACGCCTATATCTAAATCTTTTTCTGATACAGTGTTAAGTTTAATTTTTTTCCTTGGAATATCCAAATTATATCTCCACAGTTTTTGATCCAACAATTCAAAATAATTACTAAAAAGTTGAATCCAATCGCTATGTCGAAGCCTGTTTGTATAACTTACACCTTCTTTAACTAAATATTTTTCCCAAACTTTATTTGAATATTTATAAAATAAAAATGGAGAATCGAAATTATAATGATCTCTCAAATCAATACGGCTAAAAACCAGACCTCCTTCATTCAAACAATTATACACCCCCAATATTGTCCCTTCATAATTTTTAATATGTTCAAACACGCTTATACTTATAACTAAATCCGCCTTACAATTTAAATTTATATTACTTATATCGCCGGAAATATACTCAATTTTATCTTCTAAAAAATTTAGCCGGTCGTCTGTCTGTCTGTCTGTAAGCAAAATATTTTATCTTTATTTTTTTCTCTAAAATATGATAATTCTTCTTGAAAAAATAATTTCTGTTTTTTATTTGTATAATTTCGCGGAAATTTATCTAATAGAATTACTTTTCTAGCTCCTGCTTGTAAAAAATTATATGCGTTTATATAAGAGTTTCCAGATCCCAATTCCATTACTACTTTATCTTTAATATCAAAATTTTGCCTACTCAAAAGTTCTTTTATATTGGGAAAGTAACTATCAATTATTTGACAATTACTTGTATACCTTTTCCAAAAAAACAATCGATTTAATCTCATTTTTACATATAAAAATCTTATGATAAAATCAAATTTGATCAATATTAAATTAATTAATTTTTTCATTCAAACTCCTCCTATATAATTTATCCAATTCAACCGTATACTCATCTAACGAATACTTCTTAACATTCTCTTTTCCCGCTTCTACAAGCCGTTTTCTCAACTTTTCATCATTGTATAAGCGAGTTATCTTGTTTGCCAAATCATTTATATTCTTTGCTTCAAACATTAAACAATCAACTTGATCATTTATAACTTCGTTTAATCCGGGAACATTAGATGCAATTACCGGAACGCCCATTGCTTGAGCTTCTAATTGAGTTAATCCCATTGGCTCAAAATGAGAAGGTATCACAAAACAATCCAAACTATTATAAAATGATACCATATCCCTTACATTACCAAGGTATATAATGTTTGGATTATTATCTTTAGATATAAGATCATTTAATTTATTTGAGTCATTTCCATCTCCGGCAATTTTAAAAAAAATATTAGCATTGTTTTTAGCTATCAACATAGCGACATTATAAAAATCTAACCATCCTTTTCTAATTTCTAATCTGGCTGCGAATCCAACAGTAAACGTTTTCTTGCTTTCTAATTTTTCACAAATTTTTTTTTCCATGCTAAATAAAGTAATTGGATTATAAATGATAGATATTTTATTTTTTGGTATTTTTGCATAGTTAATAAGCAATTTTTCTGTTGCTTTAGAAATAGAAATAAAAAAACTTACAAATTTATTAGAAAATTTCAGAAATAAATTATAACTTTTTTTATTCAAGAAAATTTCTCCATGTTCATGAAATATAAGAAATAGTTTATTATTTAAAAAAATCTTTATAATTAAACTCAATAGTTGAGATTTAAATAAGTGACAATGAATTATTTCTATTTGATTTCTTTTGATTATTTTTGAAATTTCAAATACAGATAATAAATTAAACTTTCCTCGACTTTTGGGAAATATAACATTATTTATTTGAATAATATTTGGTATTTTATTATTCAACCCTAAAAAAATATCATCGCTTCGTTTAGTTTGTATTCCTGCGATTATTCTTTGAGCGCCGCCGATACCATTATGATCAAAAATATGTAATACGTTCATTTTCTACAACTTCCCCGAAAATTCTAAAATAAAGGCAAAAGCGCTTCGTTGTTTAACTGGCGAATTATACAATTCATTATCTTTCACAATGTCCCTTCCATCCTTTAGAAGCTGCAAAATTTAAATTTAGATTTTTCCAATCAATATTTGAATTAACTATAATCTCGTCATGGTTAAATTGGGTTAATTTAAAATATTTTTCTTTAAAACCTTCTCTGATTTTAGGAATTTTTATAAAGTTAAATCCCATTATATAACTTGCAACATAATCCACGGCAACAGGATGAAATCCTCCAATAAGAACTCCGCATTTCTTGGGGTAACCATCCATTGGTCCCTCTTTATCCATACCGATAATTCCGTCAATTATTGTCATATATTTCCTTTGCTGCGTTTCTTTCATTTCCCCATTTTTATTAGCAAAAAAGATAATATTATTCAAATCAAGAATTGTACGCCATATTGTATCGTTCCCATACCAATTTCCCTCCATAGTAGTTCCGCCATAAATAGCCCCATGTTCTTTTATTGTTTTACCCTTAAGGAAAATAATCCGAAATAGTTTTTTTAAAAGCGTATTGAAAAAATTTGGCATATACAGTTTACTATAATAATTTACGCGCCATTTTATAAATTCTTTTAGATTAAATTTCTCATATTCGTCAACTCCTCTTCGATGATGAGCAATCCATGATTTATCGCCATTTATACCGATAAGATTTTTCAAAGAAAGTGTAACGCCTGCCTTTCTATGAGTTTTTAATTTTGGAACATTTATAAACAAATCAGCGTCAAGAATTGTTTTCGGAATTAGATATTCGTTTTTTTCATAGTTATGGCGCTTAGATACAGTTCCAATACCGTAATTGGTTATTTCAAGTTTTCTATAATCTTTAATTATTTCCTGTATATAACTCTTTTTTTTTAAGTCCACAGCCAAATAGCCTTTTGGATCTTGCGCCTTTTTTATTCTTTTATAATGGTGACCTTCCTTGTTTGATATTGCTATTTCATATCTTAAATCAAGTAAATTTATTTTAATTTTTTTTGAATCATAATACTTTACTAAATCTTTAAGTCCGTTTTGCTCTATCAAATTATCCCAATCAGCGTTTTGTAAAGGAACGTCGCAAATAGTAATTAAACAATTATTATCTGTCGCTTTTAGCGCATAATCAATTACTGGTCTAATAATTGAGGCATGAGCGACCATAGATAAAATCCCCTCTAATCCAAATGGATGATTGTCAAAGACTAAATTGGGTTTTATAACTACATTATCGCCTTTTTCTACAATATTTTTTAATGGATTCCAGAATTTTGTATTATAATTTTCTTTATCTAGACCTAGATTAAATAACAAGTTTCTTATTAGCGGATATATATTATTTAAGGTATCAGTCTCATATTCTAATTCTTCTAATTCAAATTCCGGATAAATTTCAGGAGGATTAAACGGAGCTTTTGGATATTCTAAAGTTTCTGATTTTATTAACGATACTAATTTTTGATCCAAATTAAACCTCGCTCCTTACATATTCATACTTGCCGTTTTTCAACGGATCAATCTGATTTACTATATTCCATTTAATAAAGCAATCAGAATCTCCAAATTCAAGTTTAATCGACTTTTCAATATTTTTCTTCTCTTTATCAAACCGATCTAAATTTTTTATAACTACATTAATCTCTAGATAATCAATTTTTTTTTGAATAACTTGAAATTTTGAAATTCCTGAGTCATTATGAACAACTCCGATAAAATGAATAAAAAATTCAGCCGGAATTATTTTGTTTAAATTAGTTCTAATTGCTGACATTTCTCTTCCTTCAACATTAGAAAAGGCTAATCCATCTGATGATAGTTTGCCGATATCTCCTATATCATATCTAATGAAAGGCATTGAGTAGTTATTTAACGCAGTTACATATATTTTGTTATCAATTACTTCTATGTAATGGTTCCAAAGAGATAATTTTAACTCCCCTGTTCCGCATGCCATATCTCCAACTTCGCGAGAGCCATACCTATTATATACTTTGCATTTAAAAACCTCTTCGATTTTTTCTCTCATTTCAGGAAACAAAGTGCCTGCCGATGTAAGTATGCCATTTTTTGGCGAATGTATTTTCAGATTATTATTTTCAATAAACTTTGCAAACTCAAATATTGATTGAACATAGCTTTCTACCCAGCATGGTTTATATTTATTCCACTTTTTTACATATTCAAGCATATCTTTTTCTGACATTTTAAAAGTGTTAAACTCTTTTCTGTTATATAACCAATTTCTAAGCCGAATTGAGAGTTTTTCTCTGCCTTCAAGCAGATCTCTTTCAGATCCCCAAAATCGTAATTCCTTCATCCCCGGCTGTTGACCGGCCTTTAACTTGACATAAATCTTATTAGCAATATTCCAGTCGCTATAGTACTTATCCTGTAAAAATCTAACCGGTTCTCCCGTTGAACCGCCTGAAGTATTCTCATAAACGCCTTTTCTTTTTTCTTTAGAGTAAAGATTTGTTCCCTCTTGTCTCATTATATCTTTTGTTAAAAAAGGTAGTTTTTTGAAATTATCAAGTTCGACTTTTCCGTTTTTTATTATGTCGCTATCATCAAATACCTTTTTGTAGTATGGTACATTTTTATATGCGTATTGTAATATATCAACAATTTTTTCTCTTTGATACTTTTTTATATCATTCTCGCTATATTTCGAAATTTTAATAATCTCTTTTATGTTCCTATGAATATCAGAGCCTGATAAATTTAACATAGCATATATAATAGGTTTTCGCCAGTTTATCAATTTTTAACGCCTCCGTATGTTTCTATGTATTTTTCGGCGCATTTCTTCCAACTCATCGTTTCAGCTTTAAGTCTACTATTATAACCCATTTTGGTTAATAAGTCTCTGTTATTATACAACAAATTAAGACTATCTGTTATTGCCTTTTTTGATTCTTTTTGAATAATTATTCCATTTGATTCGTCAATTAGTTCTTTTGTTCCGCCCGTATCGGTTGCAAGTATAGCAAGTCCTGACGCCATAGCTTCTAATAATGCGTTGCTCATCCCTTCGTTTAGAGAGGGTAAGCAAAAAACATCGGAACTCTGATAATGTTTAGGAAGATTATCATGATTTATCTTCCCAAGAAACTCTATTTTATCCTTTTCGCCGTTTTCACTTACAAGACTAATCAATTCTTCCTTTTGATTTCCATCTCCTATTACTATTAGTTTAACGTCATTTTTTCCTTTTGCAAATTCAATAAATCCGTCTATGAGATATTGAATTCCCTTTCTTTTAATCAATCTGGAAGTCGATATTACTGTAAAAATATTGCTCTCAATAACTCGAGGCTTAAATTCTTCTATATCTACGCCGTTATAAATAACTGAAATTATTTGATCGGGAGCAGTCTGTAAAGCCAGATTTTTCAAACCTTCCGAGTTTGTTATTACCGCATTTGATTTTTTCCATATCTTTATACTAAGTTTTTTAAAAAGTAATACATCTAAAAGTTTAAATCTTTTATTATAAAAAGGTACATCGCTACCTCTTAGCGACACAATATAAGGCATTCCTAATTTCATTGCTATATAACCGCATGGAATGCCAAAAAAGGCATGAACAAGATCATATTTGTTGTTTTTCTTAAGATTTTTGCAAAAACTAAGGGCTTTAAAACTATAGGTTAATAAGTCTTTGTTCGATTGATAATGTATATTATCTTTTTTTCCAATATCTAAAAAATAAATTTTAATTTTATTAGAAAAAGATTCTTCGCGATAAGTATTTGTAGAGGATGTTACGAAGTCAACGGATATATTATCATTTTTTGATAATTCTTTTAATATATATTTTGTAGCGTTAGCCGCCCCTCCCCCCAACGGCGGAAACTCGTAGTTTAGCATGAGTATTTTTAGTTTTTTATTAGTCATAATGTTTGCCTAAATTTAATAATAATGGGTCAGATATAGTATCTGAAGAGTTATAAATAGTTTCAGGGTCTATATCTATACAGTTATAAGATAATATTAGCGCGCTTTTCGATTTTATTCAAGGTTTTTTGTTTATTTCCGTAACCCGTCGATTTTTTGGGGAAACAAATTGACACATATGCGTCGAATTTATTTCCTTCCCCCCAAAATACCGACGGAGATCTTTCAATTCTCCACAATCTCCTTGACGCTGTACGACGAGTCGTTTGTCGTTTCGTAATAGCTTTTTGACAGCATATCGGCGATAAGTCCCGAAGTAAACAGTTGTATGCCGGTTAATCCCAGGAATACGGTCAAAATAGGCCACGCCGAGTCGGACATACTGACTCCTCGAAAGAATTGTACTACGGTAGCGCAGCCGGATAAGGCTCCAAGGAGTATAAAAAATATACCGATACCGCCGAGCAGATGAAGCGGTCTGACCGCGTATTTATTCCAAAACCAGACGGATATCATATCGATAAAGCCTTTTACCGTTCTTTTCCAGTTGTATTTGGTCTTTCCCGCGGTCCTAGGGCGGTGATTAACCTCGATTTCTCCGACCCTAAACCCTTTTATTTCAAGGATCGCGGGTATAAATCTGTGCATCTCGCCGTATAAACTTATAGACTCAAAGCACTCCTTTTTATAAATTTTTAGAGAACAGCCGCTGTCGTGTATTCCGTCGTTAATAATTATTTTTCGTAAAAAATTCGCGCCGCGCGACGTAAACTTTTTGATTATAGTATCTTTTCTTCGTCTTCTCCAGCCCGACACTACGTCCAGATCGTTTGATTCTAGATGTTTGATAAGATTAGGAATATCGTTCGGATCGTTTTGTCTGTCTCCGTCTATCGTAACTATATATTTATACTTTGCCTCTTTTATTCCGGCGTCCATCGCGGCGGTTTGACCGAAGTTTCTCCTAAGACGAATATATTTTATCGGAGAGAGATTCTTCGCTATCTGATAAGTTCCGTCTGTCGAACCGTCGTCGACAAATATTATTTCATAAGTATATCTATTAGCTTCGCAGGTCTCCTTTATTTCTCTATGAAGTTCAGCGACGTTGTCTTTTTCGTTAAAAATTGGCGCTACTATCGATATTTCCGGCATATTTTATCCTGTAAATTTTCTAAAATTATCGTAAATATAGCGCATAACGGTAAAATAATCAAAATTTTTAAATACGGATTACTAAATAATAAAAAAATAACTTTGCGTTTTTTGTTTTTTTATATATAATTAAGAAAAAATTTTTGGAGCTTATTTATGGTCAAGGAAAAAAATTTGTTAAACAGAGATATAGTTGAAAAAATAAAAAAGTCTTTTTTGCATCATCGAAAATATTCTCTAGCTACCGACGAATATTCGGCAACGCCAAACGACGATTTTTTTTGTCTTGCTTATACGGTAAGAGATATGTTGATTGAAAGGTGGATCGGCACGCAACAAGCGTATTATGCAGGCGACGTTAAAAGAGTATACTATCTTTCTCTCGAGTTTCTTATGGGCAGATCGCTCGGAAATAGTCTTATAAATCTAAAAATATTCGACGAATGCGAAGTCGCTTTAAAAGAGCTCGGATTGGACTTGGATACTATAAGAGAAGAGGAGAAAGACGCGGGACTCGGAAACGGGGGGCTTGGAAGATTAGCGGCTTGTTTCTTAGATTCGTTAGCTACGTTGCAATACCCCGCTTACGGATACGGCATCAGATACGATTATGGTATTTTCAACCAAAAAATTGTAGACGGTTATCAAGTGGAAGAGCCGGATAACTGGTTGAAATTGGGCTGTCCATGGGAGATCGAACGCCCGGAACACGAAGTGAGAATTCAATTTTACGGAAATGTAACGAGTTATAAAGACAAACAGGATAGAACGCGCTTTAGATGGGAAAATACGCAAGACGTTTTTGCAATACCTCACGACGTTCCGATACCGGGGTATAACGTCAATAACGTTAATACTTTTAAATTGTGGAAAGCTCATGCGACAAACGAGTTTGATCTGCGCGAATTTAACTTAGGGAACTACGTCGAAGCGGTTCAGGAAAAAAACAAGTCTGAAAATATTTCAAAAGTATTGTATCCTAACGACAACACTGAGACCGGTAAAATATTGAGATTAAAACAGCAGTATTTCTTTGTTTCCGCTTCATTAAAAGATATTATCAGAAGATTTTTAAAATACCGCAAAGATTTTAAAGAATTCCCGAATAAAGTCGCGATTCAGTTAAACGATACTCACCCGGCTATAGCTATTCCGGAACTTATGAGATTGTTGGTAGACGAACACGACGTACAATGGAAAGACGCTTGGGATATAACCGTCAAAACTTTTGGTTATACCAATCACACATTGCTGCCGGAAGCTCTCGAAAAGTGGGCAGTCCCGATGTTTGAGAAACTTTTACCGAGACACTTACAGATTATTTATCAGATAAATTACGAATTTTTGAGCGCCGTTTCGATGAAATATCCGGGCGACGTCGGCAGATTAAGAAGAATGTCTATTATCGACGAATCCGGCGAGAGATACGTTAGAATGGCTTACCTTTCTATAATAGGCAGTCATTCGGTTAACGGAGTCGCCCGTTTGCATTCGGAGCTATTAAAGACGGAATTGTTGAAGGATTTTTCGGAATTTTATGAAGATAAATTTAACAACAAAACAAACGGTATTACTCAACGAAGATGGTTGTTAAAGTCAAATCCAAGTCTCTCAAAGTTGATTACAGATAAAATCGGAGATAAATGGGTAACGGATTTATATCAACTTAAACAACTTGAAAAATACGCCGACGATATGAATTTTATAAAGAGCTGGCAAAATATAAAACTGGAAAATAAGAAAGTTTTAGCCAAGATAATTAAAGAGGAATTGGACGTAATGGTCGACATAAATTCAATTTTCGACGTTCAAGTAAAGCGATTGCACGAATACAAAAGACAGCTGCTTAACGTATTAAATATTATCAGTATGTACATTGATATTAAGAGTAATCCGGAAATTGATTTTGTCCCGAGGACTTTTATCTTTGGAGCAAAGGCGGCGCCGGGATATTATATGGCAAAATTAATTATTAAGCTAATTAATAACGTCGGCTCTATAATAAACAACGATCCGGACATAAAAGGAAAAATCAAGGTTCTGTTTTTACCGAATTATAGAGTATCGCTTGCCGAAAAGATTTTTCCCGCTTCCGACGTATCGGAACAAATTTCTACCGCCGGAAAAGAAGCGAGCGGCACCGGAAATATGAAATTTCAACTAAACGGGGCTCTGACTGTCGGCACGTTGGACGGCGCAAACATTGAGATCGCGGAAGAGGTCGGCGATAAAAACATATTTATATTCGGGCTAAAAGTAGAAGAGGTAAAAGATTTATCGGCAAAAGGTTATAATCCCCGAGAATACTATGAAAAGAACGTGAGACTAAAAAAAGTTATCGATCTTATTTCATGCGGATATTTTTCAACCGAGTCGCCCTCTTTATTTCAGCCGATAATCGACAGTCTCTTAAACGGCGACCAATATTTTCTTCTTGCGGACTTTCAGTCTTATTACGACTGTCAACAGAGAGTGTCGCAAGAGTATAAAAGCTACGATAACTGGACTAAAAAATCTATAATTAATGTGGCTAATACCGGTAAATTCTCAACAGACCGAACTATCAGAGAGTATGCCGAAGATATTTGGAATATCAAACCCTGCGACTTTGATATGAAATAATTTTATTTATTAAATTCCCGGATAAATAGATCGTAACGGCTATTTATCCGATTTTATATCCGCGTAGCGGAATTACAAAGTAATTACGAGGAAGTATTATGAAAAAATTGAGTCTTATTTTTATTCTTCTAGCCGCTTTATCGTTTAGCGCCGTAGCCGAAGACGCCGCCGATTCTACGACTACAAATCCGGATTATACTGAAAAAAGTATGGAAAGTACGGAAAGTACGAAAAAGAGCTCAGAAAAAAGTTTTTTTGCAGAGTTGGAGAATTACATCGGTAAAAATATAGTCGTGTATATATCCGACGTAGACGTTACCGTCAGAGGGGAGTTATTAGAGATATTTTCAGAAGGTTTGTATATAAGAAATATTTTTAAAGTTTCAGTATTTGTTTCAAAAAGCTCTATCTCATACATAGAACTTAGAAATACCGATGCTAAAAAAAATTAGGATTTTTTTTTTATTTATAATTTTAATTTCGTGCCAATCAAAAAGTATTATCGACGAATATTCCGTTAAAGAGGCTAAAAACTACGGAAAATACGTTGATACTTATGATAAATATATATATAATAATGAAACCATAGCCTTTAGCGTAGAATTTGATTATAATTGGGAAATTAAGGTAAATTACGATAAATTTAATGATTTTGAAAAAAAGTATGCGGATTATATAACGACAGATTACGGCGAAGTCTTGTTTATAGGCTATAACGATCTTAAGAAAATAGGCGTTCGATGCGTCTCGGAAGATTTAAATATTAGCAACGAGCAGTATCTTAAAGACTTTAAAAATAGCCTTTCAAGGGAGACGGTCTCTTACAAAATAGAGGTAGTCTCCGAGAAAAAGGTAGACTTCAAAAATTATACGGCGTTAAATTTCGTATATACGGCTAAAATTAGCCGTAATAATCTATTTTACTTCGATTCAATTCTCTTTAGAAACGGCAAATACAACATAAAACTGGATTTCTGGACAAACAAAGATTATTTAGAGACAAATAAAGAGGAAATTCTAAAGATATACGACTCTCTCGAATTCCAAAGCGTTTACGCCGACGTATCCGCAGACCAATCCGACGACGCGACGTCCGATAAAACTGAAGAGATTCCTGATGAATAGCGATAATATCTTCAAAAAAGCCAAAGGGGCTTATCTATACGACATAAAAAGCGAAAAATTCTTCGATTTCAGATTTAATAGCGCCATTTTTGGATATTCATACAAAAAAATATCAACCCGTCTAAAAAACAGTATTTCAAACGCTATGAGCGTCGTCGGCGACTCCGTATATAGCCGAAGGTTATTAAAAATATTCGCCAAAGATTTCTCGGAAGAATACGAGCCTTTTTTCATAAGTTCTCTCGAAGAGTTTATTTTAAAACTGGAAAATTTTGCAATTAATAATAACTACAAACTTGCATACTTTGGCGAAAGATTTGTAAAATTCATAAGCCGCTTATTGGCGAAAAAAAAAATAAATTCCGACAACCCGGATATACGCGTTATCGACGCGGCGCAGTATTATCTGGATGAGAAACAAATACTGGTATTTGAAGATAAAATAAATATAATAAATTACTACTATTATCCTGAATACGCCCCGGATACTTTTGGAGCGGATTTAATTATTCTACCCGAGTTTATGTCGGGCGGACTAAAAAATATTTATCTAATGATAAAAAAAAAATCCGTTTTAAAAAATATTTTTTCTCAAACTGTTTTTGAACTCCCCTCTTTTTACATAGAGATCGCTTTAAATTATTACAGGGTTATAAAATCGCCCGAATACCGTTTGCTTAACGTTCCAAAATTAAAATGGAAAGACGTAGTTCAAAAAGGCAGAATTTTTAGTTTTACAAACGAGGACGACGAACTGGTAAACAAATTTAAACAAAACAACATACTTATTAATCCGTTCCCCGATTATAATTACTTGCCATTAATTCTCGAAGATTATCAAAAGGAACGCCTGTTAAAAATTAACGTTTAATCGTTTCATAAAATAGGATAAACTATACGCTCGATTTATAAAAATTCGGCAAAATGAAAAAAACAGAGAATTCTAAAAATAATCTAAATTTATTACCGATAATAATATTGAAATTACAACAAAGCGTCCTAAGGAAAAATTATTATGATGGAACTAATAATAAATTTGAAAGATATAGTAAAGAGCGAACTGTTTTTTATTATTTTAGACGTTATTTTATGCAGTCTTATGGCTATAAGCGGAATACTAGTCTACGGGAAGGCAAAAAAAGTATCCCGCCTTATTTTAGTGATGGTCGCGCTATTTCTTTATATCGGCATGATATTCAGAGTCTTGGAATATCTGGAAGTATTTTCAATAAAAGATTATAAGATCGACAACATACCGATTTATTATATGGCTATAAACTATTTAACCTCTTTGCTGATGTTATTCTCGTTTATAGCCATAACTAGAGAGAAGTAGATTACTCTTTATTCTCGACCTTATGCGATCCTTCGAGCTTATCTTTTTCAATAATACCGTTGTCAAATTTATCGACAAGGAGGTTTAAGGTCTTAATTGCCTTTTTTATCTGTTTAAAGAGTTTTACCTTCTTTTTTTTCTTGTTTTTTGTTGTTTTTTTTGATTTTTTTTTCATAAAATATCCTCAACTCCCCTCTTATTTTTTTTCCTCTTATTTTTTTATCAATATCATCCCTTCCGCCGGATTAATCGTTATATTTCCGCCGGAAATTTCTTTTATCGCTTTGATCCCCGCCGTTTTACCGTCGACTACTACTTTATACGCGCCTTCGGGTATTGAGTATTCGGCGCTTTTTTCTACGTCCGAATTTACAAATCCGAAAATTTTATCGCCGATAATTACCCCTAAAGAATTTTTATTATCGTTAGTTAAAATTTTAACCTCTTCGGGCTTGGCGTTTCCGAGAAGTTTTTCGGATTTTCTAAGCTGAATCAACCCTTTGTAATAGTCAAATAACTCTTGATTTAACGAAATATTATCAAAATTTATAAAATTTGTATCGTTATCCGCAGAGTACGAGTTGGGAGTAGGGGTAAGATAGATAAGATTATCGGAAGATTTGCCAAATTCCCCTTTGTTTGTAACTTCCGGGATTTTGCCGGTCAGATCCGGAGTTATTTTACCCCTAGCCCACTCTTGCCCCAGATGCATCATTATAGGACCTTGACAAAGGAACAGAGCCAAAGCTCCGACTTTGGAAGCGTTCATTAGTCTTGGAGACAACTTGAGATACTGTTTTATATCGGTAATCCTGTTTATCTCCCCTTTTTCGTTTGTTATCTTATATTCTCCCGATGAAAATCTTATGTTATCGCCGAGAGACGTATCGTCGTGAGACTCGATGTAGTTTACCGATTGATAAGAGCTCCCGCCGGAAGTCCCTTTCCAGTAGTCTGACAATTTAATTGCGTTATAAGCGTTGCCGAGCATAAACGACTTTGATTCTTTTATCGGTCGATTATCTCCTCTTACCGTTCCTCTTATACCGTCGTTCCAGTACGACCAACCGTTTTTTATGAAGTCGGTCTTGGTCGAAACGGATTTACCGGCAGTCCACGGCTCGGCGATTATAAAAGCCTTTGGATTGATTTTCAGCATCTCCTCTTTAATCAGCTTGATTGTCTCAACGTCGTGGCAACCGGCAAGATCAAACCTAAATCCGTCGATCTTATACTCGGTCATCCAGTATTTAACGCTGTCCAATATCAATCTTCTAGCCATCGGACGTCGGCTCTCAATTTCGTTACCGCAACCGGTATTTACCTCTTTTTTGAAGTAAAAATCATAATCGGTATATTTGAGCGAATTTTCGTCATATTGCGATACGTGGTTATAAACTACGTCTAATATTACCGCTATGCCGTTTTTATGAAGTTCTCTAACGAGCGTTTTAAATTCGTCTACCGCTTTTCCCGACGTTCCGCTCCATTTAGACGGATCGATATTGCCGTCGGTCGCGTAATACGATTCGGGAGAGAAAAAATTAGAGGTCATATATCCCCAATAGTTTTGGGCGTACGCATTCCAGCTGTTTTTAGCGTAGTAAGGTTTGCCCTCTTTATTTTTTACGACTTCGTTGAAAGGCGCCTCAATATTACAGAAATCCTGTATCGGAAGAAATTCAACGGCGTTTACGCCTAATTTTTTCAAATAGTTTATCCCTCCTACTTCGGCGTCTATCATTCCCAGATATTTTCCGGGATTTTTAGATTTGGAAGAGGCGTGGGCGGATATATCCTTTAGGTGCGTCTCCATTATTACCGCGTCTCTTATATCAATATCAATATGATTTGTCCCTTGCCAATCAAATTTTGTAGTATCGATTATTACGCTTCTACTTTTTTGCGGAAAAACGTTGCTCTGGACGATAGCCTTCGAGTACGGATCGGATACTACTATGTCCGAGTCGATAAGCGGTTGAACGGGGTTAAACGCGTAGTTTCTCTCTACGATCTTATATCCATAATATTTCCCCCACAACTCCCCGTCGATACTGCATTCAAACGTTTGATCTCCCGTATTGGTCATCTCGTACTCTTTACCGGACGCGTCGTCGTATTTATCAAAAATTACCAAAACGACCTTTTTACCTCTGGGAACAAAATATCTGAATATAGATTTGCCGTTTTCGTAGAAATACCCTAACGGTTTATCGCTATAAATAGTATTAAATTTCTCTTGAAGCAGAATAGCTTTGTCTATAACTACTTTACCGCTCTCTTTAGTAGATTTGCTTAAAAAAGTAAAATAGTAGTCTTTTTCTATATCGAAATTTTCTTTCGTTTTTATCTCTATATAAGGTCCCTTTTTCTCAATTTTCTCTATCGCCATTTTTGGTTCGATAGAAAAAACTATTTTCTTAATATTTTGAGGCAATCCGGAAAAGTTCGCAAGAACAATTTGAGAGCTTTTTAACTCTGCAGATTTAATTACGATAGGTTTAACGTTTTTTTTCGGATAAATTAGAGTTATTGATAATAACGCTAATAAAATTAGTAAAATATTCCTTTTAAAATTCATAAAAAACTCCTTCGTTAAATATTAATTTAGGATAAATAATTTACCGCTATTAGTCAATTATTTATTTGACAAAATCGGGATAATTATATATTTTTTATAAAATTGCGGGATAGTAAAATATGCTGGCGTATAAATTCTCTTTAGAAACTTTAGAACGACTATATGTTAATCAAGTTCCTATCAAAATGTCGAATTTTGAAAATTTTATAAACGATTATCCGTTTGATAGCGAAGAAAAATTAATTTCAAGATTGTCAAAATATGAAATCGTCCGGATCAATTGGGGCGATATTGAAAAAACGATAGATAAATTTGATAAAGAATCTATCGAAACCTATTTCGAAAAAATAAACGCCGCCGCTAAAAACGGCTCAAAGGTAATCGCGGCGCTTGCCGATTCCGGTTATCCGGAGTGGTTCGACAATATGGGCGGCTGGGAAAATCCCGAATCCCCGCCGTTATTTGATAAATTCGTAGATTACGTTTCGGCAAATTTGATAGGCTTAGTTTCAAATTGGATAACTTTTTTAGAGCCGAATCTAAAATTAATTAATAAGTATTATGATTTTGAAAAAGGGACGTTTGCCGCAAAAGGGAAAGAAAAAGGAAAAGAAAAATATCTGAAGTCGGCGGCAAACGTCGTACGGGCGCATATCGGGTCTTACGGAAAAATTCACGAAGCGGCTCTGAATAAAAATATCGAAGACGCAAACGTAGGGATAGTCCTTAACTTCGGCGGGTTTTATTCAATCAAAGAGAATATTATTACAAAATATTTTAGGAATAGTATAAAGAGCATTTTTTTAGATAATTTTATATCCGGAATGATCGGCGGAACAGATTTTATTGCGAGTAAAAAAGATAGCCGTTCGGAATCGGGAAGATATTCGGATTTCCTCGGCTTTACGTATAGAGAGCCTTACTACGTCGATTTTAGAGCGTCCCCTTTCGACGGTTTTAACGTCATTCGACAGAAAAAAGACGTAATCGACTATATTAAGCCAAAACATTCAAATAATAGCAATATAGACAATATTTTAATTGAATTGTATCGTAAATACGATATTCCTATAATGGCTATTACGAAAGATAAAACCGGGGTATAAGGGAAACCGTCCGGATCCAAAACGATTCAAATTTAGCGAAGGGAAAAAATGCCGGAAGTTATTTATGAAGACGAATATATAATAGTAATTAATAAACCGGCGGGGATTTTGACCGTTCCGACCGATAAAGACAAAAAGAACGATCTTACGGCGAAACTAAACGGCGAACTTGAGGCGAGAGGAGAAGTTTATAAAGCGCATCCTTGCCATCGGCTCGATAGGGAGACGAGCGGAGCGATAATCTACGCAAAGGGGAAGAGAAACCAGCAGATAATGATGAAACTTTTTCATAAAAATGAGATCAAGAAAACTTATATTGCGTTGGTTTCCGGCGTTCCCAATAAAAAAGAGGGGGTAATAAATTTTAAAATAGGCGGTAAGGAGGCGCTTTCGGGATATACCGTTATAGCGGAGAAAAAAGGATATTCCATTGTCGAAGTAGAGTTATTTACCGGAAGAACCAATCAGATCAGAATTCATTTTAAAATGATAGGGCATCCGCTTTTAGGCGAAACTAAATACGCTTTTCGTAAAGATTTTGATATAAAATTTAAACGAACCGCCCTGCATTCATATTCGCTCGAATTTGCGCATCCTATAACCGGCGCGCAATTAAATATAACCGCCGAGGTCCCAAACGATATAAAAAAAATGTTTTAATAACTCCAGCGAATGAAATTTGTTGAAAAAATTAGTTATTAGTCGTATAATGAATTTTACGGTCTTTTATATAAAAAAAGTGTAATTATAATGCGTTTGTAATAAATTTGAAGTATTTTATTAGTATAGAAAATATTTGGAGTAAGAATGAGCAGTAGTAAAAATACCGAAGGGGAAGTTTCAAAGGAGAAAATTGAAAAGAATTTGGCTTACGGAGGTCAGGCTCTTATCGAAGGTGTTATGATGAGAGGTCAAAACGGATACAGTTATGTGATAAAAAAACCGGACGGGTCTTTTCATAAAGAAAAGAAAGTTCATAAATCTCTTGCAAAAAGATATAAAATACTGGGGCTTCCGTTTATAAGAGGAGTCGCCGGTTTTATTGAAAATATGATACTGGGGCTCAGTATTATAAACAAATCCGCCGAGATAGCGATGCCGGAGGAGATTGATAAAAGCGGCAAAAAAAAGGAGACGTCGAACGTCGCGCTTTTTTTTACTTTTTTATTGGCGATGGTATTCGCCATGGGGCTTTTCGTCGTTCTGCCTTATTTTACAGCTTCTATATTCAAAATTAAACACAACGAAGAGCCGTTTATGTATAACCTTATCGCCGGTATAATAAGAATGGTATTTTTTTTCGTATATCTTCTTTTGATCTCGTTAATGAAAGATACGAAACGTCTGTTTGGATATCACGGCGCCGAACACAAAACTATACATACTTACGAAGCAAATAAGGAGCTTACGATAGATAACGTAAGTAAATCCTCTCGGTTGCACCCCAGATGCGGGACTTCTTTTATTTTTATCGTATTTTTGATAACGCTTTTGGTTTTTCCGTTTATAAACAAGCTTTTCATCGATCAACAGTGGTATCAAAGTTTATCGTCGCTAGATAAACTTGGCGGAATTATTCAAAAACTAATAATCATCCTATCTCATATAGTAATCGGTATGCCCATCGTATCTTCGATAAGTTACGAAATTCTAAAATTGTCGGGCAAATTTTATAAAAACTTCTTGATTAAAATACTTGTTTCGCTGGGGCTTTTTTTTCAATTGTTTACGACAAGAGAGCCGGAAGATAACATGATAAAGGTCGGAATTTTGAGTTTGAATTTACTGTTAGGCGTAGAGAGTCTCGATACCCCAAGGACGGTAAACGACGACGTCTTTCCGGTAAAAAAGAGCGAAATAATCGCCGCAACGATATTGACCGCGCCGGCGATTATCGCAAATATGATTTTTGATTCTAAAAATTTTTATAACTATGAGAAGGATTGATGAAAAAGAAAAAAAAACTGTTATTGTCCGTAAAGAAAACCGCGGGATTGTATATTTTTATTTTGGGAATTATCTTTTTCTTAAAAATATTTTTCCCGGAAGAGTTGCGTTTAATTTATATTTTACTTATTTTAATATCCGTAATTTCGCTGGATTTGATAATCAGGGCTTTTTATAATAAAAAGCGGGTTAAATTGCTTATTCCGGGGTTTATATTTTTACCTACGGCAATATTTTTCCTGATTTACCTGATTTTTTTAGGCGAGGGCAAATCAAACATTAAGTTTATTTGGCCGATTATCGGTATATTTCCGGGATTATCGCTTATTATTTACTATTTAAAATCGGAAAAGAGAAGCCCGTCGATAATAATTCCGGGGATATTTTTAATTGTTTTTTCCGGCGCTCTTCTTTTGTTTAATCTGAAAATTTTTAATTTTAGTTTTCAATTCTTTTTAATAATGCTCGCTCCGACGGTTTTAACTCTATCGGGACTGTATCTGTTGTTTTCAAAAGAATTTAATTATTTAAAAAAAAATATAAATAAGAAAAAAAATAAAAATGAACGCTAAAATTGTTTTTAAATTAATTATGTTTTTTTCATTAATGATCGTTTCAAAACCGGCGTTCCCGGAAAATTTATTATTAAAAAACGGTCAGATATTTAGGGGCGACTTAGCGTCGATAGAAAAAGATAAGATATCGATGATAATCGAAGGGGAACTTTACGACTTTTATTTTAAAGATATCGAATATTTGATAGCCGGTTCTAATCAGCCGAATTACTCTAATATTTTAATAAAAAGAAAAAACGGAGTTGAAGAGAACGCCAGCTTGATAAAAATGACCGACTCCGCTTTATACTTTAAACATACCGATCAAAATGAGTTGAAGATTCTCCGAATGACTGAGATTGACAACATAAAGGTCAAAACTTCAATTTTTATCGCGACCGAGCAAAAAAACACGGTCGTTATCGACTCCGACGTAGGCGAAATTAACGAAGACTTGGATAAAATAATTGCTAGAATTGTTAATAATAAAATAGGGAAAAATATTACTAAAGAAGCGGTAAAAGACGCGGATAAAACTAGCGCTTTGGAAAATATAATCAAAATTGATTCTGCGGATTTTTACGATAAATTTTGGTTAAAAATAAACAAATATTTAGATAATAATTCGACAAATTTATTATGGAATCTTTTAGAAAACTACTCTGAAAAAGAGAAGTTATTAAATATTATTTATAACGAAAAATTAACGGCGATATCAAAAAACAAATCCTCAAATGCGGAATTTGTAACGGCCGAACTAAAAAATAAGATCAGAGACTTAAGAAACGACTTTTATAAAAGGGCAAAAAAAATAATTCTTTCCGCGGGACAATAGCGTAAAGTTCGTCGGTTTTTTTGACACATATGCGTCGATTTCTATCGCAGGGCAATTTAACGCATATGTTGCGTTTTTTCATCGGGGAGCGACGCGGCGGCTATGAGGCGCATATGCGTCGATTTCTATCAGGGAGCGCCGCGTCGCATATGCGTATTTGGGGGCGGCTTCTTAAAATGACACATATGGAGCTAAAAATAAAATTCGACGCATATGGGATGTCGTCAAATCCCAAAAAACCGACGGGTACTAAAAAAATAGCGACGAGAAATCCCGCTTAACGCGAGGCGCTCGTCGCTATAACAAAAATATTCAACAATAGTTACTCAGACTCTAGTATTAATGTTTTGGTCGGTCTGTCGCACACTTCGGCCGGTCCGTAATATTGAACCGCGCCCGGATAAATAAAGGAGGTTTTGATCGCGCATTCTTCTCTTTGTTCGGCAAATTTCTTAAACGGTTTGCCGTCTAACTCTACCAGCGCTTTTTTTATAACGGGCTTGAGTTTGCCGCGTCTTTGTTCCATAGTCATCATCATTGTTAACGGTATGCCTCCCGCCGCCCAATTGGTATGCGGTTGAGCCAAATTGGAAACGGACGACATATACCCGGTAAGTCCGTTGGCGATCAGAATAAAAGCCGTATAACCCAAAGAGTAGCAATAATCCGAATCAAAATTTGACGGGGCGGCGCATCTCCCTTCGTATCCGAAGAAATGATTTTGAGCGGAAAATTTACCTTTGAATTTACCGTTATTTTTCATTTCAGTCAATTTATCCTGAACTAAATCGATAATAAGCTTTTCTGTTTCAATTCTCGATACCTGAACGTTTCCGTGAGGATCTCTATCCATAAGAAGTTGTTTTTGAATATCGAACGGTAGAGATGAAAAAACGAAAGAGGAATCTCTACTTAAATTTTTATTTATCCATTGCGTTTGTTCCGCAAAACTATTGAGCGTTTCAAAATGCGTAACGTTATTTGCAAGCAAATCGTTGAGTTCCGATATAAGGAGCTTCATTTCGGGAATAAACTCTATTAATCCTTCGGGTATCAACGCAACGCCAAAATCCTCTTTGTTTTCGGAACGCGTGATAATTATTCTGACTATATCGTCTACTATCTCGACAAGCGTGATATGCTCTTTTTCTACCTCTTCGGAAATAATTGCTACGTTTGGCTGAGTCTGAAGAGCGCACTCCAAACCTATGTGAGAGGCGGATCGTCCCATAAGTTTGATAAAGTGCCAATATTTCTTCGCAGAATTTGCGTCTCTACAGATATTGCCGATTAATTCCGAATAGACTTTGGTCGCCGTATCAAAACCAAACGAAGTCTCTATATATTTGTTTTTAAGGTCGCCGTCGATAGTTTTTGGAACGCCTATTACCTGAACTCCGGTATTATTCTTTTTCAAATATTCCGCTAAAAGAGCCGCGTTAGTATTGGAGTCGTCTCCCCCGACGATAATCAAAGCCGATATTTGTCTTTTTTTGAAAACCTCGATACATTTTATAAACTGCTCTTCGCTCTCCAATTTTGTTCTTCCTGAACCGATCATATCAAAACCGCCGGTATTCCTGAAATTAAACGCAAATTCCGGAGTTATTTCTATCGCTTTATCTTCCAAAATTCCGGACGGACCGCCTAAAAAACCGAAAAGTTTTGAATCTTTATTCGCTTTTTTCAACGCGTCCAATACCCCTATAATTACGTTATGCCCGCCGGGAGCCTGACCGCCCGAAAGAACTATACCGACGTTGACTTTATTGTTTGCGTTTGGGTTTGAGCCTTTTTTAAATTTAACGACGGGCAGTCCGTAAACGTTGGCAAACAGCTCTTTAATCTCCTCTTTAAAAGACGCAGGCTCCGTTACGCCGCTTTCTTCCGCTATAATGTTGGATATATCTCCCTTTATCATATCCGGAGTCTTTGGCTGATACTCCAATCGGGCTTTCTGCAACGCTGACAATTTTTCCATATATGTCTCCTTACAAATTCTGATTTTATTTACATAATAAAATATTTTCTCGACTATATACTATAATAATTTGAGTTGTTTGTAAAATATTAAGTTAAAAAATTTTAAAAAAAGAGGCTGCCTTTTGGGACAGCCTCGTTATAAAATCAATAAGCTATTTATCAAAAAGAGACAATCTCAACTCTTTTATTTTATTATTAAACTCAATGTTCATAGGACCGGTAATAAGGTTTTTGTATCTTATTTCAATCAAATCGGTTCTGCCGGTTTCAGAATATATTTTAAACTCTTTATACTTTTCTCTCTTATCGTTAGTATCTGTTTTGACGTTGTCAAATTTATTATCGTCCTTGATATTGCCCCAATTTAGATGATACGCTTTACCGTTGAGCCATAGCTTAGTCCCAACCGGCAACGAGAGAATAATATATTTTTGAGCGGTTAGCGGAGCGGTAATATTTTGATTTGAAGTTAAATTAATGTTTGTTCTATAGTCTAAGTACCCCTCGGACTTTACGGTTACGCTATACGCCGCCGGTTGCAATGATACGTTTAAAGGGGTTTTGCCGTATAACTTATTATTTATATACACGTCCGCTCCGGCGATATTAGACGACACGGAGAGAGTATAACTGCTGGGAGTCAAGTTTGCATTAATATTTTGGTTAGAATTGAGAGTAACGTTCGACGCAAAATCGGTATATCCGGCAAGTTTTACAGTTACATTATAATTAGCCGACGGCAAAGAGACGTTGAGCGGAGTCTTTCCGTATGGTTGGTTATTTATATATACGTCCGCGCCGGAGATATTAGACGACACGGAGAGATTATAACTAATAGGAGCGAAATTTGCGTTAATATTTTGGTTAGAATTTAGAGTAACGTTCGATACAAAATCGGTATATCCGGCAAGTTTTACAGTTACGTTATAACTAGCCGACGGCAAAGAGACGTTGAGCGGAGTCTTTCCGTATGGTTGATTATTTATATATACGTCCGCGCCGGCGATATTAGACGACACGGAGAGATTATAATTAATTTGAGGCGCGGCTAGCGGTTCGAGAGTTACATTTAAATCTCCGGTACCGGCTTTATAACTAATAGTTTTTGATTGATAGCCGTCTTTAGTAAAAACAAAAACATACGTTCTATTTCTTAATAACGGAATGGTAACCGGCGTAGGACCGAATTTATTGACTTTGTCGCTTTCCGTAGAAAAGTAAATCCCCGAAGGATTTGTAACGACTTTAACGTAAACCGTGCTTGCGCTTCTCTGAGCAAACAGATTAGACGATAGCAAAAAAGCAATAAACAGCAAATAGTAAATTTTTTTCATTTATAAATCCTTATAATATTATTTTTTTTTAGAGATAGTTATGTTCCACTCCGTATCCGACGCATCTTGAATCTGTACGGAAAAAGCTAAATACTTTGAGTTATCGGCGTTTTGAACTCTTATCCACACGACCGCGTCGGTATATGATACGCCCTTTTCAATAAAATTTATCTGAGGAACAACTTCGACTAACCCCGGAGCGGCCTGTAAATTTTTAGAAACGCTAATAGTATCCCAATCCGGTTCGATTTCTTTATCATAGTCGTTGGGATTGTCGTGTAAGAATATTTTATATTTAACCGATAAAGGTTCTCCTAACGTATTCTTAATCTTTATAGAATCAGGAGCCGCGCTACTTTCAAACGAATCCAGACTCGCCGTCCATCCAAATCCGTAATACGTATCGCCTCCTCCTCCCCCGACTAACATAATACAACCGGTCGGTATCAATAAAACCGTCAGTACCGTTAACGCCGCCAATAATTTAAACGCTTTTTTCATAAATATGCCCCCGTATTATTTTTTTGTTTCACTCAACAAAACAATTATAAGGCGCATCTTCAAAAAAGCAATAAAAATATTTATAATTTTACAATTATGAAATTTGTCAAAATATATTAAAATCTTCTTTATATCTCATCGCTTTATGGTATATTTATAGAAGCCGTTTAAATTACTTCAGATAAAATTCAAAGCAAAATCGGCTAAATATAAAAAATCGATTAATTAATCGATCCGAAAAGGATTATAAGAAAAGGATTATAAATTGAAAAGAAGTTTGGCTGTTATTTTTTTTGTTGTCTCCCTATTTTCGTTGAAATCGCTGGATTTTAACGATTTGAGCGACGATTTTTTATTAGTCAAAGTCGGTAAATACGACATAACGGTTTTAGACTTTAAGTTGTACATTTTAGGGTACGGTTCTATCGACCGCTGGGATATTTATTCGGTTGAGGACGTATTAAATACTATGATTATGGATTTGCTGTTTTATAACGCCTGCGAAGAGGAAAAAATAACCGTTTCCGAAGACGAAATAGCGCGTTACGCCGAGAAATATTTTACGGATAGAAGCGTGGCTTACGACAATCCTCAAGCGCTTCAATTGTATTTCGATATGAACGATCCTTACAGTTCTATAGAAGATTTTTATATGAAAACAACTTACAATCTTATGAAAATAAAATATTTAGCGAAGCGCAATCACATAAAACAGGTAAAAAGCTGTTCGATATTCTTTTCGACGGAAAAGTTATCCAAAAAAGATATAGCGCTAAAAAAAGAAGCGGCGGTAAATTTGGCTAATAAAATATATTCCGGTCAGGAGTCTTTTTTTAGCGCAGTCAAACTCTTTAGCGAAGATTCAATATCTAAAGAAAAAAACGGCGATATAGGAACGGTGTCCGACGGCAAAGAATCAAAAAAAATATTTAAGTCTGTTGAAATTAAAAAAATCTTACAAGCCGGTCTGTTTTTTCCGATTTTTATCGAAGGAACAAAGGGGTATCATATCGTTATGAATTACGACTACGTATTTCCGGACGACGAAAAGTACGTTTCGGATATTCTATTGGAACTATCAGATAAATACAAAGTTATAAAAATGGTCGATATTAATCCCAAGAAATAACATAAAATCTTGACGTTAAACGTCCCGCAGATTGATAATATTATCTAAAGTTGAAAGCTTCGCGTCAAATAAATTTGATAATATTTTTACTAATATTCTAAGTATCTCGTCAAATTTTCTACTATCTACGGTAACATTTTTCAGTTCGGAATATTTTAATTTTAAGAAATCTCTGAATATTTTTACCGATTCCGCCGATATTCGATTGTTAAAATTTGCGGCGCATTTAGAACAAAAAACGCCCCCTCTTATAAAATCGTAAAAATAGTCCGGCGAAGAGTTTTGACACTTGAGACACGATTCGAGAGCCGGATTAACTCCCGATAAATATAAAAACTTGCAGATAAAAAAAAGCAGAGCGTTTTTAAGCGCATCGCCGTTATGAAGCAATTCTAACGAATATTGCATTAGATAAAAGAATTTTTTATACTCTTCGGGATTAATATAAGTTTTCTGTATAATTTCAGAGAAAAAAGCGGCAATATAAATCTTTCTTATATCATTTTTAATAAATTCAGAGCTTTCCGGTTCCGAAATATCCTTCAATTCAAAATATTCCGTTTTAGGATTTTTATAAAGATACAGCTTCAGTTTTACAAAAGGTTGTATTGTCGAACAATATCTGCTTTTATATTTACACGCCCCAAAGGCGACCGTTCTATTAACGCCGACCTCCTTTGAGATAAAGGTAAAACTTCTATCAATCTCTCTAGAGACGCCGACGTTTAAAATAATCGAATCCGTTACGATATGTCTTTTGTAACTCATAACATAATTAATCGCTATACGTAATATTAAAAGCCCTTAAGCTATTATTGTAAAGAATTTCGCAAAGTTCTTCCGCCGGAATACCTCTCAATTCGGATAAGAAATTAGCGGTTTCTACCAAGTAAGCCGGCTGATTTCTCTTTCCTCTATACGTATGAGGGGTAAGAAACGGGCTATCCGTCTCGATTAGTATAGACTCAATCGGCAATTTTAAAGCGACCTCGTGAAGGTTTTTGGCGTTTCTATAAGTAAGATTGCCGGCAAAGGATATATATAGCCCCAAATCGATCATATCTTTAGCAAATTGATAGTTTTCGCTAAAACAGTGTAAAATACCGCCGTTATGAGGAGTCTTTGACTTTAATATATTTTTCATATCTTCTCCGGCTTCCCTGTTGTGAATAACTACCGGAAGATTATAGTTTGAAGCTATTTCTAACTGCCTAATAAAAAATTCTATCTGAGAATTTCGATCCCCGTATTTATGAAAATAGTCTAATCCTATCTCTCCTACGGCGACTACGTTTGGATAAGACAATCCCTCTTTCAAATCCAACTCCCAATCTCTCCCGGGGTTGTCTACTTCGGAAGGACTCAGACCTATGGTATGATAAATATTTTGAATATTTTTTATATTTTTATAACTTGAGAAAAAGTCGGGAAGGTTAGTATTAACGCTAATAATAACTTCCACCCCAGCTCTTCTTGCGTCGTCGATTACTTTTATCTGTTCGATAGGGTCTTGATACAGTAGCGCTATATGGCAGTGTGTGTCGCATAATTTCATAATGAAGTCCTTACAATTTTTTTCAGATTTTTTTTTCGAAATATTCTGGGGCTCTCCGTAATATTAACTCTATCTGTTTTAAAAGTCAATAAAAATCGCTTAAAAATATAAAAAATATATAAAAAAAGCCGTTAATATGTATATATATGTTTTTTTTATTACAGAAAAATTTGACTAATAATATTAAATATGTTAGAATTCGAAAAAATTTTTATAACGGTGACTAAATGAATCGTACAAATAACTTTAAAAAGGTAGAAAAAAGCGTTTTTGTTTACATTGTAAACGTTTTATCGTTAATAAAAAAGTTCCTCTCTTCGATTGTCGGCTTCTTTATTAACTCCGGGAGTCAGAAAATAACCATTATGATGATCCCTCATAATGAGAAGAGAGTTTTTAATTTTAAATTAAACGTTTTCGCTCTATTTATCATATTTCTTTTTACGTCCAGCGGTCTTGGTATAATACTGTTTCTAACCGTCGCCAACTTTAACACTTCCCTCAAGTATAAAGACGCCAGTATCAAAACCCAGATAAATGAAAAACGCTCCAGAGAGTATGAAGAGTTGCTTAACGAAATTTTGGATAATCACAACATTTTTAAGGGAAAACTAAACGTTTTGATGTCGAAGTTGAGTTCAAATTCGTTACAGAATATTATGGACGACGAATATTTTAAAAACCAGGGGGGAGCGCCGAATCTTGTAGATTTTTCCGGATTAGACGAATTTGAACGCGAAAGAGCGGAGGTCGACAGACTTTTGGGAGATTACAGAAAATCGATAATAGCTTTTAGCGAAATCAATAAAATGGCGGACAACTATAATAAAATACTCAAAGATATGCCGTACGGATGCCCGGTAAAAGGATTTTATACAATTACCTCCACATTCGGTTTTAGAATTCATCCTATTCATAAAGTATTGGATATGCATACCGGATTGGACATGGCGTATCAAGCCGGTACCCCTATCGTATCGACGGCTCCCGGTATAGTGGATAAAGTCGATTTTGACGCCGGAGGGTACGGATGGTATATAAAAATCTCTCACACTAAAGGGTTCTCGACTTTATACGCCCATATGAGATCCCAACCTATTGTTAGTCCCGGAGACAAAGTAAAGAAGGGACAGATCATAGGCTATATGGGGTCTACGGGTTCTTCAACCGGAACTCACGTTCATTACGAAGTTAAACTTGGCAACGTTTTGCTCGATCCTTGGCAATTTGTGTCTAACAACTAACGCGTCTTGGGATATTTTATAGATGAATAAAAAAATACCGTCTAATAACGATTTTACGATCAACTCGCTGATTGGAGAGGGAACCGAGTTTCGCGGAGAATTTAACATATCGGGTCCTCTGAGGATTGACGGGAATTTTAACGGCAAAATAAATTCGAGCGGCAAGGTCTATATCGGTAAAAAAGGGAAAGCCGGCAATCTCATTATCGCTAAAACGGTAGTGATTGGCGGGTTGGTAAAGGGCGACGTCTATGCGGAAGAAAATATATTGATTTTAAAAACGGCCGAAGTTCTCGGCAATCTTTATTCCGCCTCGGTAAATATGGAGTCCGGCGTCATTTTTGATGGAGATTGCCGGATTTTTTCAAAATCGGATATTATGGATTTGATAAATACAAAAAGGAAAGATAAATTCCTATTTTTGTAAGTTTTTAGATAAAAAGCGAACTATTATGTCAAGAATCGACGATAACAATTTATTATTCAATCCAGGTTCAGTTTTTGCCCCCAAACAGATAAAAAAAAAATCAAATCTCAAAACAAAAAAAACAACCTCCGAAAAAAAATCTCTTTTCGCCGAAGCGTTTGAAGAACAAAACGATGAAATTTTGGTAAACGATAGTATAAATAACGAAACCTCTCTTGAAGAATCTTTAAAACAAATAGGTCTGCTTGGGGAAAAACTGAAAAGAAGTAAAAGTTTACAAGATCTTGACGATTACAAAAAAAGTATTAAAAGATATATAGATCAAATAATTGACAAAACAGTTAAATGCGAGACAAAATATGTTTGGAGCAGAGCAAAAAAAGAGAAAATACCTAAAATCCACCTTAAAATCATAGATAAAGAGCTTGAAGAACTGACAAAAATATTTTTCGACGAACAAAAAAACGTATTTCTTATAGCTTCAAAAATAGATAAAATAGAAGGCATGCTTGTCGATCTATCGTCCTGAATTGTCGAAAAATATTGTCCTACGCGGACAGCGCAAAGGCGCTTCGCCCTTGACCCGTATATTGAAATCGACGCATATGTGTCAATTTTTTATTTTTTAGCGCGTTGTCGTCTCTTACATTACAAGTTAACTATATTAATCCCAAAATATATTTTCTACTTTATATATATTTGATAGGTAATCCCTGCATTTGCTTATTATCATATTCGCGTCATTAAAACAGCTATTAGCCTGTTCATATTTGATATTACTTTCGATATCATAATCGCAGGATTGTCTTAAACGAAATAATCTTTCTATCATCTTATTAAAGTCTTTTGGAAAAATATTGGTAAAAATATATTCCTTATTAAAAGCGCCTATTACCTGATTATGCGAAGAAAAAGTCAAATTCTTAGTAAATAAGACGGCCGATATAATGTGAAATATAGCGTAATACGACCGAGAAATTGAATCTTCATATAATTTATTATCAAGATTAACTTTGGCGGCAATTAGTTTTTCTTTTGATTTCAAAATCATCATTCTTACAAATTTAATGTCGGGCAGAATACTCATAGTTCTATTCCATACTTGATAATATTTATACCTATCGGGATTTCTTTCTTAAATTCCCACTCTTTTTCATCCCAGACTATCGGCCCAATTAATTTACTGTACTTAGTTAAAATATTTCCGCCGACGGTATCTACGATATCTTCTATTTCATCGTTTCTTTTATCAACAATTATCGCAAAATCATAATCCGACCATTCATTAAAATTTCCTCTGGCTCTAGAACCGAAAAGTATTATTTTTTTTAGGCGATCTTTCAAGCGGCGCTTTATCTCTTTTTGATATTCATTGATTATTTTATCGCGAACAATCAACATAACTTTTCCCTTTTTTTATAGCATATTGTCGTTATATTATTGCCAATTTTAATATTATTATTAATTTAATACTTTTAAACAAGAATATCAATAAAATTTACTCCAAAAATAGTATCCCGTCAGTTTTTTGGGGAATAGAAAATATCTGTCCCATATGCGGCATTTTTATTTTTGACACATATGCGTCGGACGCGCGCGGCAATTGTCTCAGAAAATTTAACGCATATGGGCTATTTACATAAAATTTATGACAGTTTCCTTAATTTGATTAATTTTCTCCAAACCTTCTAAATAACATACAATAGCTTCATTAGCATTTTTTATCGCATCGTCTAAATTATCGCCTTGAGTAAAGCATCCGTCCAAAGCCGGCGCCGTAACATTGTATCCCCCGTCTTCATCCTTTTCTAAAACAATATTAAATTTCATATTCAATACCTCGCAGTTAATATAATACAATATCCCAAAAAAATCAAGTTAGATATAAGATTAGCGAGAAATATAACGCGCCATTATTGTAGCGCCTGTCAAAATTTGAAATTAACGCATATGGGGTTTTTGGTAAAACGCCGGAATTGCCGGGACTAAAGCTGAAGTATCAAAAAAATAATTCAAATTCTATCCTCTCTTTCGGTTATAACCTCATTAGACCATGAGTCTTTAATACCCGATAAAAGAGAGTGAATTTCATTAATAGATTTATTATTCTTTTTTTGGCTTATCTTTTTCTTGTTACTCTTTAGCAACAGTATATTTTCATAAACCAAGGAAAGTAAATTCTCATCTAAACTATAAATCTCATTTATAATTTTTTCTTTAAGAACCATAATTTCCCACCTCTTGCATTAATTATACCCAAAAACAAAATTAAAGTCAAGAACTTGTCCTACGCGGACAGCGCAAGGGCGAAACGCCCTTGACCCGTATATTGAAATCGACGCATATGTGTCAATTTTTCATCGAGGCGCATTGCGGCAATTGTCTCAGAAAATTTGACACATATGCGTCCCCTTGTTTACAGCCACTTATCTTCAATTTGACAATGATCTTTTATCCAACAGTATTTACATAAACGAAAAGCCTTATCCTGAGTATTTTTATTATCTTCACTTTCATCTCTTCCTTTTTAGTTTTTAAAACGTCAAATGCGTTTTTCAAATTCTAAGTTAGCCATCTTTTCTCCTTAATAAAATATAAATATGTTTATATGCTTCCCCATACCCGGAAGCGACGCTTCAGGGTATGGGGGCTATATAACCCTTACTTTACCTCGCCGGTCGATATATCTATCGCCGCTATTCTGCCTCTAATCTTACCCCCTATAGTAGTAAAATAACCGCCAACATAGACGTTACTTCCAGAGACAGCCAAGGTATAAACTACGCCGCTAGCGTTTGGATTCCAATCCGTCGCTAAACCGGTAGTTATATCTATAGCCGCTATTCTACTTCTCGTCTGACCCCCTATAGTAGTAAACCAGCCGCCCACATAGACGTTACTACCCGACGCAGCCAAGGTAGAAACTGTCCCATCAGCGTTGGGATTCCAATCCGTCGCTAAACCGGTCGATATATCTATAGCCGCTATATTACTCCTACTCTTACTCCCTATCGTAGTAAAATCGCCGCCCACATAGACGTTACTACCAGATACAGCCAAGGTAATAACTTCACCATTAGCGCTTGGATTCCAATCCGTCGCCAAACCGGTAGTTATATCTATAGCCGCTATATAATTCCTACTCTGGCCCCCTATAGCAGGAAACCAGCCGCCGACATAGACGTTACTACCCGATACAGCCAAGGTATTAATTGTATAGATAGCGTTTGGATTCCAATCCGTCGCTAAACCGGTAGTTATATCTATAGCGGCTATATAATTCCTACTCTTACCCCCTATAGCAGTAAAATCGCCGCCGACATAGACGTTACTTCCAGACACAGCCAAGGTATTAACACTAGTATCGTGGTTGTCGCCGCTAGCGTTTGGATTCCAATCCGTCGCCAAACCGGTCGATATATCTATAGCCGCTATATTACTCCTACTCTTACCCCCTATAGCAGTAAAATGGCCGCCGACATAGACGTTACTACCCGATACAGCCAAGGTAGAAACGCTAGCATAATCGTCGCTACTAGCGTTGGGATCCCAATCCGTCGCTAAACCGGTAGTGATATCTATAGCGGCTATATTACTCCTACTCTGGCCCCCTATCGTAATAAAACTACCGCCGACATAGACGTTACTACCAGATACAGCCAAGGTATTAACGTAAGCATGATCGCCGCTAGCGTTTGGATCCCAATCCGTCGCCAAACCGGTAGTTATATCTATAGCCGCTATATTTCTCCTACTCTTACCCCCTATCGAGTCAAAATTACCGCCGACATAGACGTTACTTCCGGACACAGCCAAGGTATAAACGTGAGCATAATAATCGCCGCTAGCGTCGGGATTCCAATCCGTCGCTAAGCCCGTCGTTATATCTATAGCGGCTATATAATTCCTACTCTTACCCCCTATAGTAGTAAAATCTCCGCCGACATAGACGTTACTACCCGACGCAGCCAAGGTATAAACGTAATAGCTAGCGTTTGGATTCCAATCCGTCGCCAAACCGGTAGTTATATCTATAGCCGCTATTCTATTCCTCGCCTTACCCCCTATCGAGGTAAAATAACCGCCGACATAGACGTTACTACCCGATACAGCTAATGCCCTAACCGCCCTGTCAGCGTTTGGATTCCAATCCGTCGCCAAACCGGTAGTTATATCTATAGCCGCTATTCTATTCCTCGCCTTACCCCCTATCGAGGTAAAATAACCGCCGACATAGACGTTATTTCCGGACACAGCCAAGGTATAAACTTCGCCGTTAACGTTGGGATTCCAATCCCTAACCGAGCCGTCGGAGTTTATCCACGCTATTCTATTCCTTGTATATGCGCCGACTTGCGTAAATCCGCCTCCTATAATCCAGCCGCCGCCTCCGTCTGATATTACGCGCCTAATTGAGCCGTTAACTGCGGGGAAATTTGCATCCTCATAATCGCTCGACATATCGAGTAACGCGCCTTGAGTAAATCTGCCGACTCGACTAAAACTCCCCCCTATATACAATATCCCGTCTTTCTGAACCATACAATTAATATTTCCATCCGTTCCGATACCGTCTTTGCCGATATTTACTACCGTAGGATCTGTATCCCCCTGTTTCATATCGTAACAAGCCGTATTTCCAGCCGCATCTTTTACTATCGCGTTAAAGTAATACGACTTTTTTTCAGATAACCCCGTCATATTATAACTTGTATTGGACGACCACTCCATAGCGACTATCCCGTTTGTCTCGCAACCGGTAACATCCCAGAGATTATCCGTCGTAGAGTAGTAGAGTTTATACTGTAGCGGTCCGTTATCGTCTGTAGCTTCGCCCCAGTTTACGGTAAAACCGCTTGTCGTCGTATTTGAAAACCATATAGCGCCGCCAATAACCGGCGGAGTAGTTTCTAAAACAAATTTATTTGAAGTAGCTTTTGATTCGTTACCCTTACCGTCGATAGCGTATATATGAAGGTAATAATCGCCGTCTCCGGTAGATCGACAAAGAGTATCTCCCGACGTAAATTGCGTCCAGGTCCCTTCGGCTGGAAAAGTCGCCGATTGAGTCCACTGATATTTGGGATAGCCCTCCGCCATACCGCTCTGATCGGTTACCGTTACGTCAGTAGTTTGCTCTTTTTGAGGAGCAACATTGCCGTTTCTACCAAAGGTTATTGAAGGAGGGTCGCATTTAGCGCTCGCTTCATTACTATACGCCGAACTCCCAAAACTATTTACCGCTTTTACTCTATAGTAATATGTCGTCCCGATTACCGCCGTCGTATCGTCAAAAGTAGTCGTATTTGCGCTTAACGGCGTTGCGTCCGTCCCGCCGAGAGCAGAATACCCGCTTCCCGAACTCTCGCTTCTCTCCACTACAAAGCCCGTCTCTACTTTAGAGTTATCCGTCCAGTCGAGGACTATCTTGTTGTATCCCTCCGCCGCAGTCAAACCCGAAGGGGCGTTCGGAGCTTTGTCAAAATCGTTAGTAGTTAAAGTTATAGTTTTCGTAGTCGAATGATAGTCGTAAATATGAACGCTTTCAATTACCGAAGACAACATTTTACCATTTTTCATCAACTTGAATATATATTTATAAAATCCGGACGAGACCGAGCCGTTTGCGTAATTAACGCTCGACCCGCCTGTAAAAATATCAATAGTCGGATCGTTATTTATCTGTAATATTACCGAATCGACAGATACTATCGGATCCCAATCGATCGTTAAATCTACGCTTCCATAGCCAATTTGTTGATAATGGAGCGCGATATTTAAATCGGTAGTCGCATTTTCTATAATAGACGCGGAAGCGCTTCCTTTTGCTATCGTATTATTATTTGAGTCTTTTCCAAGAACCGTCAGGCTCCAGCTTCCAACAAGAAGATTTTCAATCTTTTTGGTCGTTCCTAATATGTTTGCAACGTTTATCGTATTGCCGTCGGGACCGTCGCCTGTCAAATCATAATGGTCTATACTTAAAAAATCAGGCGCTATCGTTCTAGAATTCTTTGTAATATTTATGTTAAGAGAGCCGTATTTTTCTGAAGTATTTTTAGAACCGTCGGAATTACCAACCTGCGGTATAATATTTTGAAGACAGTTTAAACCTAAAAATGTAGATACAATAATTATAAGATAAATCATTTTATTTGTTTTTTTCATTTTTTACTCCCTTATCTAATTAATAATAGTAAAAATAATGGACGCCGAATACATAATGCCGTTTTTATATGCAAAGAGAGTCAGATTATATACTCCCGGCTCGTAAAGAGCGCTATTTATTACGCAAGTATTTCCGGTATTTCCCAAAGAATCTCCTTCAAGATACCACTCCCATTGAGTCGCTCCATCTAATACGGCGGAGACATCAAGAGTCTCGCCTTGCGATTTATCTAATTGATTATCAAACTCTCCGAAATCTATTACAGGATTATCGGGAGTAACAAGTTCGATCGTAATATTAAAGTTACCCTTATCTATATTCGTTATGGTATAACTTACCTCGCCGCTCCAGTTGCCGACCGCGTCTTGCGCCTTTGCGTAGATTGTAGTATCTTCGCTTACCGTAAAGGGAGCGGTATACGATTGATACTCGCCCGCTCCGATTTTATAGCGCTTTACCGCCGAGTCCGCTGAAAATGTTATAGTTACCGTTACGACTCCCGTTGTCGGAGTAGTAGGGCTTATTGAAATAGTCGGATTAGCCGGCGGAGTTTTGTCAATATTAGCGACCGTCGCCGTTACGCTACCCGCATTTCCGGCGGCGTCCTTAAACTCAAATGTGAAACTTCCGTTAACGGTAAAGGTATAACTATTTGAGCCGCCGTTGTTCGTTATGGTTACAGGCTCGTTCGGAGTTATCGTAGCGACTACGTTCCCGTTAGTCGGAGCAGTCGTCGAATACGCTACCGTCGCAGTAGGAGCAGTTTTATCAATATTAGTGACCGTCGCCGTTGCGCTACCCGCATTTCCGGCGGCGTCCTTAAACTCAAATGTGAAACTTTCGTTAGCGGTAAAGGTATAACTATTTGAGCCGCCGTTGTTCGTTATGGTTACAGGCTCGCTAGCCGTCATAGTAGCGATTACGTTCCCGTTAGTCGGAGCGGTCGTCGAATACGCTACCGTCGCAGTAGGAGCAGTCGTATCTATATTACTTATAGTTAAACTTCTTTCGTTACTCCAGTTGCCGACCGCGTCTTGCGCCTTTGCGTAGATAGTAGTATTCTCGCTTACCGTAAAGGGAGCGGTATACGATTGATATCCGCCCGCTCCGATTTTATAGCGCTTTACCGCCGAGTCCGCTGAAAATGTTATAGTTACCGTTACGACTCCCGTTGTCGGAGTAGTAGGGCTTATTGAAATAGTCGGATTAGCCGGCGGAGTTTTGTCAATATTAGCGACCGTCGCCGTTACGCTACCCGCATTTCCGGCGGCGTCCTTAAACTCAAATGTGAAACTTCCGTTAGCGGTAAAGGTATAACTATTTGAGCCGCCGTTGTTCGTTATGGTTACAGGCTCGCTAGCCGTCATAGTAGCGATTACGTTCCCGTTAGTCGGAGCGGTCGTCGAATACTCCACCGTCGCAGTAGGAGGAGTCGTATCAGACTCCCCGCCTCTGTCCCCGCTATATATGACTTCTTCGGAGCAGTTAATAGAGAAAAACAGAACGCCGATTAACGATAATAAAATAAATAGTGGAAACAAATTTTTCTTAAGCATAAAAACCCCTTGAAATAAAATGTTTTATATTTAATTGAAGAAATTTGATCTTGATTTGTCGAAATATATAATTGGATAGTATTTTTAAAATTACGAAAAATAAATTCTCATTTAGAGCGGATAGCGGACGATTTTATCATAAATTATCCTTATAAACTATATTATATTATTAAAAAAATTTTTGTCAAATTTAATTTATATAAATATTGTAACCCGTCGGTTTTTTTAATTTGACACATATGGGGCTTTGTTTTAACGCATATGCGACGATTTGCTCTTAACATCATATGTGTCAATTTTATTTTTTCATCAGGGCGCGTCGGGGCGTATAAAAAATACCTTGAAATCAATATTTATTTTTGATATATTTGAATTTAGAATAAGTATCGGGAGTTTTATTTTGACAACCTCAGAAATTATGATAAAAATTGCTAATTCTTTCAAAAATGAGATCTCCGATTTTAACGGTCTATACCTTTACGGTTCCAGAGCAAAACAAATGAATAGTATTCTAAGCGATTACGATGTTATTTTTCTCTCCAAAAGAAAATTATTATCAGATGAAAAAAGCGCTATATATAAAATTGTCGGTAAAATAGAATTTGAGATGGATATTTTTATCGATATTCAAATCTTAACAATGGAAGAATTACTAAAAAATAGATTTTTCTATGAAGAGGTAACTAAATATGGACAATTTTATGCAGCTTGAAAAGAAGCTTTTGAAAACAGACAGGGAGCCGATTATTCGATATTCGTCAGTTTTTCAAAGGAAGAAGTTGTTAAAAATTATAATAATGCAAAATTATTTATTGAAGAAGTAGAAATCTATATATTGAAGAAGTTGGAAAAAAGCTCTAATTAGAATATTCAAAACGGGAATTCCCACTTTTATCGAGGCGCATTGCGGCAATTGTCTCAGAAAATTTAACGCATATGCGCTATTTGCATAAAATTTATGACAGTCTCCCAATACGTTGTTATTATCTTATTTTTATTATTTAAACGCTTTTATAAATATTTCCCCGAAAGTCAATATCAACAATTATTAATTCTTCGCCTTTTTGAGAAATAACAAAAAGAACTCTTATTTTTCCAATTCTTACTCTATAAGTATCGTCCTCGCCGATAATCTTTATAATATCAAGATTACAATCCGGAAAATCAACTAACAATTTTAATTTTAATTTGATTTTCTCTCTTTTAACGCTATCGATTTTCTTTAGAAATTTTTCAGCTTTATTTGATAGTAAAATATTAAACATCGTCAATACTTTTTAATATTTTAGTTTTATCTTCAACTATCAATTTTTTTATTTTTTTTACTTCAAGATATTCATTTTTAGTGAGAATTGAATCGTTCAATAAATTTATTACAAAATCTAACTTTTTATTTATATCTGAAATTTCGGCGTTCATAAATTTCTCCATAAAGACTGCTATTTCACAAATATAATATTTTTTTATCCAATATTCAATAAGTTTGTATAAATTTTCAAATTACCATTTACGAGGGGTAAATGGATAACATAAGCGTTGTTTTAACGCATATGCGACGATTCGCTCTTAACATCATATGTGTCAATTTTATTTTTTTGACACATATGGGCTATTCTTTTATCAGGGAGCGGCTTACATGCAGCTCCATATGTGTCAAATTTTTAAAGCAGTAGAGCGCGCCCCGCTGTTTGTCGGTATCATATGTGTCAAATTTTTATTCCCAAAAAACCGGCGGGATACTTTCAAATCAGATTATTTAGTTGAAAATTAAAATTTTTTCTGTTATAAACATTCTAAAAAAAGGGGGCGCTATGACTGTCGCATGTCTTGATCTGGAAGGGGTGTTATTGCCTGAAATATGGATAGGGGTGTCAAAAAAAACAGGAATAGAGAAATTATCTTTAACTACCAGAGATATAAGCGACTACGACGAGTTAATGCGCTTAAGGCTCGGGATTTTAAGAGAAAATAACATAAAAATGAAAGATATAAAGGAGGTCATAGCTACGTTATCGCCGCTTGAGGGGGCGTACGACTTCTTAAAGCGACTGCAAAAAGTTTTTCAAGTTATTATTTTGTCGGACACGTATTATGAATTTGCTATGCCTCTTATGGAAAAGCTCGGTTCTCCTACGCTTTTTTGTCATAAACTGGAGATAGACGACGAAGGATTTATAGCGGATTATAAGATAAGGTTGAAAGATTCGAAGAGAGAAGCCGTAATGAGGTTGAAAGAGCTGAATTTTAAGATAATAGCCAGCGGCGATAGTTATAACGACATTTCGATGCTTGGCGCCGCCGCCGCGGGTATACTATTTTGTCCGCCGGACAACGTTATCAAAGAATTTCCGCAATTCCCGGTTTGTCTTAATTACGACGAGCTATACGACGCTTTTATAGAGGCGGACGCTCGGACGTCGTAAAGGCGTTTAGAGTATTAAAAATATTCGATTTCTCTTACGATTCGGCATAAATTTATGCGGCGCGTTACGATAGATTTGAGCGATAAAATTGGAGCGGTTTTTTCAAATTTTAGTTGCAAATTATAATTAATTTAATATAATCGGAACGGATGTTCGTCTTTCGTGATAAGATTTATATAGAAGAAATAGATTCGACAAACTCATATCTAAAGAGTTTGAACGCCGTTGACGGGACTCTGCTCTATACTTTCAATCAGACTAAGGGAAGAGGGAGAGAAAATAGAGAGTGGTTGAATTTTAAGGATAAGGACTTGGCTTTATCCGTATTATTTGTTCCGCAATATCCCGTTGAAAATTTTCTGTGGCACATAGCGGTTTTTTCTTTGTCTCTTATCGACATGCTAAAGGAAGAAGGGGTAGAAAACGGCTGGATTAAGTGGCCCAACGACGTTTATGTCGGCGATGGGAAAATAGCGGGTGTATTAGCGGAGTCCGTCTGGAACGGCGGCGTTATGGAGAAACTCATAGTAGGAATAGGGATAAATATAAACTCGGATAGAGACGATCTTTCCGCTATTGATAAAAAGACTACCTCGGTATATATTGAGACTAACAAATTTTTATCGCTAAATAGCTTTGCGGAGAGATACGTAGAAAAATTGGAGAGGTATTTCGGCGTTTTTTTTAGCGACGGCGGCAAAAAAGAGATACGTAAGAGATGGATCGACAACAATAAATTGTTAGGTAAGAGAGTCGAGTGGATTGTTTGCGATAAGAAATATATAGGGACGATCGTCGATATAGACGACGACGGGTATCCGACGTTAGACGACGGAGTAGAAACAAGGAGAGTTATATCGGGAGATATATTTTTGATATAGCGCATAAAATAAACGGTCTATTTTAAGAACATATTTTAAGAACAAAGGAGGAGAGGATGTCTGACGTAAGCAGAATTATTGGCGAGGCGGCGATAGTTATGGTTATAGGAATGGGAGTAGTTTTTGTATTCCTGATCATTCTGGTTTTTTTAGTTAATATTGTCGGCAAGTTGATAAAATTATCGGGCGCAGATAAAGTCGTCGAGGTAAAGTCGCCGTCTAAAGAAAGAGACGATTATCAGGCGACGATAGCGGCTATATCTTTTGCGTTTAAGCAAAGAATGTAAAACAAGAACAGTATTTGAAAACAAAACGTTATATAATTAAGGAGAAAAAAATATGGCTAAAATTAAGGTTACGGACTTAGCGCTTAGAGACGCTCATCAGTCTCTTTTAGCAACCCGAATGGTTACTTCGGATATGTTGCCGATAGCGGAAAAATTAAATAAAGTTGGATTCTGGTCCATGGAGACATGGGGCGGAGCGACTTTCGATTCATGTATAAGGTTTTTGAACGAAGACCCATGGGAGAGAATAAGAAAACTTAAAGCGGCTCATCCGAATACTCAGATGCAGATGCTTTTAAGAGGACAGAATTTGCTGGGATATAGAAATTACGCCGACGACGTTGTGGATAAATTTGTCGAGAGAGCGGCTATAAACGGAGTAGACGTATTTAGAATATTCGACGCTCTCAACGATACGAGAAATCTCGATAGATCGATAAAAGCGGTAAAAAAAGCGAAAAAACACGCTCAAGGGACTATAAGTTACGCGACGACTCCTTATCATACGGTAGAAAAGTATGTGGAGTTGGCTGAACAATTGGTAAAACTGGGCGTGGATTCTATATGTATCAAAGATATGGCGGGACTTCTCAAACCTTACGACGCGTTTAATTTAATAAAAGCTCTTAAGGGAAAAATCGGCGTTCCAATCAGCGTACATTCTCACTCTACTACCGGTATGTCCGTCGCAACTTTAGTTAAAGCGGTTGAAGCCGGAGCGGAGATGATTGATACCGCCATATCGTCGATGGGTATGGGGACAAGTCATTCGCCTACGGAGACTATGGTCGAAATTCTTCAAAATACGGAGTGGGATACCGGTCTGGACGTAAAACTTTTGGTAGAGATCGCCGGTTACTTTAGAGAGATCAGAAAGAAATATAAGCAGTTTGAGTCCTCTTTCTTGGGGGCGGATACGAGAATTCTTATCGCGCAAGTTCCGGGCGGAATGTTGTCAAATCTCGAAAGCCAGCTGAAGGAGCAAAACGCGTCGGAAAAAATTGACGACGTTTTAAAAGAAATCGCCGTTGTTCAAAAAGATTTTGGATATCCTCCGTTGGTTACCCCAACTTCTCAGATAGTCGGAACTCAATCCGTATTTAACGTTATTTTTGGAAGATACAATAGGCTTACCGCGGAGTCCAAGAATCTATTAGTCGGCAACTATGGTAAAACTCCGGCAAAACCGAACGAAGAATTGGTTAAAAAAGCTATGAGCGAGCTAAATATCCAAAAGGTAACGGAAAACAGACCGGCCGATAATATTCCTAACGAATTTGACAAAATAGCCGCCGAGCTTAAAGAAAAAATGGGCGGTAAAGAGGTTCATGTAGACGACGTTCTTACGTACGCTCTATTCCCGCAAATTGCCGTAAATTTCCTTAACAATAGAGATAAAGGTCCGGTTGTATTTGAAGCTCCGGTAGAAGACGCGAAGAAAGCGGCTTCAAAATACGTTCTTAACGTTAACGGTAAAGAATACAACGTAGAATTTAAGGGCGACAATTCCGTAAGCGTCGACGGAAAAACCTATGAAGTAAAATTCGGCGAAGGGGTCGCTAATACCGAATCGCGCCATGATAAGAAGATCGAAAAAGGCGCAAAAGTTATAGAGTCTCCCGTTGCGGGAACCGTTTTGAGATATAACTATAAGGACGGCGATTCTATAAAAGAAGGCGATACGTTGCTGATATTAGAGTCGATGAAAATGGAGCTTGAAATTAAGTCGACGGCTGCCGGTAAGATCGAGTATCTTGTAGATTTGGGAGACAAGGTTAGCGCCGGTCAACCTATAGTCGAAGTCTTATCTTAAAGAAAGGAGTTTTTAATGATTAAGAATAAAAAAATTCCGTCGATATTTGTCAAGACTTTGGGAATGATAGGATGCGCGATAATTCTATCTTTTATATTCTCAAAGGTTGTAGACGGCAGACTGACGGGAAAAAATAGTATTAATAAAACGGAAGTTCTTTCGTTGGAAAAAAAGGAGCTGAAAGAGTTAGACAGTCCGATTATTGCGTCGCAATCTCCGGATTCGATAGAGGTTGTTACTACTAAGGCGGAAGATAAAGATAACGAGACGGAAGCTATAAATATGGGCTCTTTCTTTGTGAATTTAATCAGAAATACGGGCGTTTACGCGTTTTTTAACTACAAAGAAGAGACTATAAATCCGGCGGGCGAACCTACTACCGTTTTTGGTTGGCAAAATTTTATAATGATATTGGTGGCGTTGGTCGTTATATATCTCGGCGCGGCTAAAAATTTTGAACCGTTACTGCTTATTCCTATAGGTTTTGGAGCGGTGTTTGTTAATATCCCGCTTGGGGGAACGTGGATCGATCCTTCTACGGGGCATCCCGGATTTTTAAAGATCATTTACGACGCGGGGGTTGGAAACGAATTTTTCCCGCTGATAATTTTCATGGGCATAGGAGCTTTAACGGATTTTGGTCCGCTTATCGCCAACCCTAAAACGGCGCTTTTAGGAGCCGCCGCTCAATTTGGAGTATTTACGACTCTTTTTGGAGCGGTATTGCTAAATGCAATTCCGGGCGTGAGTTATTCGTTAAAAGAAGCCTGCGCTATATCGATTATAGGGGGAGCGGACGGTCCGACGACGATTTATATAGCGGCTAAACTAGCGCCGCACTTAATGGGGTCGGTTGCCGTAGCGGCGTATTCTTATATGGCGCTGGTGCCGATAATTCAGCCGCCGATTATGAGACTATTGACGACTAAAAAAGAGAAACTTATCAGAATGAAACAATTGAGACACGTAGGAAAAGTTGAGAAGGTCCTATTTCCTATGGTTGTATTTGGGCTCACCATATTACTGTTACCCGCGGCGGCTCCTTTGTTGGGCGCGCTTTGCTTTGGTAATTTTGTTAGAGAGTCGGGAGTGGTCGAGAGATTATCGCAAACTCTGCAAAACGAACTTTTAAATATTATAACAATATTTTTAGGTTTGGGGGTAGGTTCTCAGATGAGCGCCGACAAATTTATGCAAGTATCGACGATAGGGATAGTGTTGTTGGGTCTGTTGGCGTTTTGTATCGCTACCGCCTCCGGCGTGCTGGTAGCAAAAGTGATGAATTTATTCTTGAAGGAGAAAATTAATCCTCTTATAGGTTCGGCCGGGGTATCGGCTGTGCCGATGGCGGCGAGAGTATCTAACAAGGTTGGGCAAGAATACGACCCGGGTAATTTCTTGATAATGCACGCCATGGGGCCTAACGTTGCGGGAGTTATCGGAACGGCGGTAGCGGCGGGCGTTATGATAGCGGCTTTTATGAAATAATTAGTATTAAATTTTGGGACGAATGTTCTCGACCTATTTAGTCGACGGATGCGTTTTAGAATAGTTTTAGAAATAAAATAAAAAACGCATCCGTTTTTGATTGATTTTTAGCGTTTTTAATATATAATTAATATAGAAGGATTTTAAAAAAGGGTTTAAAAAGAGGGACTTTAAAGAGAGATATTTGAAGGAGTTTTTTATGACAAATAAAACAGTTAAAGCGGCGCTATGTATTTCCATATTTAGCTTGGTTTTTCTTATATCAAGTTGCGCCGTTCCTTTTGATATTACAAGCTCGAAAATAACGATCGAACTGCAAAACACTTGCGGATTATATGTCGAAAGCGAAATAAAAATACCGGAAGAGGTATTAAAGAGCAATGTTTCATTTTCCGAGATTGTGTTGTATTATACCGTAAGGAAAAACGGCTCGTTTGTTGCCAAAGTAGAGATGTATGCGTCTACAGATCAAAAGGCGGATAATTTGAAAGGCGGTAACGATGAGAAACTGATAGGCGTAGAACTGGGTTTGTCAGAAAATAAAAAAAGCGGGGAGGTCGTTTCAAATAAAATAAGAGAAGTCTTAAATAGTAAATTGCCAAAATTTGTCGTCGGCGGAGAAAACCTGTCGGCAAACCCCTTGTCTTCAATATTTATTGATTTGGAAGTAAGATTCGTCGGAACTTATTCCGCTTTCTAACGGAGCGGAATAATAAAGAAAAAAAGTCCAAGATTTAACTTTATATGATCTGGAATTTGACGCATCGTTTGATATGAATGTTTATATTTCATTTTTGAATGGGAAAACGGTAAAAGCTATGAGATAATAAATTAAATTTTTACGGAGGTTATAATGAATAAGATATACTTTATTCTTATTATTTGTTTAGTTTGCGGTTTAATCGGTTGTCCCTATATATTCGACGACTCTCTTGTCGGAGCATGGGGCATTGAAGTTAGCGGCAATGTTTACAAAAGCGTTGAGTTTACCGTCGACGGCAATATGTCGCTTTACGACGTTACGTATTACTCTTCGGATAATACTACGGACTACGGTTTTCCCTTTGCGAATACCGGATATTCGACTTTGAGCGCGACTTTAAAATGCTTTTCTTACTGCGGCAAACTCGATTATTGGAGCGAAAATAACTATTCAGGGAAAATCACGGTCAATTATTTTATTTCAGGGGGGAGATTATCTATTCCGGAAATGTCGTTGAACGATCTTGTTAAAATGTGAGAGAACTCAACGCGGCGCGCATGCGGTTATATAAGTTTTGGGCTCGAATATCGCATAGGGAGTATAAAATAAGTTGTCGGCAATATCGCGAAAATTTTTAAATTGAAAATACAAGATTTTTGTTGTATATTATCCCAGCGACAAAGAATGACCGCCATCCTTTGTAATCATAAAACAATAAAGCGGAGATTTTATGAATTATTGGACTAAATTAAGTATAGATTTTGCGAATCAACGAAATTACTTAGATGAACTTTTTCAAATTTATCCAACTATTCCAGAAGGCATTCGAGATATAGATAAAGAAATTTGGAATAAAATTGAAAAGAGTTTTGAGAAAAAAGACAATATCGAGTTAATAAAAATGTTACTGGGCTTAAATTTATTTCCAATTAAAGATTCTTATGTTGCATATCTTAAAAGAGACCTGTCTTCAATAGAAAGAAATCCAAATACTATTAATAGACTTTGTGGAAGATTATACGAGATGGGTTTAGATAAAATTTATGAAAAATGTTCAGAACCAAAGGAAACAAATCGTCAAATTGGACCATTATTTAAAAGATGGTTAAAAAAAGGTTCTTTAGGAATTGCCCCGGTAAATATTTTTGATTTTGAAAAATCTAAAAACAATGCTATACTCGACGCTAGCGATGCAGAAATGCAATCTTGGTGTAAAAAAAACCTTAATTATAACAGAGATAAAGGGTTAGATTTTGTTGGAAGATTTAATGGAAAGTATATAATTGGCGAAGCAAAATTTTTAACAGATTTTGGCGGACATCAAAATACGCAGTTTGCAGATGCAATAAGTACAATAAAATCTAAAAATGTTAAAGCAATAAAAATTGCTATTCTCGATGGAGTTTTATATATCAAGGGTGGTAATAAAATGTATCGAGATGTAACAGAGACTTACAAAGAAGAAAACATATTAAGCGCCTTACTTTTAAGGGATTTCATATACTCAATATAAGGAGATTTGATTATGGAACTTAATTATAAGGGTAAAAAAGATATAAATGATATAGTTAATAATACTCCGCCTGCCTTTTTAGAAGGAATTTGGAATGAATCGTCAAACAAATTAATAAAAGGAAATAATTTACACACATTAAAAGCATTAATAACTAATTATAACTTAAAAGGAAAAATTGACTTAATTTATATTGACCCGCCATTTTCGACAAATACCGTATTTACAATTGGAGAAGAAAGAGTAAGTACTATCAGTTCAAAAAAAGATGATGAAATTGCATATTCTGATAATTTAAAGGGAAACGAATTCCTCGAGTTTTTACGGGAACGATTAATATTAGCAAGAGAATTGATGTCAGACAAATCTTCTATATATTTACATATTGATTATAAAATCGGTCATTATGTTAAAATTATTATGGATGAGATATTTGGAGTTGAAAATTTTAGAAATGATATTACAAGAATAAAATGTAATCCTAAAAATTTTGACCGTAAAGCTTATGGGAATATAAAAGATTTAATTTTATTTTATTCAAAAACAAAAGATTTGATTTGGAATGACCCAAAAACAATTTTTACTGAAGATGATATTAATAGATTATTCAAGAAAGTTGATGAAAATGGACGTCGTTATACTACAATTCCTTTACATGCGCCAGGCGAAACAAAAAATGGCGTTACATCGCAAGAATTTAGAGGTATTAAACCTCCAGCAGGCAGGCATTGGAGATGTGATCCTAAAATTTTAGAAGAACTTGATTTACAAGGATTAATTGAATGGTCAAGTAACGGCGTTCCTAGAAAAAAAATATTTGCAGATGAGCAAGATGGTAAAAAACTTCAAGATATATGGGATTTTAAAGATTATCAATATCCTGTTTATCCGACTGAAAAGAATTTAGATTTATTAAAAACTATTATTTCAGCATCTTCTAATGAAAAAAGTATTGTTATGGATTTTTTTTGCGGCTCCGGTACTACATTAATTGCAAGCCAAGAACTTGGTCGTACTTGGATTGGTATTGATCAATCAGAAAAGGCAATTGAAGTTACTAAAAAAAAGATTAATGCAATTCCTAATAGTCTTTTTTCATCAGTTAATTATGATTATTTATATGAAAAAAATATTGAGGAATATACGCCCACGCCTTCCTTGGCTTCGGCTTTAAATATCGCTAGGGTTGGAAATTAAGAATTGCGCGATACAACCGACGTCTATTCAATAATGAAACCCGCATGCGGTTATATAAGTTTTGGGATCGAATATCGCATAGGGTATTGTCCGGATAAGTAAGAGATAAAATTGTAAGATTGTTTAATAAATGATAGGATTGTTTAATAAACAAGTAAAAATTATTTGAAATTATGCGATATTATAGATTGCGCTTCGGATATGTTTATCGAGAGAGCGAAAGAACTTAAAAATGCAACTCTCCGTTTCAAAAAAGCGGGGACTTCTTTTTTATTTAAGGAAAAGTTATGAAAATAAAACTTTTTTTGCCTGCGATATTAATTTTTGTATTGTGTTGCTGTTCCTGTTCCAACGAAATTGATCCGAATTATTTACCGTCGTTTGACGGCATAGAGGTAGATGAAAATACTATTTTCTTATCTAACATAAAAGACGATAAAAAACATATCATATATGCGGTTGATACGAGCAATGATAAAATATTGTATAAATACGAATTTAAAAATTTGATAATTTACGACATGGAATACGACGCGTCGTTTGATACGAATCCTTATATTGTATTGCTCAATGGAAAAGCGATAAAATTAAATACAAAAACAGGGTTATGCGAGAAGTTTAGTATTAATTTTACTCCCGAGCGCGTTGAAGTTGTTGGCGACAAACTCTGGATAACTCCAACAGGCGTTGGATTTGAAGGATCGCCTAAAGAATACTATATTTATGACTCTAAAACAAATAATACTGAATATATTACATTACCGGAAGGTTTGTTTCGTGGCGATTGGACATTTATTAATAACTGTTACTACTTAGCTCTTTCAATTAGTTCTTATGGCGACATATTATATAATTTAACTGAAAAAAAGAATATAGGCGGGAATTTTTTTAATAGAAATCATTCATTTTATAAATTGTCTGGAAATTATTTGCAAGATTCATTTATCTCATCAGCGTCTGATTATGAAGAGGTATATTATATAAATTCTTTTGAACCTTTTAATTATAAATCTCTTTATAAAAGCGATAAATATTTGTTGTTAATTAATGTTTTTGAAAAAAATAATTATTCATATTTTGTTGAAATAGGAAATAATTATTTAAATATTACAAAAAGGGATATAATAAACAACTATATAGAACTAAAGAATATACAAATATATGATTCTTGGAATTATCTTACCTATTGCAAAAACGGTTATATCTGGTGCGTAAGCGAAGATAACGACGGGGCGTATAAGGTCGATATGGACGATTTGAGCTATGAGATAATAAATTGAAAAAAACAATGTTTTTTTTTATTACATTTTTAATTTTTATTAATAACAATAAAATAACTTCAAGCGGTATTACTCAGAATTTTAGCTTCGCTTCAGGGTTGTCTCTTAATTCTTTATTGATTCTTGAACCAAGTTATCAGGAGCCAAAATATATAGAATATCATGTTTTGGTACATTTAACGATAAAATTTGACTATTTGTTTTTTAAAGAAGTCAGGAATAATTATAAAATCGGATTCGGTCTGGCGCTTGGAGACTCAATTAATGTATCGGCTATGGGGGGATACGGAGGAATCGGAACATATATAACTTCGGCGATTTTACTAAGCGGGCTGCTACCGGGATTTATTTATACATTTTTTCAACAACGTTGTTTTATGAATAGACTATTTCAGAAAATTACATTTGTAAATTTGATAGGCAGCGATTATGAAAATAAATATGCTCTAATTGAAGTTGGTCTTAATGCGGAATTTGTTTTCTTTTTTTATGAATTTCAGTTTTTTATCTCCCCCAATTTTTTTATAGGATTTTTGAAATATACGACTTCGTGGATGTTTTTAAACGTTAAAGGCGAAATTATAAATATCAGTCATATTATCGGCGGTTTTTTTGAGTTTGGTATAAATGTAACGCCTTATAGAAATTATGACAATTTTTTTATAAATATTGGCGTTGAATATCGCGTAGGGAGTATAAAATAAGAGATAGAAATTATAGATATTATAGATTATAAATAAAAACTATTGACAAAATTAAATTTTTATTATATAATTTGATTAAATTATTAGGAGGTAAATTATGATTCAAAAAGTGTCAGTAGTCTTTGCTCTTTTGCTATTATTGGGATGTAGCAACCCCGCTTTGCTGGTTGACGTAAAAAATGATAGCGCCGTTGGTATATTAAAAATGAGGAATATACCGAAAAGGTCGGAAGTTATAAAAGATGAAAAAAATGTCGTAAGCGACAGGAAAGCGGTTTTAACCGGAGCGGATCTCTATCTTAATTCGAAATTTGTCAGATCTATAGTTCCCGCGTCGAGATTTCCCGGGATTACAAGAGGGAACGACGTTACTGAAGAGGGCGGAGAGTCTCTTGAGTATGTTGACGACGTTATGATAGACTCGTTTGTCGAGGAGATTTTTACTAAAGCGACCGATGAAGAAAAAGAGTATTTTATGGAAAATATCGACGAAATCTCGTTGGAATTTAATATAGTTGTCAAATACGACTCGACGGACGACGCTTCGGATGATATGTTTATCGAGGGAGCGAAAGAGCTTAACGCGGCTCAGGACGAGTTGTACAACAGTTTGCAGTTAAACGAGGTTGCGATTAAAGAAGAAACGAACAGAAGCGGCTATGGCGCGACTCTGAATCCTCAAAAATACAGAGCGCTTAACAAACATAACAGATACAGAAATTCAAACGAAAGAGTCGTAAAAGCGTGGGAACTGGCAAATTATTTTTTAATGAACGGCGATATTGAAGAAGTTGAAAATATAGCTGAGATGTTTGGAGTAGATATAGATATGGATAAATTAAAAGCTCTAAACATACAGAGGAGCAAAAGTAGAAGCGGAACTCCGTGGTTCGCGTATAAAAGCGAATTACCCGGAGCTGTTGAATGGTTTAAGAAATATGGGCAAAATGGCGACATAGTATCAAGGTGCTTAGAGTGGGCATGTATATATGGATGGTTTGATCATACTGGAATGTTTAGTAGAGATAGATTTTACAATGTGAGAGATAGCAACCGACTTTCAACTGCTTCCAGATGTATTCTCGCTTCATATCCTACGATGGCATACCCAATACAGGAGGATAGAAAAGGCGAGAGAGCTGAATACGCCTCTTACGAACCGCTTGCTAATTTTACCGACGCTTACAGGATTACCGTAAACAGAGCGAGCAAAGATAAAGGGCAAAAAGCGCTTGATAAAGCTGAGTCTCATTTTTACGGGGACGGAAGTAAGCGGGATTATCATAAATGGTGCGACGGAACATATACGTACTGGATAGGGTGGTATAGTTTTACGGGCTATTACAATTGCGTATCTGAAACGTTGCGAACCACCGATAGGTCAAATAAAGACCCTCAAAATGTAAATTACTGTAGTTATATAGCGTGGTATGGCTATAAATACGGAGCGGATATAGACCTCGACTCGGACAATTATTCAAGAAAAAGTACCGGTAATATGAAAGTTCCGGACGATATTGTTAACTCGAAAAATGATCAATACGCTGACTGTTGGGTGTGGGTAAAGAAAAACGGCGCATGCGGAGAGTATACCGCGTTGAGTTACGTAAGTAAGAAGGTATATAGCGCTAAGACTATATCTGTTTTTTCGGCTACAAAGTGATAAATGTAAGTCCTCGTTTCAAAAAAACGGGGACTTCTTTTTTATTTAAGGAAAAGTTATGAAAATAAAACTTTTTTTGCCTGCGATATTAATTTTTGTATTGTGTTGTTGTTCCTGTTCCAATGAAGTCGATCCCGATTATCTGCCGAGTTTTGACGGGATTGAAGCTAACAAGGACAATATATTTTTTTTGGATAGGGAAAGTAAATGCAATAAAATATATGTGATTAATACGAAAGAAAACAAGAAGATAAATACTTATGAGTTTAACAATATTTATATTGACTATTTGGTATACGATGCATCGTTTGATTTAAACCCGTACTTATTGATAAACAATAAATTGTTAAAATTTGATGTTGAATTTGGTCGTCTTATTGAAATAGGACTAGATTATACTCCCGACTATTTAGAAATAGTTGAAGATAAATTGTGGGTAATACCGATGAGCGTTGGATATAAAAATGTTCCTAAGAGATATTTAACATACGACGCATCGATAGACAAGACGGAATATATTATAATCCCGGAGGGGCTTTTTATAGGATCGTATTTTATCTTCAATGGTAATACATATTTGCCAATTGTATTTCAATCCGATGCGCCGAAGATTTATAATTTAACTACTAATAAAATCATTAGTAATTTATTTACTAATGATAAAAGTTATTATGATTATTATTTAATAAAAAGTTATTTATTTTCTGCATATTATAATAACGATAATAAATTAGTTTACGATGTTTATTTTGTGAACTCTTTTGAGCCGACGTTTAATTATAACTACCTTTTTACGACTGACGAAGAATATCTTTTTGGCGCAATATATGAGAACGAAAATTATCTTTATTATATGGATAGGGATTACATAATGCTTATGGATAAAAAAGATAATTATACCGTTAAAAGTTTTAAAGAGTTAAACGGGGATTCAAGAAATTTTGTTACCTATTGTAGAAACGGCTATATTTGGCTTGTAAGCGACAATAACGACGGGGCGTATAAGGTCGATATGGACGATTTGAGCTATGAGATAATAAATTGAAATATTTTAAGAGATTAAAATGAATAAAAAAAAGGTCTTAACGTTTTTTGTATTGATATTTTTAATATCGACAAATCTCTTTTCAAATGACGCCGAAAATGTAGGCGTACGCCAAAATTTTAGTTTTGCCGCTTCAAGCGGGGTTTGCTTGATTCCTTTTGAGTTTGATACGCTCGATTTTTATGAATTTGGCTTTAAGTTTGATTATCAGTTTTTTAAGGAGATCGGCGGTTATGTAAAACTCGGATTTGGCTTATCCTTTGGAGATTCAATCAATATAGGCGGCTTTATGACTTTGCTGATATATAGATATTTTACTTTCAACTTTTTTAACGAGCTCTCTCAGAAAATATCGTTTAACGCTCTCGTCGGCAACGATTGGAATAATAAATACGCTCTTTTTGAGTTAGGCGCTGTTTTTTCGTTTACCGCTTTTTTTTCTTCGTATTATGAATATTATTATTTGACCCTGTTTGTTTCCCCGTATCTTTTTATAGGTTTTGTAAATATAAGTTCGTCAAGCCACATATTCGGAGGTTTTTTCGAATACTCTTTTGACGTAGGAAAATATACAACCGACGTCTATTCAATAATGAGACCCGCATACGGTTATATAAGTTTTGGGATCGAATATCGCATAGGGTATTGCTTGGATAAATAGAGGTTGAAAAATATACTTTTTGTTTTATTTTGTCCCCTATTGTTTTATTGTTGCTCTGTTCCCATCGATCAAACCGAGGAGGATGATTCGGATAGAATTAGCGTAGATTGGACTATGATGTTTTATCTCGGAGCGGATAACAATTTGGAGTACGATTTGTTAAGGAACGTCAAAGCTATTAAAGGGGCTTATCAAGGGGGATGCAACGTTATAATATTCATAGACAGAAGTGCCTTTTATTCTATAAATTCTACCATTTTTGGCGAAAATTTCTCCGGATGTAGAATTTATAGAGTCAAAAGAGATAATCGGATAGAACTGTTAGAAAAAGAAGATTATTTTTATGATACAACGCCGGATAGCGGGGGTTATAACTTTAATTCGGCGGATATCCTTGTTTTAAAGAAATTTATTGAATATTGCAAAAATAACTTTCCGGCTCGCTATTACTCTTTAATTATCGGTTCGCATGGCGGCGGAGCGAGAAGCGCTAACGGCAGTAGAAACATAGTATACGACGAGGCGTATGACGAGTGGATATATACAGGCCAATGGACAGACTATTTATCTAAAGAGTATTCTGTCGATATATTGGGTTTAGACGCCTGTTTTATGGGAAATATTGAGTTTTTATATCAAATAAGGAGAAATAACGGTAGATTTAGCGCCGATTATGTTATTGCGTCGCCTCCTACGGAATGAGGGTACGGATGGAATTATTCGGGTATATTTCAAAGGATTACAGAAAACGAGGCGGTTGTTGTAGAAAATAAAATGAACGATATTACGGGAGAGAAAAGATCAATTTATCCGTCCAATTTATTGGCTCCGGAGGATTTAGGGAGGATAATTATTGAGGAGCAGTATGATTATACTTCTTTGGAAACCGACGATCAAGCTCTAGCTCTTTACAATACTGAAAAATGCGTAGACCTAAAATATTCTCTTGACGCTTTATTTGTAGCTTTAAAGGATAACTTAGCGGATATTGAGATTATTCGAGGGAAAGGGGAAATTAATCAGGCGGACGCGCTTTTTTATTTTGATAGTTCGTCGGTAGACGAATGGATTGATTATTGCTATTTTGATATTTACGATATATGTAAAAAAATAATTTTATCAAACAAATTTTCTCAATATATAAATAATATGGCGGCGGAAGTTCAGGAAAAAATAAACGAGGTTATATTATACTCCTTTTCCGGTAAATATTTTCAACGATTTCAGAATAATGTCAACGGTTTGTCGTTTTTTTTCCCTGATGGAAATGCTCTTTACGAAGGAGATAAAGTTTACCGGTATCAAAGCTGGTATAACGCGATAGAGGACGAAGATTCTTATGGCAAACTCTCTTTTTGTTCTGATAACGCTTTGATGGGGAACGGCGTCGTAGAAAATTATTTTGAAGTATTAGACTACTGGTTTGATAATCAAAACGAAAACGGCGGTTTTAACGGTTATGGATATTAATTTTTTTTCTGCAAAAAGTTCAAGTTTTTTTAAAACCTTTTCCGCGATTCATATATTAGCGCTTATGTCGATAGCTATTTTATCAATAAGTTTACTATATATCTTAAAAAACAAGTCCGATAGAGATAAAAAGATTTTTAGACTAATATTGGGGTGTTTTGCCTTAATTCTTCAAATATCCTACGATATTTGGCTTATTGTAAACGAAAACTTTACTATAAAAGAATCTTTACCTTTAAATATATGTTCTGTATCATTAATTTTGGTATTTATTTTATTTTTAACAAAAAACAGAATAGTCTTTAGCGTTCAATACTTCTGGGGGATAATCGGGAGTTCTTATGCTTTAATTTTTCCGAATATTATACATAATTTCCCTCATTTTAGATTTGTTGAATATTTTCTTGCCCATGGAGTAATACTTTTTTCCGTTTTTTATTTTTTGTTTATAGAAAAATATACCATAACTATAAAAAGCGCCGTTGCGGCGTATATTTTTTCGGTTTTTTATCTGGGTATTGTTTTTGTTATAAATCTGATAATCGGGTCTAATTACTTGTTTTTGATGAAAAAACCGCAATTTGCTAGTTTTCTTGATTTATTTGGAGATTATTATAGATTTGGACTTTTATTAGTAATTTTGATTATGTTCATTGTTTTATACATTCCCTTTATATTACGGGGAATATATATGAGAAATAGAAAGTAGAAATTTAAATTTACTAAAACGGCAACGTTCGCTTTTTTATATTATATATTTATCACAAAGCGCGACAATCCCTCGATTTTTTGCGCGATTTTAATCATAAAAAATTCACAAATAATAATATTTATGATAGTATGTAAGTTCTTGATAAGATCGGATAAATGAGATTAACATTTTTCTGCGAATTTTTAAAAAAATATAGAGTAGTTGGGCGCGAGCCGTAAATAGGACAAGGAGCGCAATATTTTGGACAGGATCAGAAATTTCAGCATCATAGCTCATATTGACCACGGTAAGTCTACTTTGGCGGACCGTCTTATCGAGTTTAGTAATATTATATCCCAAAGAGAGTATAAGGATCAGATATTAGACAATCTTGATATCGAGAGGGAGCGGGGCATTACCATAAAGAGCAACGCCGTTAGACTTCCTTATACCGCTAAGGACGGCAATCAGTATAGTTTGAATCTCATCGATACGCCCGGGCACGTCGATTTCACTTACGAAGTCTCCAGGTCTCTCAAAGCGTGCGAGGGCGCGTTATTGCTCATCGACGCGACTCAAGGAGTCGAGGCTCAGACTTTAGCCAATTTATATTTAGCTTTGGAGTTGAACCTCGAGATTATCATAGTTATTAATAAGATAGACCTTCCTTCGGCAAACGTCGAAGAGGTAAAGAAACAGATAAAAACCGAACTTGGATTAGATCCGAAAAACGCTATATTAGCGTCGGGAAAAGAGGGCATAGGAATCGCCGATATATTTGAAGCTATCGTTAACGTCATACCCCCTCCGGAAGGAAAGACTGACAGTCCGCTAAAATCTCTGATATTCGATAGTCATTACGACGAATATAGAGGGGTAGTTATTCATACGAGAGTTTTTGACGGCGAGATCAAGGCGGGAGACGAGATACTTCTTATGCAGACCGGGACAAATTATGTTGTGGAGGAGACGGGGTATTTTAAACTTAGGATGGATAAGTCGGATAAGTTATCGCCCGGCGACGTGGGGTACGTAATAGCCGGAATTAAAAATATAGCGGACGTTCTAATCGGCGATACTATTACAAACCTGAAAAACCCCGCGCCGCAACCGTTAGCCGGATTTAAAGAGATAAAACCGGTCGTTTTTTCGTCAATATATCCGGTATCTTCCGACGATTATCAAGATTTAGCGGACGCGTTGTTAAAGTTAAAGTTAAACGATTCTTCTCTTATATATGCGAAGGACTTTTCATCGGCGTTGGGGTTTGGATTTAGATGCGGATTTTTGGGGCTACTTCATCTTGAGGTCGTACAGGAACGTTTAGAGAGGGAATTTGACGTTTCGTTAATTTTAACGGCGCCTTCGGTTCAGTATAATATTTTTTTAAAGTCCGGCGATAGCGTATTCCTTGACAATCCGTTAAATTATCCCGACGAGACGGAAATCGATTATATTGAAGAGCCTTATATAAAGGCGACAATTATTTTACCTCAAGAATATCTTGGCTCTATTATGAATTTGTGTATTGAAAAAAGAGGTTCTCAGACGAATTTTAGGTATCTCGACGAAAAGAGAGTAGAACTTCAATACGATTTGCCTTTGGCGGAGATTATTTACGATTTTTACGATAAATTAAAATCAATGAGCAAAGGATATGCCTCTTTTGATTACGAGATAACCGATATGAAAAGAACGGATTTGGCTAAAGTCGATATTCTGGTGTCGGGCAAACCCGTAGACGCTTTGTCGTTTTTGGTTCATAAAGAGAGCGCAAGAAACAGAGCGAAGAAAATTTGCGAAAAACTAACGGAGCATATTCCGAGACAGCAATTTAAGATCCCTATACAGGCGGCTATCGGAAATAATATTATCGCGCGAGAAAACATAAACGCGTATAGAAAAGACGTAATTGCAAAGTGTTACGGCGGAGATATTTCTCGAAAAAGAAAGTTGTTAGAGAAACAGAAAGAGGGAAAGAAAAGAATGAAGATGGTCGGGAATGTCGAGATACCTCAATCCGCCTTTATGGCGATTTTGAAAACCGACGACGTTTAATAAAATATCTTCAAATTTTATTGAAAATATAAAAAAAAAAGTTATAATGGCAAAGTTGTTTTTTACGGGGCATAGCGCAGCCTGGTAGCGCGTTCGGTTCGGGACCGAGAGGCCGGAGGTTCGAATCCTCTTGCCCCGATTTTTTTTCCGTAGCAGTTTGGAGAATTTTGGATGCCGTTATATAAAGATATTAAAAAGGCGCTGGTTATCGGATCGGGACCGATTGTTATAGGGCAGGCTGCGGAGTTTGATTACGCCGGAACTCAAGCTTGCAAGTCTCTTAGAGAAGAGGGGCTTGAAGTTGTTCTTGTCAATTCTAACCCGGCTACAATAATGACAGATCTAAATATGGCGGATAAGGTCTATCTGGAACCGTTGACAATCGATTCGGTTGAGAGGATCATCGCAAAAGAGAGACCCGACGGGTTATTGCCGACGCTTGGAGGTCAGACGGGATTAAATCTTGCCGTCGAGCTTAGCGAGAACGGCGTTCTTGATAAATACAACGTTAGACTTTTAGGAACTCCCTTAATGGCGATTAAAAAAGCGGAAGATAGAGAGTTGTTTAAAAATCTGATGATAGAGATAAACGAGCCCATTCCTCCAAGCGCTATTGTTAATACCGTAAAAGGCGCCGTCGATTTTGCCGAGGAGATAGGATATCCCGTAATAGTAAGACCCGCTTACACGATGGGCGGATTGGGCGGCGGTATTGCCGACAATAGAGAAGATCTTGTTAATATTTCAATGAAAGGTATAAAAAATTCCAGAATAGGGCAGTTGTTAATCGAAAGATCGGTAGCCGGATGGAAAGAGATAGAGTTCGAGGTTATGAGAGATTCCGGCGACGCTTGTATTACTATTTGTAGTATGGAAAACGTCGATCCTGTCGGAATACATACGGGAGACAGCCTGGTAGTCGCTCCGTGTCAGACTTTGGCTGATAGAGAGTATCGGATGTTGAGAGCGGCTTCGTTAAAGATAATAAGGGCTTTGGGGATAGAAGGGGGATGCAACATACAGTTTGCGCTTGACCCCTACTCTTTTGAATATATAGTAATAGAAGTCAACCCCAGAGTGTCTCGTTCTTCAGCGTTGGCGTCTAAGGCGACGGGATATCCGATAGCCAAAGTAGCTTCGAAAATTGCGATAGGATTGCGGCTCGACGAGATAGAAAATTCGGTAACAAAAAAGACGTTGGCAAGTTTTGAGCCCGCCATAGATTACGTTGTAACAAAGGCGCCCAGATGGCCCTTTGATAAATTTGTTTCCGCAGATAGAAGTCTCGGCGCGCAGATGAAAGCGACCGGCGAAGTTATGGCTATTGATAGATCTTTGGAAGGGTCGCTTATGAAGGCTATAAGATCGCTTGAGATGCGCGTCGACGGACCTTATTTAAAATCGATAGCCGATTGGGACGACGCAAAATTGGTCGAGTATCTTAAATTAGTCGACGATAGAAGAATGTTTGTTATATTTGAGCTTCTTAGAAGAGGATATCCGATTGGTAAGATAGCAAGCGATACTAAAATAGATATGTTTTTTCTCAAGAAGTTTGAAAATATTATACTGCTTGAAAAAGAGATTAAAAATTATTTTACTAAAGAGACGGTTTTATCGGGTAAAAAACCGGAAGAAAAGGTAATAGCGTTTTTAAGGAAAATAAAAGATAGAGGATTTGCGGATACGTATATTGCGAGGATGATAGGAACGACTCACCTTGAGTTTAGAGCTTTTAGAAAGTTATGCGGCGTTATACCGGTTTACAAAATGGTAGATACTTGCGCCGCCGAATTTGAAGCTCATACGCCGTATTATTATTCGACATACGAGGAAGAAGACGAAGTAGTTGTAAACGATAAAAGGAAGATATTGGTTTTAGGATCCGGTCCGATAAGAATTGGTCAGGGGATAGAGTTTGATTATTGTTCCGTACACTCCGTATGGGGGCTTGCCGAAGAGGGAATCGAGTCGATCATTATCAATAATAATCCCGAAACGGTATCGACAGATTTTGACGCGTCGGACAAACTGTATTTTGAACCGCTAAATATCGAAGATATTTTGAACGTTATAGATAAAGAGAATCCCGAGGGGGTTATCGTTCAGTTTGGAGGGCAAACTGCGATAAATTTGGTTAAACCGCTTTACGACGCGGGTATAAAAATATTGGGAACTTCAATAGACAGCATCGATATAGCGGAGGATAGAAAAAGATTTAACGATCTGCTTCATTCTTTGGGAGCGTTACAACCTGAAGGGAAGAGCGTAGTTTCTTTTGACGAAGCTCTTGGGGTGGCGAACAGATTGGGCTATCCGTTGTTAGTCAGACCGTCGTACGTAATAGGCGGTCACGCTATGGAGATAGTAAATAACGACGACGATCTTTTTCAATATATGAGGTTTGCCACAGACATTAGTCCCGAACATCCCGTATTAGTAGATAGATACGTTCTTGGTAAAGAGGCTGAAGTCGACGTTATTTGCGACGGAGAGGACGTGTTTATTCCGGGAATATTTGAACAGATCGAACGGGCCGGAGTGCATTCCGGGGATTCTATGGCGGTATTTCCTCCTTTCAATCTTACCGAAGACGAAAAGAGTACCATCATAAAAAATACGGTAGCTATAGGACGCGCGTTGAAAGTCGTAGGTTTAATGAATATTCAATACGTTATCAAAGGGGGCAAGGTTTATTGTATAGAGGTCAATCCGCGAGCCAGCCGAACAGTTCCTATAATCAGTAAAGTAACCGGTATTGGAATGGTTAGTATAGCTACTAGAATTATGACCGGTAAAAAATTAAAGGATTTTGGTTACTCGACCGGACTATTAACTCCGCCGGATTTTTATACTATAAAAGCTCCGGTATTCTCTTTTGATAAATTGAAATTAGTCGAGACCAGTCTAGGACCTGAAATGAAATCTACCGGAGAGGTTTTGGGGCTCGGATTTAAAAAAGTCAACGCGCTTTTTAAAGCTATGAGCGCTTCGGGGATTAATATTCCAAAAGCCGGAAACGCTCTTATCTCTATAGCCAATAGAGATAAAGAGGAGCTTTTTGATTTAGCTCAAAGATTATTAAATCTTGGATATAAGCTTTATGGAACGAAGGAAACTTATAAGTTTTTAGCCGATAAAGGGATTGAAATTAATCCGGCTTATTTGCCCGGAGACGGCGTTCCGAACGTTATAGAATTGATGAAGGATAATGTTATAGATTTGATTATAAACACGCCGACTAAAGGCAAAAACCCCGGAAAATTGGGATTCAAAATACGAAGACTTGCCGTCGAACTTCGGACGCCCTGTATAACTTCGTTAGATACGGCTATTAGCGCCATAACCGTGTTGGAAGAAGAAAAAAAAGGCAACGATTTGCGCGCGAATTCGCTTAACGATCTATTGGAAACGTACAAAGACAAGTCTATTATTTATTGATTACCGACTAAGCGTCGTTTAACGTTTTATTGCGTTTGACGAAATAGGCTTCGATTATAGTTTAAATTTCTATAACGTCTTCTTCGCGCGCGCCGGATAGGGTCGTTAATCTTCCGGAGCGGGATATTTTTTCTGCAATGATATTTTCAAAATCGTCAATTTGATCGTCCGTTCTCTCCGGGTCGTGATGCGTAAAAAAGCCCGTTTGAATTTGCGATTCTATTAATAAATCGCAAACGTCTTGTATAGAGGAGTGTCCCCAGCCTTTTTTATTTTTCATTTCAGCGTCTAAATATTGAGCGTCGTGAGCCAAAATTGTTGAATTTGAGCAAAATTTTACAAAATTATCGTAGGTTTTTCTCTCTTTCATAATGCTTATCTCATTATCGGTTGAAAACGTGAATATTTTGTTTTTATTAACAATTTTGATGGCGGAAGATCCGCCCGGATGAGCGTTTTCAAAAACTTCAACATATAGATTTGAGTCGATCTCGTATTTTTCTTCTATTTTAATAAATTTAATATCGCAAGGAAGACTGTCAAACTGAATCGGAAAACTTTTGCCCGACATCTGTTTAAGCAGATCGGATTTTATTCCGTCGTAATAGCGGGCGTTTAGTAATATTTCGATTCTAGCGTCGGGGTTGAAAATTTGATTGAAAAAAGGCAAGCCTTGCAGATGATCCCAATGAGAGTGGGAAAAGAAAAGCAATATTTTGTCGTTAAATTGGGTTCGATTTATTTTTCTTATTCCGGTGCCGGCGTCGATTATAATCCTTTGTCCTTCGTCGGATACAAATTCGACGCAACTGGTATTGCCGCCGTATTTGATAGTATCTATCCCGGGAGCGGGTATCGAACCTCTTGAGCCGTGAAATTTTATCTGCATAAAAATATTCCCAAAATGTTAAAAATGGTTATTTTTTAAAAACCCCTTTTATGTATAAATCGTTCCTTTTGCTAAGATCGATTATTTCCCCTTCCGTCGCGCCGCTTGAATTTAAGATAATCGTTCTAACGATAGGTCTCATCGCTACTCCGGAGGTGCCTATGACCTTAGCCGGAATACCGTTTGACAGTCGGATCAGACTGCCAACCGGGTAAAAAGAAATATTTTTAACAAGCTCTCTCAATATGGCCGGGTCGTAAGCGGTGCCTCCGCTTTTTAATAGATCCTGCACGGCGTCTTTTGCGTGTAAAGGATCCTTAAAAGGTTTATCGGCGATTGCGGAGCAATAAGCGTCGACTACCGCTATAATTTTGGCTATTTCGGTGATCTTATCCGCCGAGACTCTGTTAGGATATCCTTTGCCGTCGACCCTTTCATGATGCTGAAGCGATCCGGACGCTATTATAACGGAATAATTTATCTCTTTTAAATACTTAAATCCGATTATTGTGTGATTTTGAACGACCGTTAACTCTTCTTTTGTTAAGGGACCGGTTTTTTGCAATATTGGCTTAGGAATTTTTATCATACCGAGATCGTGAAATAAGGTCGCTATCGCTAGATTTGAAACGGCGTAGTCGACTAAATTCATTGATTCGGCTAAAATAAAAGATAAAATTGTGGTTTCTATTGTTTTTGTGTAAATATAGGATATTCCTTCAATAGGTCTGCCGAACATCATAAGCGCGTCGTTTTTGTTAAAGGATATAGTCTGCTTAATCTCTTTTAAAAGTCCCAAAACTTTTTCTTTATCGAGAGTTTTTTTTGAGACTATATCGTTAAAAAAATTTACCGTCATCAAAATCCATTTTTTGTAAGCGTCTTTAAACGGTTCGTTAACGTTTGTTACAATCGATTCGCTTTTAGCGGAGGATTTTACTTCCGGATTTGAAGAATTAATTTTGCTTTTCTCGCCGGCTTTATTAACGTTCTCAGGAGCTTTTTCCGGACTTTCGTTTTCGTCGTTATCAAACAAATCCTCAAGAAGTTTATTTGCCCCTTCCTTAGGAATTTCATCTTTTTCAGCTTTAAGGAGATTGCCGTTTGTGAATACGTTTTCTACGTTCCAATTTTTCAAAATATTAATGTGGGATTCGGAAACCGGCAGATTTTTCGGATAAAAAAACAAATTTTCGAAAATGAATATATCTTCCGTCGAATAAGAGCCGGAATTTAAATTTGTAATCGAAACGGCGTTCATAAGCTCTCCTCCATTCCTCTATCGATAACTTCGGAAATTATATTTAATAAATTTAAAATTTAACTATAAATATAATACAATTTAGTAAAAAAAGGAAAATATTAAGTAAATAAAATTTTAAAAATGGATATTATTGAAATTTTTTACTAAAAAAATATACTATAAAGAGAAGTATATTGAAGATATTTAAAGATATTACGAGATAATGGTCTTTAAAACAAAAATATGGTTATAATAAATATATATAAATATCTTTATCCAAAATAATACCCTAAATCAAAAAATATATAAAAAATATTATTTTTTTTTTCAATATTTTGTTGACATTTTTATAAATAGAGGTATAATGAACTATATAGTTTATTAAAAATAGTAAGGAGAATAGGATATGAAGAAAATTAAGAATCTTCTTATAGTATTGCCGGTGGTAATTGTTATCGCTATCATGAGCTTAGTCGCTTGTCCAGTTGACCCTGTAGATACTACTTATAATAGTAATGTTAATATTGAGACTGTAGCTTAATTATCCGGTAATAGGAAAAATAACACCTTGTCAGTCAAGGTGTTTTTTTTTAAACAAAATTTAATGCAAAATATCAAGTTAAATAAATTCTTAAAGTATTTTATTCCTTCGACTGTTTTTGTAATAGTAAACGTTATTAATATATCTATTTTGAATTTTTCTTTCAACAAAATAACCGTTAAAACAGAGTCCGGACCGCTGGAATATTTTGATAAAGACGGCAGTTTTTATTTCGAAGAAGGCAAATTAGTAATCGATTGCGCTTGCGAATTACAAAATTTCAGCAATGATAAAAAAAGTGTCTCCGGAATAGAAGATCTGTTTTTTTTAGAAAATTCTGATAATACCGAAAGAATTGTCTGGAAATCTGTAGATTTTACGTATAAATCGCGAACTTTAGATAGATACCTATCCATAAATGTTAAAGACGAGGCGGCGGCAGATATTGTCGATATGGTTTTGTATTTAGATAACGATCCGGCGGAGTTTTTTCGCAGAGACGGCGCCGGCTTTTATTTTATATACGATCCGCTAAAAACCAAATATTTTTCAGAGATAAAAATAGAATTGGATTATAAAAAGAAACCGGCGAACGTTGAAATATTTCCTATAAATTCTGTTAAAATTCTTCCGGATTTTACGGAGGTAAAAAGCGTTACTTTTAGTAAATATATCGACGAAACCAATATTAATCTATTTTTAAAGAAAATCGACGGGAAAAGCGTCGTTAATTTGTTTGATTTTGACAAAATTAAGCAAAACGAAATCAGACTGATATCGAGGTTTGACGCTAAAGAATTTGTAAATAAAATAAATTACAAATTTAAATTTATAATATTTATCGGCTCCGTAATACTCGCTCTCTATATATTTTTTTTATACGATTCGATAAAGGCATTTTTTATCGATAAGCGGATTATTAAAAATATAATTGAAGAATCCGGCGTAGAAACAAAAAAAATAGTCGAGAAGAGATCCGCGTTTATTACGGCGAATCCCGGAAAATACCGGATACCCGTCGTCGGTAAAGTTTTAGCGTATATTAATTCGGATTTTGCCGGATTTATTGCTATTATCATTTTGGTAGCGATATTTATAGGCGTAAAAGCGCCTTATATGAATTTATCTTTTGCCGGCGGGTCGGTTACCGCGAAATATAACTCGTACGTAGAGCCGGCAAAATATATGGCTGAAAAAAATAATCCTTTTTGGAATCAAGCAAAATATTCGACAAACCCGATAAACAACCCGGACGGAGTTAGAAACGCGTTTGGCTCTATACCTATTTTGGAATGGGCGTTATACGTATGCTTTGAAATTTTTAAATTTAATTCTATCGAACTAAACGTCAGGATTGTTACGGCGCTTGTAGGCGTATTAATAATAATATTTTCATTTTTGGTAATTAGAAGATATTTTCCATTAAAAATGACAATTATAGCCGTTACTTTTATGGTTTTTAATCAAGTAATTCATATTTCTACTTTTATGACGGTTTACGATTCGATTATTATTCTGTTTTTTCTTATGTCGCTTTATAATCTATTGAAATATTTTCAAACCGGCGGGTTTTTACGTTTATATCTCGCTTCTATACTTCTCGGGATAGGATTTGCGGTCAAAATATCGCTTGCTATCTACTCGCTTCCTATTATCGCGATTCTTACTTTCTATAATATAAAAGACCCCGTCGCCAGAATAAAAATATTCTTTATAATAATCTTATTTTCTATTAGCGTCGTTTTAGCTCAAAGATATTCGATTTTTTATCTGATACAAAATACCGGTTTGGCTATATTTTTATCAATAACGTATATAGCGATTTATATTTTGTTATATTACGCTATTAAGTTAAATTATAATCGTTACGACGATATTTTAAGGAAAATCTCAAGAAATAAATATTATATCGCAGGCTTTATCGCATTATTAGTCGGTTTGTTGATTTTATTGATATATTTAAGAGGTTATTACAGGTTATTTCCATCGTTTATAACCGATATGAAATTGCTGTTTAATTTTGATTTTTATAGATATTTGTTATTGAGAAGATACGCTAATTACTCCAGCGAGATAATTTTTATTATAGGAGTTTGGGGAGTTTTATTCTCGTTAATGTTTTATAAATCAAAAATATTTGCGCTTATATCGGCGTTTTTTGTCGGATCGGCGATTTATACCGTTATTGCGTCGAAATCTATCTATATACATCATTATTATACTATAATTATTATGATTACTATTTTTATATCCGCCGCTTTGCCGATATATTATATTTTCAAGAAACTCGGTTCTAAAGCGGCTTCTTATATTTTCATATTGGTAGTTATGGTTTTTCTTACAAGAGCCAATTATCAGTATACGGCGCGCTTATTGTCTTATCAATACGAAGGGGCAAAGGCGGCGTCGGAGTATTTAAAAAATAATATGAACTCCGACGAGTATTATATCCCTCTGGGGAATGCGTATTTTCCGACTCTTTATACTTCGATACCGGCGATTTACGATTATAGCGGATTTCTTTCTTCAAACGAGGTTAGGGATATGGCGGCAAAAGAAGGGCTTAAAAAAGCGATGGACTTTTATAAAGTCAAATACGTCGTATCGGTACTTGATTCTATCGATTACTATATTTTTGCCAACGCTTTATCCGAAGAGCGTTTAATACCGAGTTGGCCGAGAAGAACCGACGAAATTCTTGCCAAAATTGATAAAAACTACGATTACTATACCGACAAAGATAAAAGAGAAAAGACGCTAAAACAGTACGATATTAAAAGAAAAGTCGTTTTGGAAAAGAAAATCGGCGACGTCCGTATATATAAATTTATAAACTGATAACTCTTTACAAAAATCGGAAAATCTAATATTATAGTCAAATTATTAATTGCAAATCAACTTTTTTCCATACGGAGGAGAATTTATGTTTTTAAAGAATCTATTGTTTAAATATGGAATTATCAGAATTTTTTCTATATTGGGTATATTTATATTTTTATACGCGTTGATAGAGCTGGGATTTGATTGGTTTCCCGATACAATGGAGATCGAGTCTCGTTCGGCGGATTTAACAAGCGATTTTGAACTTGAAACCGAAAATTCTTATACTACAAACAAATTTAATTTGAACGATCTGGGATTGTATAACGAAGATAAATTGGAAATAGGTTTCGCTAATTCAATAATTGACTCAAGCGACTTCCCGCTATTTAATAATATTCAGCTTTCGGATTTTAACATTAGGGACGGCGTCGCCTATGAAACATGGGAATTAAACGAGCAGAATATACCCTTGAACAGCTTTTATAGTTACTTTACGATAACTACCAATGGTAAGAATAGTTTTTTAACCGACCCTTCGGCGGATATTGAGAATGTAAGAATAAATTTGACAATTAACGGCGAAAATCAGGAATTTGTTAAGAGAGAAAATTTTACCTATTTTTTCAAAAAAAATAAGGACTGCAAAACGATAGAAAACTTAAAAATTGATTATATTACTAAGATAAATAACGGCGAAAAGACCGCGCTTAATATAATTTTGAAAGACCTTAATAAAAAAACCGAACTGAAAAATTTTGAAGTTAAAAACGGTTACGCTTACGAAGAGTGGGGATATTCGGCTTCTCTAGATAAAATGAAAAGCGAAAAAGATATAGCCAAGATATTAAGCGATATAATGGCGGATAAAACAACTTCGTCCGACGAAAAATCAGCATACCAAAATCTAATCGGCAAAGCTTACCTCTTTAACGAAGCGGTAAAAAATTATATATTGAGCGAAAAACTTTCCGTCTCTGATTCATTTAAAACAATGGACGTTTTTGCTAAATACAAAGCTTTTAATCCGATTATAGTCGATCTGTCTTACAATAAAATCGCGGTATTAAAAAGTAAAAACGAGACGTTTATAAACGACGCCAGTTGCGATAGAGATACGATAGAAGCCGAATTAAAAATTAATGGTATAAAATGCCGATTTGACTCGATATATAACGATAAGAAGAATATTTTCTTTATATTTGAACTAAACGAAGCGTTAAGGAAATTTATCAACTCTGCCGAAACTCCAAACTTGATTACGGCGAGAGAACTAAATTTATCCGTTAAGTCAAAGATTATGAATTATAACAAAATAGATATAACAAAAAATATAACGCAACGTTTATTAACCGTCGAAAAAGGGGAGAATAATGTCGTTGAAAAATGGAGTCTTGATTTTGACCGTAATATCTTGTCGTCGGGAGTATCCGACTATATTACTTTTAAACTGAATATTCCTTATTTTCAGAGCGCGATAGAGCTGACGGACGACGCAACCGTCGATAGCGCTAAATTTTATCTTGAAATTGACGGCTCAAAAATAATCGCCGCTAATATAGTAGGGGAAGAAGTTAATTTTTTTACCGACAAAGACATAAAAAAAAGTAAAGATATACGGTTTATAGCGGATTTTAATAGAGAATATTACGAGAATTCGATACTTGGATTTGATTCTAAAATAGTTTCAATGAAAAACGCCAAGCCCAAGATGGCTTCGTTTATTATTTATAATAAAGAATACGACAGTTCGGTCTATAAGACGAGCCCGTATACGCATATATATGGCGTTGAGATCCAAAAAGTCGCGTACGATCCGCAAAAAATTAATATCGATTTGGCTTCGTTAAGTTGCGCGACTAAAGATTATATAGCCGTTAAATCGATAAAATTCTCAAAAAACATAAGATTGGTTAAGAAAAAGATGATAAAAATTATCGAAGGGGACGAGCTTTTGAAATTTCTCGAGCTTCCGCCGCTCGACGCATCGGCCGACGCGGAAAATAGTATCTCCTATATCTCGAGAGTCGGAAACGGCGTCGGCTCGGGATATATAGCGCAAAAAAACTCTTCTGTTTTAAACGGTCTATTCAAGGAAAATAAAAACAGTGTTTTTCTTGTAATTATTGGAATCTGCGTTGTTTTATACTTTTTAAGTTACCCATTAATGAGTAAATCGGTAGTTCCTTATTTTCAGAAAAAGAGTAAAACGAATATTATCGTTCGATCGGCGTCGGCGCTGATAGTTTTAGCGTTGTCCATAACGGCTTTTGCGACCAGTCAATTGACGATAAGAGCCGAGTTTGCTAATAACGTTAAAAACGGCAAGACCGACGTCTATTACGAGAATGTTAAAGGATTTGCAAAAAATACTCTGAAAACGGAAAAGGTTGTAACCAGAAATAAAATAAACTTTGTAGAGTTCAATTTACCGTTAACCGACGTAAAAAGGTTTGCTTTATCGACAAACGTCGGTCCGGACGCGTCGGTATATAAAAATATAGCTTTAAAAATCAGATATATTAAGATCAAAAATTTTGATTCTACAAAAATTCAGACGGATTTTACCTCAAAAACTATCGGGTCTTCCTGCTATTTAATTTCTAATTTAGACGTTAAAAATTGGTTGTCGTTGACGATAGTATTGTATTTAACAATTTCCGTATTTTTATCGTGCTATATATTTTTCTTATTTGACGGCATAGTTGGCGCCGTAAAAGATGTAGGAATTAAAAAAGAGACTTTAAATAAAATATACGAAGGCGGGAGTTTAGGGTCGTCGATTAAAAATATAGTTACTTTTCTTTTTATTTACGGTCTGGCTCTAATAACTATTAATAGCGTAAAGTTTAGTCTAAACAAATATATATATTATGCTTTATTCGGCGCGTTGGGAATATATCTGTTAGGAGCTTTTTGGCTTAGAATAAGAAGCGGGATATTAAGCGTTTTAAAAGTAGAAAAAGCTTTGGAAATAAAGAACGCAATAGTTAATTTTGCAAATAAAAATTTGGTTAAAAACGGCTTTAAACTGTTTTTAAACGCCTTAGTTATTGCTTTAACGCTGTATCTTTATTTTATACCGCATCTTTTAGAGGATTTTAGAGTTATAATATTAATTTTATCTGGAATTGTTTTGATATTTATAGACTACGATATAATAATTAAAATAGTAGTTTTTGTAATAAAATTTGTAAAGCCAATAGTAGGATATATTAAATGCCAAATTCAAGGTAAGCCTTATGAACGGGAAAACGAACTAAATAAAAATAACGTTATTAAAAAAATTGAAAGCGCTTTGACCAAACGCGAAACTAACGCTTTGTATATTACTTTTATAGCGGTCGTTATTATATTATCAATTTCTCCGATTCTCAAGTTTATGAAAGAGGAAAAATCGTTTAATACTGTTTTAATTATCGTTACGATCGTATCCGGCATATTAGTATTCGCTTTCAATAAGAAAAAAATTGAAGCAATAGAGGCGGAAAGAGAAAAAGAGCTTGAAGAAGAAAAAAAACGCGAGAGGGAATTCGACGAAAAATTCAAAAAATTCGCTCCGCCGGAAGAGTTGAGTATATGGTATAACTTAAAGTTATTGTTTAAGAAATTTTCAAACGAAAACGATGCCGAAAACAAAGAAAAAGATAAAGAGGGTAAAGAATAATCCCTACCGTCTTGTCGAATAGTTATTTTTTGTTTAATTTTTTAATAACAAAACCTGAAATAGAGGAGCTATGTGTTATTTAAAGAAAATATTTTGATTCCCCAATGGAAGAAAGAATTTAATAATTTAATTTGCGGATTTACAACGCCCTTTTTTGGGAATATGGCTTTAACGAGACGGAGCGTTTCAACCAAGCGGACTCTTAAAGAGAACAGGGTTTTTCTTTCGGAAACTCTGAATATACCAAGTAATACCATATTTTCTCCGCGCCAGACGCATTCAGATACGGTTTTGTATGTAAACGATAACAATGTCGGTCGAGGCGCTTATTCGCTAGACGGCGCTCAAGACGGCGACGCCTGCATTACCGATAAAAAAAACATTTTACTTTTAGTATCATGGGCGGATTGTATTCCGGTTTTGCTGTTTGAAGAAGAAAAAGGCATCTGCGCGGCAATTCATTCCGGATGGAGAGGAGCAAAAGAAAATATCGCGGCAAAGACGATAAAAAAAATAATCGAAATTGGCGGTAAAGAGAGTAATATATATGCGGCGGTAGGTCCCGGTATTAGAGATTGTTGTTATAAAGTCGGGATTGACGTTATTAAATATTTTGAAAACGATAATTATTCAGAATTTATCCGAAAAAACGACGGCGAGTATTATTTGGATTTACAATCGGTAGTTTGTCGGCAAATTATTTTATCGGGAGTCAAAAAAGAGAATATTGATAATTACGGCGAGTGTAATAGTTGCTCGACAAAAATAGAGTTCTTTTCATGCAGAAAAGACGGTAAAGAAAAGTTTGAGGGGCAAGCGGCGTTTATCGGAATTTATTAAAGTTTGATTAACTAATTAGGAAGCGCCCGTCGGTCTTTTGGGGCGAGGAAAATAAATTCGACGCATATGCGTCTTTGGTTTGACACATATGCGTTAATTTTATCTTTGACGCATATGCGCCGATTTTTCATCGAGGAGCGGCGCGCCGTATATGCAACTCATATGCGTTAATTTTCAAAAGAAGCCGACGGGGCGCAAAAAAAACAGATAAAATATTTGCTATTCGGGTGAAAAAATCGTAAAACAATATTATTAATAAGATATTTAAACAAGGAGAATAAAAAATGTTTGCTATTATTTTATTGGTTCTATTTTTAATTGCTATGATTTTTATTGGGATTTGGGGTATGAGGAAAACCTCGAATCTAAACGACTTTTTTTTGGGTAATCGAAATATAGGTCCGTGGATTTCTGCGATGGCTTACGGCACGACCTATTTCTCGGCGGTTATGTTTATAGGATTTGCCGGGAAGCTTGGATGGGGGTTGGGATTAAACGTTCTTTGGATTTCATTAGGAAATACTGTATTCGGCGCTTTATTAGCTTGGTTGGTATTGGCAAAAAGAACCAGACGGATGACTCAGAATTTAAACGTTATGACAATGCCTGAATTTTTACAAGAACGCTACCAATCAAAATATCTTAAGTTTTTTTCCTCCTTACTAATATTCTTTTTCCTATTACCCTATTCCGCTTCAGTTTTTCAGGGGTTGGGGTATCTTTTTGAAGTTAACTTTAAAATTAATTACGATATAGCTCTTTTAATAATGATTCTTATAACCGGCGTTTATCTGGTTCTTGGCGGATACTTTGCGATAACGCTAAACGATTTTATACAAGGGATTATAATGCTGATCGGAACGGTATTAATGATAGGGATACTTCTGGGAGAAGGCGGCGGTTTGATGAAAACGGTAGCGAGTATTTCTCAAAAGTATTCGGAACACATTCCTAAGGCGAATCAACCGGGTTTTTGGACTATTGCCTCTTTAGTATTTATGACCTCTTTTGGAACTTGGGGACTTCCGCAAATGGTACAGAAGTTTTACGCAATTAAAAATGAGAGCGTTATTCCAAAAGCCGCTATAGTAACGACATTTTTTTCGTTGATAATCGTATTTTCCGCATATTTTGCGGGAGCGATGACGCATATTTTTTTTGACGAAACCTCTATCCCTCGTATCTCCCCTGAAGATGGAAGGATTAATTTCGACGCGTTAGTGCCTACGCTGTTAACGAATAAATTACCGGAAGTTTTAATGGCGGTTATTCTACTGTTGATATTATCGGCTTCTATGTCTACTTTATCGTCCTTGGTATTAGTTTCAAGTTCCGCGGTAGCGATCGATATGTATAAAGGTCATATCAATCCAAATATTTCTAAAAAGAATTCATTGTTAATGATGAGATTTTTGTCCGCGTTATTTATAATAATTTCCTTTTTTATAGCAAAATATAAATTTGCCGTCATAGTAACTCTTATGTCGCTATCTTGGGGCGCCGTCGCAGGAGCTCTTATGGCGCCGTATTTTTACGGCCTATATTGGAAGAGAGCTACAAAAGAAGGCGCTTTTGCCGGAATGTTGACGGGTTGCATCGTATCGACCTCTCTCTTTTTTATATTGGGCGAAAGTAAATCTCCTATGGCGTCTAGCATTGGAATGATAACTCCTTTTATTGTCGTTCCGATAGTCTCTTTATTTACCAAACCGCCAAAAGACGGAGTATTGAAAAAAGCGTTTGAAAACATTTGATTTGGAGAGATATTTGAATATAATAATTACCGGCGGCGGCTCGGGCGGTCATGTAATGCCGGCTTTGGCGATTATTGAGGAACTAAGAAATAGCCAAAACGCTTTTTTCAAAGACGTTAATATTCTATATGTAGGCTCTAAAAAAGGGATAGAAAAAAAAATAATTGAAAAAAAAGGCGTTGAATTTAAATCAATATGTACCGGTAAGTTAAGGAGATATTTTTCTCTTCAAAACGTCTCCGATATTTTTAGAACTCTTTTTGGAATCGTTCAAAGCGCTTTGATAATAAATAAATTTAGTCCCGATATAATTTTTAGTACCGGCGGATTTGTATCGGTTCCGGTAGTTATCGCCGGTAAAATAAAAAATATTCCTATTTTGATACATGAACAAACGGTAGACGCCGGATTGGCAAATAAAATTGCCGGTAGATTTGCTCAGAAAGTAGCTATTACGTTTCCGGAGAGCGGAAAATATTTCCAAAAAGAAAAAATTGTCTTAACCGGCATCCCTATGAGAAAAGAGATATTTCAAGGAAGCAAGGAGAGCGGATATAAGAGGTTTGGATTTGCCCCAAATATTCCTACAATTTTTTTTACGGGAGGCGGATTGGGGTGTCATGTTTTAAACGAAGCGGCTATGAGTATTATACCGGATCTTCTCAAGAAAAGTAATATTATCTATCAAACGGGCGCCGCTATGAACGGTCAAGATTTTCGCGATATGAAAAATTTGAGAGAATCCCTGCCCGATTATTTACAAAAAAGATTTTATTTAACCGAGTTTATTAACGAAGAAATAGCCGAAGTTTTTGCTCTAGCTGATTTGGCGGTAGCCAGAAGCGGAGCCGGAACGGTTAACGAACTATTAACGATGAAAATTCCCGCCATATTTATACCTTTAGCGATTGCGACGAATAACGAACAGTTAAAAAATGCATTAATTACCGTTAATTTAGGCGGGGCGGAGGTTATTGAAGAAAAAGAGTTGAATTCCGCCCTTTTATTAGATAAAATTGAGGATATATTATTTACGGAGAAGATAACCGTTATGAAGAGGAACTTGTCGGAAACCAAATTTGAAAACGGAGTCGACAAAGTTATCGGCGTAATGGAAAATATTTTGAAAAATAGTATAAAATAATCAAAAAAAATTGTTTTTAAGAATGCATTATATTATACTTTCTTAAAAAAATAAGGAGTATTAATGAACAAAATACAAATATCGAAAAATATGAATTTAAGAGAGTTAATATCAAAATATCCCGATTCGGCAAGAGTCTTTTCGGCTTACGGTATTGGATGTTTGGGATGCGCTTTATCGCATTACGAAACGATTGAACAAGGTATAACCGCTCACGGTATTAACGTTGACGAATTTATGAAAGATTTGAATGAGTTGGTGAACGAATAGTATTAACAATCCGGCGGCTCTCCAAGCGGCCGCCGATTTTTTGAGGTTTGATTTATTATCTGGAGAAAATTTTATAATTCGTTTTCTGGGGGGAAGAGAAATTAACGCATATGTGTCAAAGATAAAATCGACGCATATGATGTTAAGAATAAAATTGACACATATGCGGCGCATTGAACTGAACTGAACTCTCGATTTCCACTCGCATACGCGCGGGACGCGAAATCGAGGGGGACGTCTCCCCGAAAAACTGACGAGTTACAAAAAAAAGGAAAATAAAAATTGACTTTTTTACAAATATATAGGAAAATTCATATAGATTTTGACGAGGTTAACGATGTCTGATAGAAATAGGAATGTTGGTTTGCCGAATACCAATCAGGAAGAGATTTCTACTCCGTCGATAAAAATTGGAAAAAAAGAGAGTATAAGTTTTTTTCAGAGAATTTTAGATATTTTTTCCGGGACGGGGAGAGAGGAGAGAGTAAAAAATCGCTTATTAAAAGAGATAAGAAAAAATTTGGGGCAATTAAAACTTAAATTTTATCTAAGTAAAAAAGATCAGGTATTGCCCGCTTTTGGCTTTTTCTTTTACGATATATATAGATATTCCCAGAACTTTGCGAGATTTTTTGATATCAAAAATCATAATAACAGTATAAAAATATTGCTATTTGACGCTCTTCTTAATAACAAACAGAAACAAATTAAATCTAAACTTGAAAGAAGCGGAGTCGAAGAGTTAATAAGAGGGCAAAGCGATCCGCAAAAAGCGATTCTCGAAGTAAAATCGCTTCTGAATGAATTTGTTAAATCTTTTGATCAGGAACTTGTTAGAAAAATTAACGCTACCTACAACCAAATTGTGGATTTGTCAAATATCATTAATTACGATTGGTTTTTCTTGTTGCATAAGTTTGATTCAAATATTTCGGAAGGCAATTTTAATTATAAACCAAATTTTGAAATTTTAGAGGGAAAATATGTTTTAGACGATATAATAGCAATAAACGATTATATCGAGACGCTTAATTTATCCGGCGACTGGAAATATATCACAGAGTATATAAGTATGGTTTCGGAGGATAAAGGACTAAACGATATCTTCAAAAAAATGATAAATAATTTAAAAATTATTAAAAAAGACGGGTATTTGACAAAGATGGTTCAACTAATAACCAAAGATCCCTATTTTAGACCTAAGGATTTTCAATCAAAATCTAGAATTGTTCAAGATTATATTCACGAATATCAAAGCGAAATTCAGAATTTAATTCGAGACGCCGTTAAAAGTATAAATCAAGAAAAAATAAATAAACTTTTAATGGACATATTTCAAACGACGGCAATTGTTAGGATGAAGCAATATAATCAAAAACTTGAAGACAATTTATTGTCTAGAGGAGTTCAATCGCATTTTAAATATATTGCTCCGATTAATTATTTAAAAGCTTTTTTACTTGATATTGGGAAAGGGGAGATAAAATCAAGGATCGATCTCCTAATAATAAAAGGCGCGTGGGACACTAATTCTCATTCGTCGGAATACTCGGCTATGTTAGAAGGTTTTACAAAGTTGTCCGATAAAATTATTGAATTTGACAACAGATGTTCGGAAGACGACGCGTGGGGGAGAGATTTACGAAGATTGATGGTTGCCACTAAACATGATAACCGCGCAAAAATAATGTTGGTTAAACTTGTCGATAAAATTGACGCCGCAGCTAACCAATTGTTGCATGAGGGCATATCGCAATTTGTTAAAGCCGGAAACCTTATAAAAAATATTTTAGAGGATAATAATTTAAAAAATCCCAAAATGATAATTAATATTCATAAAATTAAATGGGAATTCTCAAAAGATTTAAAAACCGATATGCTGGAAATTTATAAAAAACTGGCAAATATGGTAGTCCTTTTGAAGAACTACGTAAAACCCATGGAAGTTAAAGAAAATAGCGATAAAGAAAAAGGCGAATAATAAACGAATGCGCTTAATTACTTTTTTTAATCCGATTTTTTTTATCGACTTTTACAATTAGAGGTTCGTGTTTTTTTGCCTCTTCCTCAGGCATTATCCCATACGCTATAACGACTACTTCGTCGCCGGGATACCCTAAACGAGCGGCCGGACCGTTCAAGCAAACGATACCCGACCCTCTTTCCCCGTCGATAATATAGGTTTCCAGACGACTGCCGTTATTCATATTTAGGACTTGGACTTTTTCATTCTCAAACATATTTGCTTTATCGAGCAAATCTCTGTCTATCGTTATACTCCCCTCGTATTCAAGGACCGCTTCGGTTATCGTAGCTCTATGAATTTTTGACTTCATCATAGTTACCAACATATTTTCTCTCCAATTATGTGATTGTCTATCAATCTTGTTTTTCCAATATAAACTGCGATCGCTATTATATTTCCTTTTTCAATTAATTCGACGTTTTTCATGTTTTCATTTACAACGTTTACATAATCAATTTTAGCCGAATTAATCTCTTTTATTTTATTCTCAAAAAAACTAATAACATTTTTAGAATTAATCTCTCCGTCCTCGATTAATTTTACCGCTTCTTTTAGAGTTCTATTTATTACTAAAGAATCTATTCTCTCTTTTTCAGAAAGATAACGGTTTCTGGAGCTCATAGCGAGCCCGTCGGCTTCCCGAATTATAGAGCAGGGGATAATCTCTATATTAAAATTCAAGTCCTCAACCATCTTTTTTATAATATATAGTTGTTGAATATCTTTTTTTCCAAAAAAAGCTCTATTTGGAGTCGTAATGTTAAATAATTTTGAAACTATAGTCGCGACCCCCCTAAAATGGCCCGGTCTTTTTGCTCCGCAAAGATTATCTCCGAGATCGCTAATATCGACAAAAGTTTTTAAATTATCTCCAATAATTTCTTCAACAGCCGGATTGAAAAGAATATCTACCTCGACTTCTTCGCAAATTTTTATATCTTGCTCTATCGGTCTTGGGTATTTATGAAAATCTTCATTAGGACCAAATTGAATAGGATTAACAAAAACCGATACTACCGTAATATCGCAACTTTTTTTCGAACTTTCGATAAGAGATACGTGCCCCTTATGCAAAGCTCCCATTGTCGGTACTAATCCGATAGATTTATTGTTCTTTTTATATTCGGATATCTTTTTGCGAACTTCTGAAATGTCTTTTAAATAATGCAAATCAAAACTCCCCTTTCAAAATCTCTATTGTATCGTCCGAGATACTAAAAACGTTGGATTCTCCGGGAAATTTAAGATTGTTGATTTCTTCTATGTAACTTGAAACTCCGATCTTAATAGATTCGCCAACGTTTACGAATTGTTTTACAAATTTGGGTTTAAAATTTTGGCATACTCCGATAAGGTCGGTTATTACCAAAACTTGGCCGTCCGTATGTTTGCCCGAGCCAATTCCTATCGTTGGTATTTCTAGTTTTTCCGTTATTAATTTGGCCAGTTTCTCAGGAATACATTCAAGCGTTATTGCAAAAGCGCCGGCTTCTTGTAGTAAAAGCGCGTCTTTGATTATTTTTCTCGCATTGTCGAGACTTCTTCCTTGAACTTTAAAACCGCCAAAAACGTTTACCGATTGCGGAGTAAGCCCCAAATGCCCCATAACGGGTATCTTTGCCCTGACGAGAGCTTTAATCTCATCGATTATTTCTACGCCGCCTTCTACTTTTACGGCTTCGGCTCCCGACTCTTTTATTAATCTACCGGCGTTTTTAACGGTCTCTTCCGGCGATATCTGGAAAGATAAAAAAGGCATATCCGACACTATAAATTTATCTTTCGCCCCTTTTTTAACGGCTTTTGTGTGATAAATTATGTCGTCGATTGTAACCGATAGCGTATCGTCGTTCCCCTGAAAAGCCATTCCAAGAGAATCTCCGACTAAGATAGAATCTATATCTGTATCGTTAAGTAGAACGGCCGTCGAATAATCGTAACAAGTAACCATAGATATCTTTTCTTTTGATTTCTTCTCAGAAAAAATATTTATACTATTTTTCATTAACTTTCCCCAAAGTTATAATTTACGACAATATTATATTTTTTTCGATTAAAAATCAAACATAATATAATAATTTTATGCGTTCCCGCCGGTTTGTTACGGAAATAAAAAATAATTCTACGTAGAGTAGACGTATCTGGGATAATTTTCGATTAGAAGCGCGTATAATAGCTGTTTTCGAGCGGCTATATTTAACAGTTGTGTCATTTTACCCAAAAAGTCGTTCTTCAACTTATCAATCCTTAATTTCTTACCAACAATCTCAAGAAATCCTTCCAACCCGTATTTCATAACGCCGTTATAGAAAAACAAGATAATATCGCGAACCGTCGAGGCCATACCAAATTCGTTATACAAAGAATGCCATCTTTTTATTTGAAGATAATCAGATTCGTTAATCCGGAGATATTTATCCAGCCTTTTATCGTTGGTATTGTCTATAACGGCGTATTCGGAGCGATGATTTCCGATTGTTCTCTTCATTTTTGACATTTTTTTATCAACAAGGCGAAACATAGTTTCAAACAGTTTACTGAACGTATTAATTTTGAACTCTTTTAGTAAAAAATCTATGACGTTGTTATTCATAGATTCCGACACTATAAAATGAAATAGATGTTTTTTGTTTTTCATAAAATTTTCTCCTTTTTCTTTGTATATATATAACAACTAAAAGTAGAAAACTCTTTACAAAAATTTGGATAAATTTTTAGAAAATGACAAATAATTTACCGATTAAAAAAAAATGACACATATGCGTCGATTTTCCCACCCTAAAAAACCGAAGCGCAATTAGAAGATAATATTTCCTTGACAAAATGAGGAAAAAATAATAACATTACTTGTAATACTACAATCGAGCGTAAAATCTACCTCCTTCATAAATTTTATTAGTAAGGCGAGTCAAAAATGGAAAAATCTCTTATAATCGACGGCAACAATCTTAAGGTTGAAGACGTCTACAATGTCGTAAAAAATAATATATCGGTTAAATTTCCGGACGGCGATGATTTTAAAAAACAAATTAACGCAAGCAGGGAATATTTGGAAAGTTTTATAAAAAAGGGTTATCCGGTTTACGGCGTAACGACCGGATTTGGCGATTCTTGCCATAATCAGATAAACCATGGAAATGCTGAAAAACTTCAAGAATCTCTCGTAAATTATCATGGAATCGGTATTGGAGAAAATTTTACCGAAGGCGAAGGTAAAGCGGTAACGTTGGTTAGGTTGAATTCCAATATCAAAGGCTACTCCGGTATCAAGAGCGATACTGTAGAATTGATGAAAGAGTTTATAAACAGAGGGATCTCTCCGGTTATACCCCTTTTGGGTTCGGTTGGGGCTTCGGGCGATTTGACCCCGCTTAGTTATCTTGCCGCAACTTTAATGGGAAAGAGAAAAGTTTATTATAAGGGCGCGGTTGTAAACGCTATAGACGCTATCAATGCGGAAGGTTTGAAACCCGTTAGACTTCAAGCAAAAGAGGGGCTCGCTATAATGAATGGGACGTCCGTTATGACGGCTTTGGCGGCTCTGGCTTGGGTCGATCTTGATAAATTAGCTGATTTGTCCGATTTGATAACGGCGTTTACAGTTCAGATCGTTTTTGGCAACGAGATACCTTTTAGAGAAAAAGTATCATTAATAAAGAATCATAAAGGACAGGTAGACAGCGCAAATTTTATTTACAATGCGATAAAGGGGTCAAAGAGGGTTCATCAATACGAGGAACTGCTTCGCAAAGTAGGCGCGATCGAATCAAAGTCATTTAAAAAACATGAAATAAAAATTCAAGATAGATATTCTATAAGGTGCGCGCCGCAAATAAACGGCGTTTTGAGAGATACGCTTGCCTTTTCAAAGGAGTGGATAGAAAACGAGCTAAATTCTGCAAACGACAATCCTTTAATCGACGTAGAGAATTCGGTTATTTATAACAGCGGTAATTTTTACGGCGGTCACATATCGCTATGTTGCGACTATTTAAGGATCGCCTGCGCTAACGCCTCGGATTTATCGGATAAACAAGCGGAGCTTATCATCGACGGTAAATTTAACAACTTAACGGAAAACCTTGCGCCCAGACTATCGGATAATTCTGAACTAAAAGGGCTTGTATTTGGTTTTAAAGCGGCGCAAATTTCTATATCAGCTCTAAGAAGCGAGATACAATTTTTATCAAATCCGGTTAGTATTCATTCAAGCCCCACGGAGTCGATTAATCAGGATAAAGTCTCCTTGGGAACTATATCCGCGCGTAAATTAAGAGAACAGATTAATTTATTGTATTACCAATTTTCGATACATCTACTGGCTTGCCTTCAAGCTATGGATTTGGTCGGACCTAAAGAATTTAGTCCTATTTCGCTGAATTTTTATAATAAAGTTCGAAAATTTACTTCGTTTGTAAGCGAAGATAGACCGTTAGACGCCGAAGCGATGTTGTTAGCCGAATATCTTCAGAAGACTTCAATGAAAGATATGACGAGCGAATGAAATTTGAGACTATAGAAGACGATATATTAGTTCTTAAAGGGAAATGGAGTTCAAATATATATTTCCTCAATTTTGGTAAGAGAGCTATAATAGACGCCGGACATCCAAAGGAGATAGAACAAAATATTGCCGCTCTCCGTTCTAGCGGCTTGGATGTCAAAACGGTCGATTATTTATTTTTAACTCATTCGCACGGCGATCATGCGGGGAGTTGTAGCTATTGGAAAGAAATTAATCCTAATCTAAAAATATGCGCTTCGCATAGATACGAGGAATACCAAAATAAACGAAAAAAGTATTCGCTACTAAAAGGGGTAGAGGACGATTTTAACGAGTTTCATGTCGATATAAAACTAAAAGACGGCGATAAACTAGACCTATTAAACGAGCAAATCGAAATTATTGAAAATCCCGGGCATACTATAGACTCCGTTTCATTTTTTCTACCCAAGAGGAGATACCTTTTTTCCGGGGACGAAATATATTATAAACTTATTCCGCAATTGGATTATTATCAAGATCTTTCCGTATCTCTTTCCGAGTATAAAGAGAGTATGAAGAAACTATCTAAATTAAATATTTTGAAAATATTTCCCGGACATGGAGACGAAATCTTAAAAACGAAGTCGACTTTCGAACTCTGCGCTAAGAAAATCAAAAGATTTGAGTCTGATAAAGAACTTATTTATATTAATAACTTTATTCCTTCGGTAGAACATTACGTTTATAAAAACCCCGGTATTGATAAACAAAAAATTACCAAATTTTTCAAACAAAATTTATTGCTATTAAACGAAGATTCTTATATTAAAAATATCAGCGACGACGACCTAAACGCCTTATTTGAGAAAATATTGTCGCTGGCGTTAATTTTGAAAATAATAAGAATCGAGGACGACTTAATCTATCTTGATAGAGAGATAAACGACTATATTAGAAACGATTAAAAATCGTTAAATAATGAATTTATAAAAGATATTCTTTTTAATCTTTTTTTACTAAAAAACGATTTTGCTTTTTTAGCGTCTATGTCTTTATAAATAACCAGTCTTTCTCTATTGGTCGGTCTTTCATAAAAATTCTTATTAAACTTAGAAACAATGGTCAATTTGATTTGATTTTTCAAAGATTTTTCTAAAGCTTCAAAAATTTCAGATAAATTATCGTATTTATCGAGATTGTAGAATCTATTTTTATTTGTCCCGACGACGGTTTGATACTCCTCAAATCTTTCATGACTTACTATATACAATAAATAAGGGGAGGTATCGAATATTCTGGCTATGTCGTCGGTTTTATACGATGTAAAATCAAACCCTTTATTAGCTTTATCCCCTTTGATATGAGGAGGAGCGTCGGTTATGAGTATGATTACTTTTTGAGAAGAGGGATTGAAATCCATTTCGCGCGCTTTGATAAGAGCGTCGTAAGGATTTTCCTCGTAATCGCCGCCGGATTGAGGATTAAAGCGGTCTATTTTTGAAATCGTCTCGTTAAAATCGTAAGATAGCGGATATACCGTAATATCTTCTATCAAATCCGCAAAAGTAATAATTCCGATTCTAAATTCCGGTCGCTCGTTTTTAATGTTTTTTGAGAATTCTAAAAGATCTTTTTTTATCTTTTTATATTCGTCCAGCATACTGCCGGTTATATCTAAAACTAAAACAACGTCCAGCCCCCTATCTTTAAGGGTTAAAGTTTTTTGAGATATTTCGCGCTCTTCCCCTTCGACAATAAAAATATTTTTTTTATTTGGTTCTATATTGTTCGTCAAGTCGGTAAATATATCCTTATCCGATATATATATTTCTAAGTTCGGGTGATTAGAAAAGTCTACGCTATCAATTTGTATCTGATCCGAGTATAAAAAATCGTTAACCTCAAGTTCTTTTCCGTTTATTTGGAAAATTGCCGTAATCGCAAAAAAGAAAAACGTCAAAAATCTTTTAAGAAAATTTCCTCTGTTTTTTGATATTGTAAAAAAATTTCTTCTGCAATTTATCGTTTCGCCCTCGTCTATTTCGCTTTTCTTCTCAATAGTTTTATTATCGATATTTATAGGGAATCCCGGTCTGACGACCCATTTAAATTTATTTGTTAGAATTGTGAAAAAAGTAGATTTGATCGCATCCTTATCGTCTATCGTAATGTCCGAACCTCTATTTTTACCTACTTTGAAGACGTCGAATACCGGATAGTTGCTCCCGTCAAATTCGATCGATCCTCTGACAAAAATAGAGTAAATTATAGACTTCATTGAATAAAGAAAGAGAACAAAAACGGCGGCAAATAAAATTTGCGTTTTTAACATATCCGGTTCTTTAAGGTCTTGAAGTTGAAACGATATAACGTTAAAGACAAATTTTGATAAAATAAAATATATTATTAGCGAAACGTCTAAAACGGATTCTTTTAAAGAATTTTCAGAGTAAACGAGTCTGTTTCTAATAAAAGGGAGCGAGCCGATTAGTCCGAAAATGATATAATTAATTATACCCAATAATATTTGATTTGAGATAAAGAGATATTTTATAATATGTATAAAGAAAAAAACGGCGCCGAATATAGCCGATAAAATCGCGTTGATTTTAAGTTTTTCTTGAAAAGAATTTTTAGATCTGTCAAATCCTAGCGAAAATAAAAATAGAAATACAAAAACAAAACAGGTTTCAAATACCAAAGATAATAAAAAATATTGTATATTAAATAAATCTAAAAAATATTTCGACGCCGACAATACCAGTATAAGCGCCAAAAATATCAAAAAATTAATAATACGTTTCATATCTTTCTCCCAATTAATACTCTATAAATTCAATGAATTCCACCTATTAATCTCGTTAATAAGCTCCGAAGTTTTACCCGATATATCTTCTGCCATGGTAATTTCCGTAACCATAGCGATGTTTTTTACCCCCAGTTGTAAAAGAGATTCGATATTATCTTTTTTTATGCCGCCCATAACCGAAAATGGCAAAGAGGTTTTAGCGGTTTTTAAATATTCCAAACCAAGAGGGGGCGTCGCCGTCGTTTTGGTGTTTGTTTGAAATATCGGGCCAATATTTACGTACGTAGCTCCGTCGGTTTCAGCTTTTTTTAACTCGGCTAAGTTATGAGTAGATACTCCTATTATTAGATCCGGAGCCAGAGCGCGGGCGGCGAAACACGGCAGATCTTCTTGTCCTAAATGAACTCCGTCCGCGTCGGTCGCAAGCGCAATATCTAAATGATCGTTGATTATCAATCGCGCGTTATATTTTGCGGTTATTGTCCTAAAAATTACCGCTTGTTCGTAAATATCTTTTTTATGATCGACTTTATTTCTTAATTGAACAATTTTTGCTCCGCCTTCTAATATCTGTTCAAGGACGTAAAACGGCGATCTGCCGGAACAAAACTCGACTGAAACGACCGGATATAATCCAAATTCAAAGTCCATATCTATCCGCCCCCCACAAATTTGATAAGCTCTATATTGTCCTTGTCTTCAATCTTTATTTCTCGAAGAGCTCCCTTCTTGATGATAGAATCGTTATGTAAAACTATTACCTCGTCGGGGTTTATAGAAAGCGTCGTTAGTAAATCGACGATATTCGACTCTTCGCTAATTTCAATAGTTTTGTTATTAACCGTTATAGTCACCGAATACCCCCATAAAATTTACATCCCAGTCTTTAATAACGGGATCGTACCCTTTTGTTCTAATAATTGAGATCATCTCTTTTAGTTCTCTCTTATCAGATACGTCGAATTGCCCCTGCGCTTCAGTTTTTATAGCATACCCACCCGGCGTGGTTTTGGAGCCGGCGCTTATATGCGTTACGGCGAGTTCTACCAGTTTATCTCGAAAATCTGCTCTCTCTCTGGTGGATATAAAGAATGGGACGTCGTCTAAATATATTCTCATAACAGATATAAGATGAATCATCTCCTTATCGGTAACAGGATTTGGTATTTTAAAGGAGGATGTTACGGGATTAATTCGCGGAAAACTAAGCGAAACTTCTTGACGCCAATATTTTTTTCTCAAGTAGTCGATATGAAGAGCCAGATGCAGCGCTTCGTATCTCCAATCCGATAAGCCAAGTAAAGCCCCGATTCCGACTTTTCTCAATCCGCCTATAAAAGCTCTTTCCGGCGTATCTAATCTATATTGGTAATCAGACTTCGCGCCTTTTAAATGCATCTTTTTATATACCTCTTTATCGTATGTCTCTTGATAAACCGTTAGCCCGCTTGCTCCGGCTTCGGAAAGAGTTTGATAGTTTTCCGAACTCATCGGATATACCTCAAGAGCGACGTATGTGAAATATTCTTTAGCAATTTTAACGCAGTCTTTTATATAATTGACGTCCGCTTTTTTAGGGGATTCGCCGGTTAACAGTAAAATACTGTCAAAGCCGATCTCCTTAATTTTTTGAACTTCAGACCTAACCTGTTCGAGACTCAAAGTAACTCTCTCTATCCGGCGGGCGTTGTGATAACCGCAGTAAACGCAGAGGTTATCGCACTCGTTTGAAAGATACAAAGGCGCGTAAAACGACATAGTTTTACCAAACCGTCTGATAGTATAACTCCGCGCCTTTGCCGCTAACGCGGGTAAAAAGCGTTCGGCGGAGTTGGATAAAAGGACGGCAAAATCGTAAATATCTATCGAGCGTTTTTCGACGATTTTTTCGACGTCGGCGGCTGTCGAATTTTCTATCAAAGGAACAAATTTTAAAAAGTCAAATTGTTTTAGATAATCAGAAAAGCTCATAAATCTTTAATCCAATCGAGCGGACTCGACGCTTCCGCCTCGTCCTTTTCAGACGGCAAGCCGGATAGATATCCTTTTCTGCCGGCGTCGATCGCCAGTTTGAACGCAGTCGACATTCCTACCGGGTCTTTTGCCGTCGCAACCGCGGTATTTATCATAACCGCCGACGCTCCGAGTTCCATAGCAAAGGCGGCGTCCGAGGGTTTGCCTATACCCGCGTCGATTATCACCGGTACAAAAGACTGTTTAATAATAATTTTGATCATTGATAAAGTCTGAAGTCCGCCGTTAGTCCCTATCGGAGCTCCAAGAGGCATAACGGAAACGCAACCTATATCTTCCAGTTTTTTTGCCAGTATCGGGTCGGCGTTTATATAGGGCATTACTTTAAAGCCGTTCTTCGCAAGGTATTTAGCCGCTATTAGCGTCTCTTCGCCGTCCGGCAAAAGAAATCTGGGATCCGGGGTAATTTCCAATTTTACCCATTCTGAAAGTCCGCTAGCCATTGATATTTCAGCTATTTTTATAGCTTCTTTAGAGTTTCTTGCGCCCGAAGTGTTTGGAAGAACAACAATCTTATTTTTATCAATTCTAGACAATATATCATCTTGAGGATTATCCAGGTCTACTCGTCTGAGAGCCGCCGTAACCATCTGACAACCCGAAGCCTCTATGGATTTGAGCATAATCTCGCCGGACGGATATTTACCCGTTCCAAGTATAAGGCGCGAATGAAATTCGACTCCGCCGAGGTAAAAAGGATCCTTATTCATGTTGCATACTACTCGTTTGTTAGAATTTAGCGATATTTTGAATTTTTCGACGCGAATATAATAATCAAAAATTTTTAAAAAATAAACGATTATTTAATAATATTTACTTCTTTTTCAAACAATTTTTTTTCAAACAATTTTTTTAAGACGCTTTTATTTTTGTTTAAACTATAATAATTATTGATATAATTTATTATAGTTAATCTCTGTTCGCTTGTAATGTTATATATGCAGGTTACAAAATCAATCGCGCGTTCAAGCATATTTATATTAATTAATAAAACAAATACCTCCATTAAAAAATCAAATTGATTTCCGAATTTTGAAAAGTACTTATTGTAAAACTTAACCGCCGCTTCCATATTTGACAAGGCTATAAAATTAGCGCAAAGTAGAAAATAAAACTCTTTTGATTTGAACTTTATAATATTCTCTTCGCAATAAGACTCGGCTTGACGGTATTTTTCCGTGTAATATGCAATTAATGACCTGTGATATTCCAATCTCCTCTCTACGTCGGTTATGTCGATCAAATCGTCTTCGAGGTAAAGCTCCCAACCAATGTTGTTGAACCTCTGCGCCTCTTCAAATTCTCCGAGTTCGATAAGGCACTCAATTTTACTGAGTAAAGCCTCAAAATCGGAACTAACTTCAAACAATTTACCAAAAAAAAACGACGCCAGATTGACTTTATTTGCCTCTCTTAATTTATTAGATAAAAGAAGAAATTTATCTTTAGACGAAAGAGATTTAAATTCTTTTTCCGATACTCCGCAATCTGTCGCCATTTTAGTAAGATTGTATCTCTTTTCGTATAAATTAAAAGTAGCGTCAATTTCTGATAAATCGTAAATCTCAAACACCTTATACTCCTGAAAATAAATATATAGCGCTTTATAGAAAAAATCAAATTTCCATATTTGACTAAAAAGGTAAATTCAGCTGTTTTGGATTTAACCTATTGCTTTTTCTATAATAATATTCTTCCGAAAAACTACTCTTCAATATCTCAATAATCTCTTTTTTTCTTTCAGAATTAATCGCTTCGTTTGACGTCTCCTTTTTTAATATTTTTTCAACATAACTAAAAAATAGAGATACGTTTTTCAAAAAATCGAGATCAAGAAATATTTGAGGAAAATCTCTTTTTAACTCTTTAAAAAAAATTAGAACCAGGTTTGATATATACAACGCATAATTGTTATCTTTAGAATCGGATAATTGCCACATTCTATCTAAAATTGCGCGGAAATATTTTTGAATATCTTCCGGTTTGGAAGAATCTCGTAGGTATGCAATCGTCTTTAGATTTTCCGTGAGTTTACTCTCTACCGACAAATTTTCCAGTTCGTCAAAAATAAATTCCACGTCGTTATAGAACATAAATACGCCTCGTTTAATTTTAGTAAATTTACGGATTAACAGACTATAAAATGAAATTTTTTTAGATAATATTTAAGACGATTACTTCATTTCTTCCGCGAGAGACGATATTTCCTTATTTACTTTGCCCGCTTTTTCAAGACTGGTTAGAACCATAAGATAGTCGTTTGGTAAAATGATCGTGTTCCCTTTTGGAATGACTTCGTTATCGCCTCTTTTCATACCCACTATAAGAGTATCCGGAGGCCAATCGATTTCATTTATGCGCTTATTAGATAATTTTGATCCTATTGAGACCTGAATTTCCAAAATTATTTTATTCTCTTCGCCGACGTTTACCGTTACGTCCGAGCGTTTTTTTAAAAGACGATACAACAATACGTCGTAAATCGGCTTTGTTTTCAGAATATCGCTTGTTAGGTAGGCGACCATAGAGACGGTCATAAAAGGAAATAGGTGATTGAATGATCCGGTCATCTCGGTTATAAGTATGCTACCGGTTATCGGCGCTTTTACAATTGCGGAAAAATAGGCGCTCATAGCCAGAGCGATAAAATTTTTGATATAACTTTGATCGATCTGTTTAAACGCGCAGAGAATGTCGCCGTAAATAGCGCCAAAAATAGCGCCTATACATAACAGCGGTAAAAAAATTCCTCCCGGAGCTCCGGAGCCGAAACTTGCGATAGTTAGGAAATATTTTGATATAAATAGGACTACTAATATTTTCAATCCGTAATCAATTATCGTTAAATTATTTATAAGTATATGTCCTCCTCCGAGTATTTCGGGGAGAATGAACCCAAAAACGAGCGCAAATAAAATCGGGATTATCGGTATAACAATTTGAGGAATAAATTTCAATTTTTCATACAATTTCATAGAGCCGATAATAGAAAGGTTAAATATAGTTCCTAAAATTCCCATTAGTATCCCTAATAAAATTAAATAAGAGTAGATACTGAAAGGGATTGTTTTCATAGCGGTAAAACTAAAAATCGGCGCTATTCCGATTATATTTTGAGCGATAAAGTCCGCCGTTAGCGACGCGGTTGCGCTGGATAAAAGAACGTAAGGGGAGAAATTTTTATGAAGCTCTTCCAGCGAAAAGATAATACCGGCAAGAGGAGCGTTAAATGCCGCCGATAGCCCGGCGCTTGCCCCCGCGGTAATAAGATATTTTTCGCGAAGCTTATCTTTTGCAAAGAGCTTATTTATCCCTTCGCCGCACGAAGCCCCTAGTTGAATAGAAGGTCCCTCTCTTCCGAGAGAAAGCCCGGCGACTATTGCAAGAACTCCCCCGATAAACTTTGATATAAGCGTCCTAATCCAATTTGACTCGACCTGATACGACAAAATTCCTTTTATTTGAGGAATACCGCTTCCTCCGGATAAAGGCTCTTTTTTTAGTATAAATCCGAGCGTCAATCCTATTCCGAGTAAAAGAAGAATCCAAAAAACTGTAAATATGAAATTATTATTTTTTAAGAAAATATACGCCGCGTCTCTATACTCGTCGGCTTTTTCTATACACACCCTGTAAAGTATTACCGTAAAGCCCGCCGCCAATCCGACTAATAAACTTTGCAAAAATATTTTCTCGCGAAAAGCCCGATTATTAAATAAATTCGATTTTTTTTTGTTCATATCGCTAATTTTGTTTAAATTAATTTCGTTTTAATATTTTTTCTTAAGACAATTTTTTTTAGTTTAGGAATAAGCATCGGCGTAGAATATTTATAATCTATAAAAAAACTGTCTTTCTTCTCTAACGCTTTCTCTTTTCGTTTAATATCTATAATAAAAACAACAATTGTTAAAACGGTAAGCGACGAAGTTAGAATCGATACCGTCGAAAGAGACATGCCTACGGATAGAGCTATCAGTATAGAATAGTACGGATGCCGGATAAGCAGATAAAACCCTCTATTGTACGTATCCTCGCCGTGAAGGTCTCTGTGTCTTCTAGCGAAGAGAGCAAAAAGAAGTATGGAGTTTAAATAGAGGATAAGACCTAAAGATCTAACGACAACGTCGATTATCGGCGGCAAGACTAACTGAAACAGACCGACTAACCCGGATATAAAGGATAAAAAAGTTAAGAAAAAAAATATTTCGCTCAGGAAAGCGCCAATTATCGAAATAAAGTTCTTTTTCTCTATAGAAGCTTTTTTTTGTCCCATAAAAATTGCGATGCCTCTAAAAAGAAATAAAATTGTAAAGGGTAAATAAAAAACGACTGAAAATACGATAACTCTGTGAGCGTCGTTATACCATACGTTAGAAATGTCGTAAGGCAGAGATATATACATTGCGTTTCCCTGAAAATGATATAGCGCAAAAGTATCATAAGGTATAGATAAAATCAAATATTTTATAAAAAAATTAATGAAATATAAATACGAAAAACTATAAATATTATTAAAAAAATAGAATATTTTTTTTAATAATATTCGTTATCTTAACAAAAGTCTCGTTTTTTTCAAATTTATGGTATAATTAATATTGTAGATTAGGAGCGGATAATGAAAATAAAATTTATGCTTGCGATGTTTATTATTCTATCGATTGCGTTGGGGTGTAAAAAAGAGAGCGTAAAACAAGATGCGCCGGATAAAGAGATTACGATAGGGCTCGCTTTAGGCGTAGGGGGGCTAGGCGATCAATCTTTCAACGATATGCAATACAACGGATTAATTGAACTCTCTAAAAACTTTGACGTAAATTTATTCTACGAGATACCGACCGGCGATTCGGAAGAAGAGATGTATAAAATTCTCGATAAGCTCTGTTCCGAAGAAAAATGCGATTTTGTTATTGCGGGGGCGGGCTATCTTATGATAAATCCTCTCGATAAAATATCGGATAAATATAAAGATACAAAATTTGTTCTTATAGACGATTACGCCGTATTAAAAGATAACGTTTCTTCTATAGTATTTGCTCAGGAGGAGGGCTCTTTCGTAGTAGGAAGTCTCGCCGCGTATTTTTCAAAAACTAAAAAAGTCGGGTTTATCGGGGCGGTAGATATGCAAGTAATTAAATCTTTTCTGAACGGATTTAAAAAAGGGATAGCTTACGCCGACGATTCAGTAGAATTGATTGAGGAATATATAAGTTTTGGGAAAGATAACGACTATTCCGGATATGATAACCCAAAAAGGGCTTATGAAATAGCTAAAAAGTTATACGATTCCGGTTGCGACGTTATATATTCGGTAGCCGGCGCTTCGGGGAACGGTATTATACAATGCGCCGCCGATATGAAAAAATACGTTATAGGGGTTGATTCCAATCAGGACTTTATGGCGAAAGGGTACGTTTTAACAAGCATGATGAAAAGATTGGATAGAGCCGTTTACGATATTGCGGAAAATTTTATAAATGGAAATTTTGTCGGCAACAAAAATTATTTATACAGCTATAAAAACGGCGGAATAAGTACGACCGATATGAGATACTCCGAAACGCTTATTGGAGAAAATGTCTTAAAAAAAATAAGAGACATTGAGGCAAAAATATCTAAAGGCGAGATTTCCGTCAAAGACTAAGACGTCCGTTGGTTAAGAAAAAGAATCGTATGCGTTTTTAGCGGCAAGCGAAAAAACGAAGAATATTCTTCTATAAATATGTTGTAAAATATGTTGCATTGTTAAATAAAAGTAATATAATTTATTTCAGTTTATGTTTGAGGAGAATGTTATGTACAGTTTGGACGATTCGTTAATGTCGGATAGTTCCGACGAGCCTCCTGGAGGACGCGTAAATGAAGAGTTATTATCCCGCCTATTGTCGTCGTCGAGCGACAATAATCGACTTGGGTTTGAAAGCGAGTATTTTTATAATACAGACAGACCTAAGCGTCCGTTAAACGATAGATCTAAAGACTTTATAGAACGATATTATTCGCCGCATTTATCCGATCGTACGTGGAATGATTGGAGATGGCAGATACGGAATTCTATAGTAGATTACGATCGTCTGGAAAGTATGTTCGGGGAGGCGGTAGATAAAAGCGGTTTGGTTGAGAAGAAACTACCGTTTAGGATCACGCCTTACTATGCAAGCGTTGTTAAAAATTCAAAGCCGTTGCAAAAAACGGTAATTCCTTCGATAAACGAACTAATAGTTTCGGATGGGGAGGCGATAGACCCCCTAAAAGAGGATTGCGATAGTCCCGTAAAGCGTATAGTTCACAGATATCCGGATAGAGTTTTATTTTTAGCTACAAATTTTTGTTCGACTAATTGCCGTTATTGCACCAGATCGAGGATAGTGTCGAATAACGATTTCTTTAAAAAACAGACGGTCGAATGGGAGCGGGCTTTTAAATATATAAGGGAGCGCAAAGAGATTAGAGATATAATAATATCCGGAGGAGATCCGTTGACGTTGCCGGATATATCTTTAAACTATCTTTTAAATAATATTTTTTCAATTCCGCATATAGAAATGGTAAGAATTGGGACAAAAGTCCCGGCGGTTATGCCCATGCGTATAAATAAGCGGTTAATAAAGATACTGAAAAACTACAAGCCGCTGTATATGAGTATTCATTTTACGCATCCGGACGAGATAACCGAAGAGGTATCTAAAGCGTGTAATATGTTGGCCGACGCGGGAATAGTAATGGGGTCGCAAACGGTGTTGCTTAAAGAGGTAAACGATAATCCTCAAACTATAAAGAGCCTATTTCATAAACTTTTAAAAATCAGAGTTAAACCGTATTATTTATACCAATGCGACCCGATAATGGGGGCTTCGCACTTTAGGACTCCCGTAGAAAAAGGTATAGAGATAATAGATAAGCTTAGAGGCTGGACTTCGGGGTATGCGATACCTCATTATGTTATAGACGCGCCGGGAGGGGGAGGGAAAATACCGTTATTACCGGATTACTACCGCGGTAGAGGCGAAAACGGAGCGGTTTTGCTAAGAAATTATGAAAACAATAGATATAGTTACCCCGATTATAACCTTGCTTGATAATTTAGTTAATGTCGTAAATTGAGCGCGTAAAAATGATTTATATATAGGAAGAAACAATGAAGATAGGTTTAACGTACGATTTGAAAGAGGATTATCTAAAAGAGGGTTATAGCGTCGAGGAAACGGCGGAGCTTGATACTCCGGAAACGGTAAATAGGATAGAGTCGGCGATTAATAAACTTGGATATGAAACCGAGCGTATAGGCAACATTAGGTCTTTGGTCGGAAGATTAAACGATAACGCCAGATGGGATATGGTTTTTAATATATGCGAAGGGATAAACGGGACTTATTCCAGAGAGTCGCAAGTTCCGGCTCTTTTGGAGGCTTATAATATCGCTTATACGTTTTCCGATCCTATCGTTTTGGGGATTTCTCTTAAAAAAGATTTAGCCAAAACGATTGTTAGAGCGAACGGATTTAAAACGCCCGATTTTTTTGTTATTAAAGGTCCGGAAGACGTAGAGAAAATCGATTTGCCTTATCCGTTATTTGTTAAGCCGCTCGCCGAAGGGTCGAGTAAAGGAGTCGCCGATAAATCAAAAGTTGGAAACAAAAATCAACTAAAATCAGCCTCCTTAGAGCTTCTTAAAAAATTTAAGCAACCCGTTTTAGTCGAGACTTACTGTTCGGGAAGGGAGTTTACAGCCGGTTTAATCGGAACGGGAATAAAAGCGGAATGTATAGGCGGCGTGGAGGTGGTTTTAACTGAAAAAGCCGAAAAAAATGCATATTCTTATAAAAATAAGACGATGTGCGAAGAAGCGGTAGAATACAAGCCGATTACGGATAAAAAACTGGACGAGGAGATAAAAAAGTTCGCCGTAGACGCGTGGAGGACTTTGGAATGCCGAGACGCAGGAAGAATCGATATTATGCTTGATAAAAACGGCGATATAAATTTTATTGAAGTAAATCCTTTAGCCGGATTAAATCCGAACTATTCGGATTTGCCTATAATGTTTTCCATGTTGGGGAGAAGTTACGAAGAGTTAATAGAACTTATTGTTAATTCGGCTTTGGATAGAGTAGAAAAGAGGTAATATGAAAAAAAATGTCGTTATAGCTTGCGATTATATTAAGAACCTTGATAGCGCGGCGGCGGACGCGCTCGATAATTTGAGTCAAGTCAATCTTATTCATCGATCGCTTACAAATTTGGGTTATAATACTTTGACTTTACAATTTGACGGTAATCTTTTAAACATAAAGGGCGCTTTGGAGAAGAATCGTCCGGCGTTTGTTTTTAATCTCGTGGAGGACGAAGCGTATATCTCTATAGCTCCGTTTTTTTTTGAAAGCATTAATCTTCCATATACAGGGTGTAGAGCGGACTCAATTTATCATACTCATAACAAACTTATATTTAAAAGATTTTTAAAATTTATCTCATTCCAAAAAAATATTCTTACTCCGCGCTACGTTACCGCAAAGGATTTGTCGGAGTTTGTTCCGGATAAAAAGTACATATTAAAGCCGACGGATAGGCACTCTTCGATAAGTATTGATGAAAATTCCGTCAAATATTTTCAGAACGCTAAAGATATAAAAAGAGAGATACTTGATAGACAAAAAAAATATAACTTCGATTTCTACGCCGAGGAGTATATCGAAGGGAGGGAATTCAATATCTCTTTGCTAAACGGTAAGATTCTTCCGAGAGCGGAAATTATTTTTAAAGATTATAAGGAGGACGTTCCAAAGATCGTTTGTTATAAATCAAAATGGGACGAGTCTTCCTTCGAATACAAAAATACTATTAGGTCTTTTGATAGAAAAATTGAGGATCAGAAATTATTTGACGATATGGACGACGTTATAATATTTTTGTCCCGCGTATTAAGCATAAAGACGTACGCTAGATTTGATTTTAGAATTGATAAAAACGGTAATTGTTATTTGCTGGAAATAAACGCAAACCCGTGTTTAAACGACGATAGCGGATTTTACGCGGCGGCTAATAGGGGCGGATTGTCTTACGACGAGATGGTTAGCGCTATAATCAAGTCGAGTTTAAAGAGTTATTTATGATTAATTTAGACAAATATCAAATTAGAGATTACGTTAAGGAAAGCGACGCCGAAGTAATCGAAAAAATTACAAGAGAAACAAACTATTTTACGAAAGAGGAGACTTTGATCGCTAGAGAATTGGTCGAGGAACGTCTTCAAAAAGGAATAAAAAGCAGTTATCTTTTTAATATTCTTGAAAAGGAGAGCGAAATTGCCGCTTATAGTTGCTTTGGAGAGGTTCCATGTTCTTATATCAGCTACGATCTCTATTGGATTGTAGTTAGAAACGATTTGAGAGGGAATGGAATCGGCGCTTATCTATTGAAAAAAAGCGAGGAGTATATAAAGAAACTCGGCGGTTATCAAATCTATCTGGAGACGTCGTCAAAAGATCTGTACGCCCCTACAAGGAATTTTTATATAAAAAACGGTTACAAAGAGTCGGCGGTATTTAAAGACTTCTACAATTTTAACGACAATAAAATAATTTTTAATAAAATTCTATAAAAAACTCCCCTAAATAACATACTATCGGAAGTTTTATTCATTCATAGCTGAGTTTAAAAATAAACTCGCTATTTTTTTCTGGCTACAACAAACGTAATATCGTCCTTTTGTTCTTTTAAGAAGTGGAAAACGTCATTAATTATCTCTTCCTCTATATCTTTAACCGGTTTATCGCCAATTTCTTCCAGTTTCTTTATTAATCTCTCCATATCGTATTGTTCGTCTTTGGCGTTTGTACATTCGATAAGTCCGTCGGTATATAAGAAAAAGAGATCTCCCTGTTCAAGTTTAAAGCTGGATTCAACTGTGCTTTTTTCAATATCCGGTATAAGCCCGAGCCATACTCCGTTCGTTTCAAGACGTTCAACTTTTTTCGTTTTACTTCTGTATATCAGCACGTCCAAATGGCAGCCGGATAACTGAACCGTTCCGTCGGGATTAGCGACCATAAAGGATATTGTCATAAAATGATCTTCGCCTAATCTCTGTTTAATGTTTTGGTACATAACTTTATTTACTTGAGCTACAAGCTTATCCGAACTTATAGTAGGATCGTTTAACAATATTGTGTTAAAAGCGGTCTGCGCCATCATCATTATAAGTCCCGACGTTAATCCGTGCCCCGATACGTCCCCTATGCCAAACCATATTCTCCCGTTTGTCTCTCCGATAAGATCGTAATAATCCCCGCCTACTTCGGCCGCCGGAATCATCGTCGCCGTTATATCGTAATGCTCTCTCTGAGGTATCGCCGGCAATAGACAGGTTTGTATTTTGGAAGCTAACTCTAACTCTGATTTTTCTCTTTCAGCGGAGAGCAACCTATCCTGATACGCCTTGATGTTTTTGATCATCTGATTGAAATTCTCGGAGAGAATACCGATTTCGTCGTTATATTTTGACTCGATAAAGTGATTATAATTGCCTTGCGCTACGACATGAGTCGCGCTTACGAGAGTATTGATAGGTCTTGTAAAAGTTTTACTAAACATATAGCTTATCAAAACAATAAGCAATATCATAATTCCGGAAAATAAAACGATTATTCGAACTACTGCGACTATAGGTTTCTGAAACTGTTTAACCGGATGAAAGTATACGTACTTAGTCTGAGAGTCTTCTCCAAATCCCAAAACGGTAAGGTATTTTTCATTATTATGCGTTACAATATTCTTTTCATAAAAAACGTCCATATCCCCCTCGGCCATTTTAGTCAGGAGTTCGTTTACTTGCGGGGTTTGTAAAATAGCGCTATCGACATTGAGCATTTTGTAATCGTCAAAATTCATCAAATCGACTTTTTCATCTTTTTCATAATCGATTATCGATTTTTCCGTTTCCTTGTCAAAAATATAAGTTTTTTTCTCGTTGTCAAAAACAAAATCTTCCTCTTCAAGAGGGTGATTAAACGACATAACGTTGTTAAAACTGTCAAGAACGTATAGAGTTCCAAAATTCAAGGATTCGATTTCGTTATAAAAACTGCTCAGAAACCCCGGTTTTAGCGCCACTAATAAAAATTTGGTAAAAGTATCCGTTTCCTTTTCCGGAGGGACCGCATAATAGGGATATATCATTACTGGAGAATCGGCGTAAATTCCCGTAATAATGCCTTCGGTTAGTCTGCCAAAGACCAATTTTACTTTATTATCCGACTTCAATTTTAAAAACAGAGGATCCTTTAGGAGCAGATCTATATCAAGTCGAATTTGATTGTCAATAAGAAGATGTTGTTTGTAATCGGTTTTGTCGTTTATAGATTTTTTATCAAGCTCGACTACGTAGAGCATACCCTCAATCTTCTCTTCAAAAGTATTTCTTAATCCGCCCCGAGTAGTAACGTTTCCGATCATCATCTGACCTATATCTATTTCGTCTTGAGCAGATTTATACTCGGCAACCCTAAATCCTTCGACTAGAGCGGGGATATCGAGCATATTAGATAAAGTTCTCGCATTTTGATTATATAAAAATTCGACGTTCTTACTTACTTGCTGAATAAGAGTCGAGTAACTCTCTCTACCTTGATTTTCCAAGTGATTGTAAAGCCGCCAGCTCGTAAAGGAAACTACTACCACTAATGGGATGATTGCGGTCGGCAATATTATAAAAATCAGCTTAGATCTAATTTTCAAGTATGACCAGAATCCTTTTTTTGTCTTTTTACTGTCGCTCATAAGTTCCCCTAAAAATTAATTTATAAAATATGTTATCATAAAAAAAGTTAATAATCAAAAAAAAATAGTATAATTATATTTTTTATATTTTTCATCAAATTTTAAAATTTTATATCAAAAATTTTTTCGAAACGCCTTAGCGCAAAAATAAATATCAAAGAAACATAGTTAATTTTACTAAAAAAAGAATATATTTTCAAGAGATATATTAAAAACATTATAAAATTTACGGACGAATAAAACTTATTTTATTGCATTATTTTAAAAATAGTATTAAAAAAAAAGGAGTTATTTAGGAAACGGCGACAAGGAAATTGTGATGATAAGAAAAGAGATTGATTTTAAGAATTCCGGCGAGATTTTAGAATTCATTAAACAGGTTTCATTTGGCGAAATTTTAGATTATTCCGAATACTTGAGAATGAAATATTTTTCGAATAATATCGAATTATGTTCAATTTACAACGTTAAATCGGGACGTTGCTCGGAAGATTGCGCTTTTTGTTCGCAGTCGTCTTTTCACAAGACCGAGATAGCCGAATATGAAATTGGCGGCTCGGAAAATATTTTACGATTGGCCGGGGATATGGCGGCTAGAAAGGTCAAATATTTTTCGCTGGTTTCAAGCGGTAGGTCTTTGAACGAAGCCGAGTTTTCAAAAATTATCAATATTTTTGAAAATATTAATAGAGACGCCGATATTTTTCTTTGCGCGTCGCTTGGATTTTTAACGGCAAAGCAGGCGGAGGAGTTGAAGAGAGCGGGAGTCGTTAAATATCACCATAATTTGGAAACCGGGCCCGGATATTTTAATAAAATTTGCTCGACGCATAGTTATGAAGATAAATTAAATACGATTAAGATTGCGAAAGCCTGCGGTCTTGAAGCGTGTTCCGGCGGAATATTTGGAATAGGCGAAACGCTAAAAGATAGGATCGAAATGGCGCTTAAAATTAAAAGATTGGAGATAAAGTCTATTCCGCTAAATATTTTGAAGCCGATAAAAGGGACTCGCCTCGATAAGAACGCCCCCTTATCGGAAGAAGAACTTTTGCTCTCTTTTGCTCTTTTTAGGATAATTAATCCTTCGGCATATATAAGAATAGCGGGCGGAAGACCGTTTTTTAAGGCAAATGAGAATGAAAAACTTTTGAAAAGCGGAGTAAACGCAATTATGGTTGGAAATTATTTAACGACTACGGGCGTGCCGGTTGAAGAGGATATGAGATTTCTAAAAGAAAATAGTCTTAGATTATCGTAAAATCTTTGGATCGAAATTCTCAACGATTTTCTGAGAAAGCCCGATATAATTTGACGGCGTTATCTCCAGAAGTTTCTTTTTTTTGTTTTCGTCTATTGCTATTTTATTTGCGAATTTACGGAAATCTTCAATAGTTACGGCTTTGCCTCTGGTTATCTCTTTGAGAGCTTCATACGGCTTATCAAAACCCGATATTCTGAGAAGATTTTGAAACGCTTCGGCGATAACTTCGGGATTATTTTCAAGGTCTTCGAGAATTTTATTTTTATCTACTTCTATTTTGGAAAGTCCCTTTTGTATGGATTGATAAGCGACGAGAGTATGCGCGAAAGCTACTCCGATATTCCTCTGGACCGAGCTGTCGCTTAAGTCTCTCTGCAATCGCGAAATGGGCAGTTTTGACGCGAAAAAGTCGAAAAGAGCGTTTGCTACTCCTATATTTGCTTCGGCGTTCTCAAAATCAATAGGATTTACTTTATGCGGCATCGCCGAAGACCCGATTTCCCCTTTAACTGTTTTTTGTTTGATCCATTTATCCGATATATATCTCCATATATCGAGAGAAAAGTCGAGTAAAATGTTATTTATTCTTCTAAACGAATCGAATACTCTGATAAACGAGTCGTGAGGTTCAATTTGAGTCGTAATCGGATTGCAGACGACAATTATCGGGTCGGAACTATAAAAACGGGAATTCCCGGAATTTTTAGCGGTATTAAATTTATTGATAAATGTATCTGTAAAATTTATCCAATCTATCTCCGGTTTAATGAAGTTATGAGCGTTATAGCCGCCCGTCGCGCCGTTTAGTTTGACTGAAATCTTGTTGTTATATAAATAAGCAAATTCGGCTTTTAATCTGTTTACAAAGACTAATATTTCTTTACCGAACGTCGTCGGGCTCGCCGGCTGTCCGTGAGTGCGGGCTAACGTCGGCGTATCTTTATAATCCGACGCGATATTATATAACGCTTCGTATAGTTTTACCGCTTCGGGAAACATCAGATCGTTAACGGCGTCTTTTATCATAAGACCGTAGCAGATATTATTTATATCTTCGCTGGTCAAAGCTAAATGAACGTATTCCAAAACGTCGGCAAGCGAGCTCTCTTTAAGTTTTAATTTTATATAGTACTCTACCGCCTTTACGTCGTGGTTAGTCGCCGGAATATCGCCGTATCCTTTAGTTTCGATATCCTTTACTATCTGCGCGTCGGTTTCGGTTAGGTTCGTCAGGTTTTTTAAATATTTTATCTCTTCTTCGGTAAATTTTCGAACGACGGCGCCGTTTTGCGAGAGCTCGATCAGATAGTTTATTTCGACTGCGACTCTATACTTTATGAGAGCGTATTCGCTGAAGTATTGAGATAAAGCCTTGGTTTTTGAAGAGTATCTTCCGTCGATGGGAGATATTGAAGAGAGAGCCATATAGTCTCCTTATTTTAAATCTAAGCGGATAGCCGGATTTATTTTGTTGATTTAATATAATCCGGATAATATTTGAATTTGGCTTAAAAGTCAAATTATTTAATTAGACGATTTTGACGCCGCCTCGACTAATTCAAGTCCGAGTTTTCTGTTGGACTTAATAACTTGATTTAACTTTTTTGAGTCCCTATCAAAATTGTTGTTGACGACTTCTATCTCTTTCGACAATTCGAGGTTTTCAGTCGAAGCCTGATTTATTACTTCGAGACCGTTTGAAATTTCTTTTCCGCCCTTATCCAACTCTTGCGTTGCAAAAGATATTTGTTGAAAAACTTTTGAAATATTTTCAAGTTTTTCCGATATTTTCGTGAATATCTCGTTGACTTTATTATTTAAGTTAGCTCCGTTAGAGATTTTAATTTTTGATTCTTTTAACAAATCCCCTACGTTGAGAGCGGCGGTCGTCGATTTCTCCGCGAGTTTTCTGATCTCCGTCGCTACGACCGCAAAGCCTTTTCCGGCGTCTCCGGCGCGAGCCGCTTCAATAGCCGCGTTTAAAGCCAATAAATTGGTGTTTTCCGCTATTTCGTTTATGGACTCGATACTCTCTATCATCATTTTACTGAATTTGACAAGTTCGATCATTTCCAGACTGCTTCCTTTAAGCGAATTCATACCTACTTGTACTTCGCTAACGATGTTGTTCATATCTTCCGACGCGTGAGTCGCGTTTTTGCTTATCTCCTCGATAGAAGCCATTAACTCTTCCGTAGAAGCGGATATCTGTTCGACGCTCGAAGCTTGGCTTTCCGACGCGCTCATCAGGCGTTTGGATATTTGGCTGTTTTTTTCGCCTAAGCTTTTTATTGATTCTGAAAGCTCCTTTACGACGGAAAGCGTTTTTAACGCGGACTCCTTATCCTCTTTTATCTCGTTTTCCGTTGTTTTTGATCTGTTAAAAATCTTGTTAATCAGGCCTGTGGTATATACCGAGAAGAAAGTCCCCCAAATAAAGGCAAATAATCTTATAAGAATCTCCGATCTGGCGTTAAAAAACTCCGGTAAGAAAATGTCGCGGTATATTATAAATATAACTGCGTTGATAACTAAGTTAATTGTTGAAACGTATATTATCAAACCTACGTCCATATATAATATAAACATAAGAAGATAAGCGAAGGATAATATCCAGACTTCATGGTTGGTATCCAAACTTATATACGTGTATATCGGGACAATAAGGCTATACGTTGTCGCAAGAAAATATTTTGCTATGCGTAATTTGTTCTTGAAAGCAAATATTACAATCGTTGAAATAAGATTCAGCGACGAAGAGCCTATGATAAATATGCCGACATTTTTTACTATTAACGATAACTCCTTTTTCTGGGTCAGCATAGAGACGACATATACTAAACTTCCGACAAGTATTACTAGCCATAGAAAATTTATTATACTCTTATTGATTTTATTTACGTCTACCGAGCTCATTGTATGATTTTTCATAGGTTATCCTACTATTAATAGTTTTACTTCATTTATCGGAATATTAAGCCATATCATAACACTATTTTTTACAAGAATTACAAGATTTTTTATTGAAGTTAATATTAAAAAATTGTATCATTATCGTCGAGGAGTATAAAATGAACGGAAATCAGCAAAACAAAGAGATTAAAATAAAAATTAACGACTCTGAGTTAAAAGGGCAATATGCAAATCAAATAGCGATTATGCATACCAGAGAGGATTTTGTTATAGATTTTATCGCGATGTATCCGCCCGAAGCTATCGTAGGCGCCAGGATTATTACCAATCCCATATCTTTAAAAAGAATGTCAAACGCAATAGCGGTAAATTTAAAAAAATACGAGGAGCAGTTTGGCGAAATTATAGAGGAAGAGATACGTCCGGTCGACGACAAGGTTAATTAATGAAACGTCTGATTCCGATTGCTATCTTCGTATTGCCGCTGTTATTTACCGGTTGCGCAGATAATAGGGAAGATTTTTATATATTTAACAGTAAAGATTATTTTTCGGTATACAAGGACAAAGGGGAGACGTTCTCGCTTGTAAAAAGCTTTTTCATGAGGAATTCTTATAAGACAAATCAGGTCAAACTTAGTAAATTTTCTACTTTTCCCGCTGAAATAAGTAAAATAGCCGCTAAAAAAAACAGAGGAACGATTTTTATGGAAAATTTCTTATATTCGTCCTCTTTTAATTTAAAACAAAACTTTGCTAATAAAAAATATAAATTAATAACTTACAATATAGAAGAACTAAACGATTCGGAAAAAGTTGCCTCCACTATTAACTTTTATCCGGATTCAAAAATTTTAGCGGATCGGATAATAAGTATTTTAAAAAAGCGATCAAAAACAAAGAACCTATCGGATTGCGCGATAATTATTTCAAATCAATTTCAAATTTGCAATAATCTGGAGAAATATATAAAATCTAAATACGGCGGTATTTTTTTTAATAACAACTCTTCAAACAGCGTTATAGTAAAAGATTGGATGCTAAAAAACAAAAATCTCTATAAGGCGATAGCGCTTTTTGGGTTTGATCTGAATGCGGCGATAAAAGAACTGGATTTTGACGCTTTTAAAGATAACGTTTTAATAGAAGTATTAACAGATTACGGAGCCGTATATAAAACTATAGACTATTCGATAAATTTGGATTATGTCAAATTAGTTCAACACGGGCTTCATTCTAAAAAAACCAAAAAGTATCTGTCCAAAGTTAATAGCGATAACAAAATTGAAAACCTCTTAATTTCAAATAGGAATATTGTAAAAGAGAAAAAATATAGTTATAAATACAAAAATAAAATTTTATTAACCGTAAAGAATATTTTTGAAAAGTTTAAGAAAAAATCAAAATAAAATTTTTAATAAAATTTTATTTTTGTTGTTTTTTGTTGTTTATTAATATACAATGAATTTATCTATAAATTTTGAGAAAAGCTTATGAATATTGGAAATTCTCTTCAAACAAAGATGTCGATAGTTCTCCTTACGTCGATTTTGTCTATTATGATTACGAGCGGGATCGTCTTATATTATATACAGAGGTTCGAGCTCCAAAAAGAAATTGTAAACGATTCAAAACTATCCTTTAGACGCTTGACAAATTCTCTGAAAGAGCCTTTATGGAATATGGATTATAAGGAGACAAAAAATATCGCGTCGATTGAAATGGAGAATCACGACGTTTTATCAATACTGGTTTATAACGACAAAAAAGAGAGGATACTGGGCTACTCAAAAGACGAATATTTCAATATAATAGAAGTCTCGGAGCCCCCCTCTAATCATAAATTTTTGTTTTATGAGGACGTAATAACGAAAGAAGGACAAGATATAGGCTACCTTAAAATTTATTTTACAGATATATTTCTCAAGCGTTCTTTGCAAATTCTAATACTAAAATTAATAATCCAAACGATTATTTTGACGATTATCTCTTTGGTCGTTATTTATTTTGCGTTAAATGTCCAGATAATAAATCCGGTTATTTTAATGAATAGGACCGTTGGGGAATTCGCAAACAAGCGGTTTGACGCAAGAATCGAAGTAAAAACTAAAGACGAATTGGGCTCTTTGTCGGAAAATTTTAACAATATGGCTAAAACGATACAAGATTATAGCGAGCGTATGGAGGAGCTTGTCGCCGTAAGAACCGAGGAGTTGAGAGTCGCCAACGACGATCTTCTTAAGGCAAACGACCAAATGAAAAAAGAGCTTCAAATGGCTCAGAAAATTCAAAAAGCGATTATTCCGAAAACGTTTCCTTTGGTTAACGAATTCGAATTTTCAGGTATGTATATACCTATGGATTCTTTAGGCGGCGATTATTACGACGTTATAAAAATATCGAATACTAAAATCGGTATGTTAATAGCGGACGTTTGCGGTCATGGAGTTCCGGCGGCTTTGATTACCACTATGGCTAAGGTTTCGTTCGCCTCCGCCGCTAGAGAGAATAAATCCGCAGGAGAGATAGTGGATCAAGTTAACGGCGAGCTATACAAAATAATCGGAAATATGGAATATTTAACGGCATTTTTTTGCATAGTCGATATAGAAGAAGAGACGATCGAATATACAAACGCCGGTCATCCTTCCGTATTTATAGTAAAAAAAGAGGGAAATATAATCGAACTCGGTCAAAACGCTCCGATTATTGGATTTTTGAATGATATAAAGTTTACCTCAGACAGAGAAAAACTGGAAGATGGAGACAGAATAGTTTTGTACACCGACGGAGTAACCGAAGCGATGAATAAAGACGGAATTCTTTTCGACGTCGGCAGATTAAAAAAGATTTTAACTTCAGGTAAAGATATAAAGATAAGCGAATTATTAGAGCATATAACAAAAGAAATTAACCATTTCACAGAAGATAGCGAAATTAACGACGACGTTACTATGTTAGTCGGCGATTATTTTAAAAAAAGATAGAAAATAATTTTAAGGAGATTTTTTATGAAACGTTTTTATTTGATTGTTTTTTTAGCGCTGATTTTATCGTCGATAGGGTGTAAAAAACAAGAAACCGCTACGGTTACGACAATTTCGACGGAAACAAACGACGCGGACGAAGGCGTTAGAGAATTTATAATCGCCGGTATTCCGGAAGAGCCAAACAGATGGTTTGACGCAAACGGAAAAATGGTAGGTATAGATATAGACATTATTGAGTATATTATGAAGAAAATGGAAATTCCGTATAAAATTATTCTGGAGTCCTCGTCGGCCAGACTTGAAGCAAATTGGATGAGCGACCAACCCCCTTACGATCTTGTTTTTACCTATTCTCATAAAGCGGAGAGAGAGACTTATCTATATTACGCTAAAGAGTCGCATATCGAATTTTCATGGAATTTTTTTATTAGAAAGGAAGACGAGGGAAAGTATAAATTTGAAAAATGGGAAGACCTCAAGCCGTATAAAATCGGCGCGACTCAGGGTATCTCGTATTCCGATGAATTTTGGAAAGCGCATGCCGACGGTCTATTCGATCTCGATATAGTTCAAAAAAATGAAATTCAAATGGATAAACTTCTTGCAAAAAGAATAGATATGGTTCCATTAAATACGCAAGCGACTCTTTGCGAAGCAAAAAAGAACGGATTCTTAGATAAAATATCGTATTTACCGAAGCCGATCAAATCAAAGCCGTATTATAATACCTTTGTTAAGAAATCTAGTTATCCGGATTTAAACGGTATAATGGTAAAATACGATGAAATTCTTAAAGAGATGAAAGCCGACGGAACGTTAAAATCTTTACTATCTAAATACGGATTATAACCTCTCTATTATCGAAATTCCATCCATGACTTTTGGTTTTTCCAGTTTCATTATATCCAAAAGAGTCGGGATAAGGTCTGCGAGTTTTCCGTCGGTCGGCTTGATTCGTATTTTATCTTTTTGCAACTCTTTATCGTTGGAAATAATAGATAGCCACACCATATTGTTTGTATGCGCAGTCATCGGGGCGCCGGAGGTATAATCGATCATCTGTTCGGCGTTGCCGTGATCCGAGGTTAGAAGAACTACGCCGTCTTTCTTTAGTATCTCGTTAACGACAAGCCCTACGCATTCGTCGACGACTTCGCAAGCTTTTTTAGCCGGCTCAAATCTTCCGCAGTGACCTACCATATCGGGATTTGCAAAATTAAGAACTATCACGTCGTATTTATCGCTTTTTATCGCTTCGATGGCTTTATCTTTTACTTCGTAAGCGCTCATTTCAGGTTTTTCGTAATATTCGCTAACGTCCTTTGGCGAAGGGATTAGTATTCTGTCCTCCCCTTCAAAAACGACGTCGGATTGACCGTTAAAAAAGAAAGTAACATGCGCAAATTTCTCGGTTTCGGCTATTCGAAGTTGTTTTAAGCCCTTATCTGCAAGATATTGCCCAAAAAGATGCGAAAGATCCGCCGGGGGAAACGCTATTTCGACTTCCGCTCTGGAACTTTTCGCTACGTCTTCGTAATACTCCGTGAAACAAATATATTTAAGATTATTATATTTTTTAGTTTCAAATTCTTTAAATCCGTCTAAAACAAACGCTTTTGTAAGTTCTCTTGTTCTATCCAGGCGGTAATTAAAGAATATAGCGCAATCTCCGTCTTCTACCGGTTTAAAGCCGGTTATCGTTCTCGGTTTGATAAATTCGTCGTTTTCGCCTTTGGAGTATGCGTCGTTGACAGCGTCGTAAATAGAAGGAAAATTGCCATAGTTTTTACCCGTCGTCAACATATCGTAAGCCAACTGTACTCTATCCCATCTATTGTCTCTATCCATCGAGTAGTATCTGCCTGTAATGGATGCAAAAATCCCTATACCGGTTTTATTCATCTCGTTTTCAACTACTTTTATATATCCTTTTGCGGACTGAGGAGGAGTGTCTCTTCCGTCTGAAAATACGTGAATCAAAATCTGATCTTTTTTTAGCCCCAATTTTTGAGCCAAAACTAGAATCGCGATCAGGTGATCGCTATGGGAGTGAACTCCCTGATCTTGAACCAAGCCCCATATATGAACTTTTTTTCCGTCGGCTTTGGCGCTATTAAGGGCTTTTATTAAGACTTTGTTATCGTAAAAAGTCCCGTTTTCGATCTCTTTATTAATCCTAACGAGCGATTGATAAACGACTCTTCCGGCGCCCATATTCAAGTGCCCTACTTCGGACGATCCCTGATTGGAAGGGGGGAGTCCTACGTTTTCGCCCGAAGCGACTATAAGCGCCGTCGGGTAATTGGCGACGTAATTATCGTGATTTGGCGTATGCGCATGATAAACGGCGTTAGCTCTAAAATCCGGATTGTACCCCCAGCCGTCTCTTATAAGAAGCATATATGGTTTTTTTGACATAATTTTTCCCTTGTTATTAAAGATAAATCTAAAATATTATAAAAAAAAAATGAAGTCAATACAATTATTACTTAAATATCGCCCCGTCAATTTATTGGGGGAAAATAATTTGACACATATGGAGCTGCATGCGCCGCGTCGCGCTCCCCGACGAATAATTTGACGCATATGGGTCTCATAACCGCCGCCGCGCTTCCTGATAGAAATTGACACATATGGATCTATACTCGCCGCGTCGCGCTCCTCGAGAGAAAATGACACATATGGAGCTATACGGCGCTGTGTTCCCCGAGAAAATTTGACACATATGGGTCAAAAAAAATATTTAAAGAAAATCCTTGAAATATTTAATATAATCGGTAAATATATATTTTAGATGAGAATATTTCTCTGGGAGGGGAGTTTTGTTTAAAGTAAAGTTTTGGGGCGTGCGAGGGTCTCTGCCTTGTCCCGGACCTACCACCGCAAAATACGGCGGCAATACCGCTTGTATTCAGATTAAATTGGATCAGGATTATCAGATAATTATCGACAGCGGAACGGGTATCAGAGAGTTGTCGGCTTCTCTTCTATCCGATCCGGAAGTAAAGAAACCTTTAAAGATTTTTTTGTTTTTAACTCACACTCATTGGGATCACATTATGGGATTCCCTTTTTTTACGCCGATATACATACCGAACGCGGAACTTACTATCCACGGTCCGGTATCCTTTGAGGACGAGCCGCTTGAAAAAGTTATCGGAGGGCAGTTGACTTACAGATATTTCCCGATACGCATAGAGGAGCTCAAATCTAAAATCGACTACGTCAGATTAAAAGAGGGGAGTTTAGATTTGCCAAACGGAGTAAAGGTCAGTTATAAATTCTTAAATCACCCCATACTGTGTCTTGGGTATAGAATCGAATATGAAAATAAGATCCTGGCTACATGCTACGATCACGAGCCTTTTGCAAATTTATTTGAAGGGGATCCCGAAAATGAAGAGGAGGGAAAAAACGCAGCTCTTGAGCAGAATTATAGAGTTTCTCAATTTTATAAAAACGCCGATCTGTTAATACACGATTCTCAATACTCTACTTCCGAATATAAAAAATATGTAGGCTGGGGACACTCTACATATAAATACGCTATAACTCAAGCGCTTAAAGCCAACGTAAAAAATTTGGCGCTGTTTCACCACGACCCAAACAGAACGGACAAACAACTTGATAATATAAAGGAGACGTTTAATCCAAAATTCTTAAAATACGGTTTAAACGTATTTCCGGCTTATGAAAAACAAGAGATCGAGCTATGAGTAAATTTGACTTTGTACATCTGCACAATCATACCGAGTATTCTTTATTAGACGGAATGATTTCGTTAGATACGAAAGAGAAAAAAGATCATAACCTTTTCAGCGCTTTAAAAAAACATAATATGAACGCCGTCGCTATTACGGATCACGGAAATATGTTTGGAGCCGTCGAATTTTATAAAAGATGTAAAGAAAGAGATAATAAGATCAAACCGATAATCGGCTCCGAATTTTATATCGCTCCGGGCTCAAGATTTGACAAAAATCCCCAGAAGAGCAACTCCCACATAGTATTGCTGGCAAAATCAAACGAGGGCTATAAAAATCTGATTAAGTTATCTTCCTTATCGTATATCGAGGGATTTTATTACAACCCCAGAATCGACAAAGAACTTCTTGAGAAATATTCGGGCGGATTAATTTGTTTGTCCGCGTGTATCGCCGGAGAAATACCAAAATTAATATTAGAGGGCAAAATAGACGAAGCGGAAAAAAAAGCTTTATACTATAGGGAACTCTTCGGTAAAGATTCGTTTTTTCTGGAAATGCAAATTCACGGCATAAGGGAAGAGAAAATCGTCGCAAAAGCCTTATACCAGATGTCGATAAAACTTCAGATACCTTTAGTCGCCACTAACGATTGTCACTATCTTGAAAGAGAGGACGCCGAGGCTCACGATATTTTATTGTGCATCGGTACAAAAAATAAATTATCAGACCCGAAAAGATTGAAATTTCATGGAACGGATTTTTATTTTAAATCGGAAGAGGAGATGTATAGACTCTTTAAAGATATACCCAAATCTCTCTCCAACACTCGCGTTATAGCCGATATGTGTTCGGTCGACATAAAATTGGGCAATCCCATATTGCCCGATTTTGAAGTGCCGCAAGGATATTCAAAAGAGAGCTATCTGAAAGAGTTATCCGAAAACGGACTTAAAAAAAGGTATCGTAATCCGGATCAAAACTTAATAAATCGTCTGAATATGGAAATAGACGTTATCAATCGAATGGGCTTTGCCGGATATTTTCTTATAGTTTGGGATTTTATTAATTACGCCAAAACCAACAATATTTGGGTGGGACCCGGAAGAGGCTCGGGGGCGGGAAGCATAGTCGCTTACAGTCTCGGAATTACAAATATCGATCCGATAAAATACGATCTGATTTTTGAAAGATTTTTAAACGAAAAAAGAGTAAGTATGCCGGACTTTGATATAGACTTTTGTCAGGAGAGAAGGCAGGAGGTTATCGATTACGTAGTCCGAAAATACACCAAAGAAAAGGTGTCGCAAATAGTTACTTTTTCTAAGATGAAAGCCAAAGCCGTTATCAAAGACGTAGGCAGAGTATTGGACGTCCCGTTAAGCAGAGTAAATCAGATAACAAAATACATAACCGAAGGAAAAGATTTAAAAAAGGAGATAATGGAAACTCCGGAGTTAAAAGAAATTTTCTATAACGGAACGGATAATGAAAAAAAACTCCTAAACTCCTCAATAAAACTTGAAAAACTATCCAGACACACCTCGGTGCACGCCGCGGGCGTCGTTATAGGCAAGAGCGCGATAACGGATTTTGTTCCTCTCCAGATAGTAAAAGATAAGATAAATAAAGGCGGCGATATTATTACTACTCAATATCCCGGACCGCAACTTGAAGAGTGCGGTTTGGTCAAAATGGACTTTTTGGGATTAATTACGCTGACTTTGATGAGAAACTGTATACAACTCCTCGAAGATAAGGGAATAACTTTGGATATAAATAATATCCCTTTAGACGATCAGAAAGTTTTCGAGTTGTTTGCTAAGGGGGACGTCGAAGCCATATTCCAATTTGAAAGTCAGGGAATGAAAAAATATTTAATGAAACTCCGCCCAAACTGCCTTGAAGACCTTATAGCGATGAACGCGCTTTACAGACCCGGTCCTATGAATCAAATTGAAACTTATATTAAACGAAAGCATCTTGAAGAGAGAGTAGAATACGACCACCCTCTAGTCGAACCCATACTAAAAGAGACTTACGGCATAATGATCTATCAAGAACAGGTAATGAAGATTTCACAAGTAGTAGCCGGTTACGATCTTGGCAGCGCGGATCTATTGAGAAGAGCGATGGGTAAAAAAAAGATCGACGAGATGTTGAAAAATAAAAGAATCTTTGTTTACGGCAACGAAGAGGAGCGAAATAAAATAATTGAAGAAAACAGACAGTTATCTCTAGAAAATAAAAAACCTAAAGAGGTTCCGCCGGTTATACCCGGGGCGATAAAAAACGGTCTGGACGAGAAGACGGCGACGGCGATATTTGAAAAAATGGAGAAATTTGCCGAATACGGCTTCAACAAGAGCCACGCCGCGGCATACGCCTACGTAGCTTATCAAACCGCCTATTTAAAAGCCTACTACCCGATTGAATTTATGGCTTCGGTGTTAAATTCGGAAGTCGGCAAACCGGATAAACTTAAATATTACGTACAGAGTTTAAAAGAGCTAAATATTGAACTTTTACCGCCCGACGTTAATTGTTCTCAAAAGGCGTTTTCCGTTGAAGACGGCAAAATCCGCTACGCTCTTTACGGGATTAAAGGGGTCGGGGAATCGGCCGCCGATAACATCGTCCGTTCAAGACGCGAAAAAGGCAAATATAAGGATTATAACGATTTTCTGCGCTCTTTAGATCTGCATATAGTAAATAAAGGGGTATTGGAAGCGCTGATATTATCGGGAGCGCTCGACTCGCTAAAAAAATCCAGAAAATTTATGATGGAAACTCTCAACGATTCAATAAAAGAGGCGATAGATTTTCAGACGGACAAAAGAATCGGTCAAATAGCTCTTTTTGAGGAGGAGTCGGAAGAGAACGACGTCGCGCCTATAAACGACGACGAATGGGATATAAACGAGAAATTAAAGAGAGAACGGGAGATTCTCGGATTTTATCTTTCAGGCAATCCTCTAGACCCTTTTCTACGGGTAATAAAAAGAACGGCGTCGCACAATACAAAATCTCTAAAAAAGATTAACTTAGTAGTTGAAGAAAGAAAATACTCCTCTCAAATAAAAGTCTCTTTAGCCGGTATTATTACCGAAATAAACGTTTTTCGCGGCGAAAACAACAAAAAATGGGCAAAAATAAAAATCGAAGATTTATACGGAGATATAGACGCTTTCGTATATGGGGGGGATAAAGTCGATAATATAATAAATAGTATCGAATTATATAAAATTGTCGTAATAAAGGGGGCGTATAGAATGTTACAAAACGGAAACAAATCATTAATTGCAGACTCTATGGAGGATATAGAAAAAACCGTCGAGCGGGATATTTCTGAATTTCATATTTACTTAAAAGACAAAAAAGTGGTTGACGACGAATTAATCTCTTTTAAGAATACTCTATTGAGTCTGCACGGAAGTTTATCTCTATACTTTCATATTAAGAGTAAAGAGAATAAAGAATATATAGTTTACTCGAGCGATATAAAAGCTCCAAACGATAAAGAATTCTGCAACCAATTTCAATCAAAGTACGATTTTATCGAAAAAATCAGAGTTCTTTAGCCGCCTGTTCTTTTTTAAGCCGAACAAGATAGCGAAAAGATAAAATCAGGTATCGCAAATATAATAAAAACAAAACGGCGACCGTTAAAAGAGCCGGTATAGAGAGAAACAAAACTTTAGAAGTTATCTCTATATTGTTAAATTTTATAAAACCGCAAATTCTAAAAGTATTAAATAGATAATATGGAAGCGCTATTCCAAACAGTATAATACCGGACAAATTTTTCCATTTCCTTGATAATTCGACGTTTTTAAAATATTTTAAACCGTTCTCCAATATTTTTGAAATAAAAACCAGAGTTAAAGACATAAGAAAAGGTAAGAAACTCTGAATTTCCTGAAATATCTTATATTTAAACAGAAAAAATTCAAGCAAATTTAAAACAAATATCAAATATATGAATATTTCTGCGACAAACAGATACACAAACGGGTATATGCGTCTTGATATGATAAGTCCGATCATAATAAGAATCGTTCCTATAATTTCAAATCCAAAAATATTCAAGACGTTAAATTCGTCCAATAAAAAATAAGTAACGTATCTGGGTTTTACGACCCAAAAAATTATCCCTATTAAAATAAGTTTAAACGAATTAATTAATTCGTTCGTCTGATTTTTATCCATTTTGTCTCTCCATAAAACTATTTTAACTTATATCACTTTTTTTTTAAATAGTAGACTAATATTTTGTAAAAATTACTGAATTTTATTATAGTTTTATTGCCTTATGAAGTTTTTTTTTGTATTATTAATATGAAATTTACTTAATAACTTTGAGGAATATATAGTGGTATGCGATTTGTGTAAAAAAGAAGAGGCGATATTTCATTTTCAGGAGAATTCAAAGTCCGGTAGGAGAAAAATAAATTTATGTATGAATTGCGCCTTAAAAAAAGGGTTCAGTTTTTCCATGTTTCAATTTCAAGATATATTAATAGATTTTTTGTTAAATGTTTTCTCGCCCGATCAAAACCCCGGACATTCGTTGGGAAACGTAGCGTTTGAAGCGGATATTTGCCCCTCGTGCGGCAGAAGTTTCCATAGCATAGTTGAGACCGGAGAAGTCGGTTGCTCTATTTGCTATAACGTATATAACGGCTACGTTAGCAATTTTATCTATGCCAAAAATAATTCGCTTAATTATTTGGGCAAATATCCGGCAAGATACAGAGAGATAACCGTGCATAGAGAGAAATTGTTAGAGTTAAAAAACGAACTAAACGAATCGATTCTTACTCAAGATTTTATGAAAGCGGCTAAAGTTAGAGATAAAATTAAGGAGATAAAACGGGAATTTAAGTCGACCAGAAGGCAAAAAGGGAGACTTAATGAATAAAGTATTGAAAAATACTGACAGTTTGCGCATATATTCTCTGCTTTATTCAAAAATCAGACTTGTTCGAAATATCAATAAATATCCTTTTGTAAGTTCTATGAGTAAAGACGAAAAAGATGAAGTTTACGCTCAACTATTAGATATTTTATCTCGAAACAGTTTAGATTTTTCTCTTTTAAACGATCAAATAAACGATCAAACGGATAACGTTTCAAATATTGATTTTAACTACGCTCTCTACTTAGCGGACGAAGAGAGAAAAATCGATAAAAATATCGTATTAGTTAATAAATTCAATACCGTTTTAGATATTAACAGAGGCAATCACATTGAATTTTATAATTATAGTTTTAAATCCGATTTTTTACATCTGTATAAAAATATAACTACTTTAGAAGAGATCTTTGAAAATTATTTTAATTTTTACGCGACTAAGAGATTTGGCTTTCTGTCGCCAAAAATTAACGATACGGGTTTGGGATTAAAAGTTTCGACGGTTCTTCATCTGCCGGGTTTTACGGCGCTCGCAAACCGAAACGCTCTTTTTGAAGATTTTAATAAACGGGGTTATGAGATAAAAGAGTGGAAATTTGAAGGAAAATGTTATAAAAACTTTTACGTAGCGTCCTCAAATTTAAATTTTGGAGTTAGCGAAGATAAACTGCTGGAGAGATTTCAATTAGGCATAAATTCTATTTTGGATATGGAAAATGTCGAATTATTGAAATTTTACGACAAGAATAAGGAAGGATTTGTCGATATTATTTTAAGAAGTTACGGAATACTAAGTTACGCGACAAAACTAAAATTTGAAGAAACTATCGAGTATTTATCCAATATTCTTATAGGATTAAAACTCGGAACGCTCAAAGTTAAAAACTGGAGTTTATTCGATTTAGGGGAGTTGTTTTCCGCTATCCTTAGTAATAAGCTGTTGTCGGAGTTTAATAAAACGGATAACGACGAGGCGCAAAGAGAAATTATCAAAAAGTTTATTTCAAATATAGGAGCGATCAATGATTAATAAAGGATTCACCAGCAGAGCTAATAAAATAATAAGATTTCTCGCGCAGGAAGAGGCAAAAAAATTTAACGCCGACAAACTTCTGCCGGAACATATAGTATTGGCGATTTTTAGAGAACAGGAAGGAGTCGCCGTTAAAACTTTACAATTACTCGGAGCGGATATTTACGACCTCATACTTGACATTGAAGAGTATCTTGAAAAAAGAAACGGGCCTATGTATCTCGGAGACGTTATACCGTCTCAAGAGGTTCAAAGAATGATCGATTTGAGCATAGACGAGTCGAAAAACATGGGGTATAACTACGTCGGAACGGAACATCTTCTTCTTGCCGCTATGCAGGAGCCGGGGTCTTTTATTGCGCAAATTCTTGAGGAACGCGCCATTACCGCAACAAAATTTAGAGAGGGCGTTATCAAAATTATAGGATTTGGGAAGGTTCTTACAAAAAAAGATACCGCTAAAAAAACCCCCCTTCTCGACGATTTCGGCAGAGATCTGACGCTTTTAGCAAAAAAAGGGAAACTCGACAAAGTTATCGGAAGAGACGTTGAAATAGAGAGAGTTATTCAGATATTATCGAGAAGAACAAAAAACAATCCGGTATTAATTGGCGAACCGGGAGTGGGAAAAACCGCTATCGTCGAGGGGCTTGCTCAAAAAATTGTTGAAAACAACGTTCCTGAAACTTTGATAAACAAAAGAGTCGTGGTTTTGGATCTCGGACAAATTGTCGCTGGGACAAAGTACCGCGGAGAATTTGAAGATAGAATAAAAAAAATTATGAAAGAGACGACGGAGGCGTCTAATATTGTCCTTTTTTTAGACGAACTGCACACAATTATTGGAGCCGGCGGCTCTGAAGGGTCTTTAGACGCCTCTAATATGCTAAAACCAGCGCTTTCGAGAGGAGAATTGCAGTGCATAGGGGCGACGACGCTTAACGAATATAAAAAATACATTGAAAAAGACGCCGCGCTGGAGAGAAGATTTCAACCGATAGTCGTAGACGAACCGAACGTTAACGATACTATCTCGATACTTAGGGGCATCAAGAATCTTTACGAAGAACATCATAACGTCGTATACACCGACAAGGCTTTGGAACTTTCGGCAAAGCTAAGCCATAGATATATTGCCGATCGGTATTTACCCGATAAAGCTATCGATATAATCGACGAAGCGGGTTCGAGAGTAAGATTAAAAAACTCTACTAAACCGGTTGAGTTGTATATTATCGATAAAGAGATTGAAGATCTTAACGCTAAGAAGAATAGATTGATAAAAGAGCAACTTTTTGAAGAGTGCGAAGATATAAAAAATCAGATTGACAGACTAACGCTCGATAAAGAAAATATCATTAACGAGTGGCAAAAGAGCAATATGAGAGACAGATTCATAGTAGACGAAGAGGATATATTGGAAGTTTTGTCAATTATAACGAAAATTCCTTTATCAAAAATGGTTGAAAAAGATACTCAAAAATTGTTGAATATTGAAAACGAACTGCGTAAGCGGGTCGTGGGACAGGACGAACCGATAAAAGTAATAGCCTCGGCAATCAGAAGATCCAGGATGGGGCTTGGTTCAAAAAGAAGACCTACCGGTTCGTTTATTTTTCTTGGACCTACCGGGGTTGGAAAAACGGAATTAGCCCGATCTCTTGCTAACTTTTTATTTGGCGACGACGACTCCCTGATACGTATAGATATGTCCGATTATATGGAAAAACACAACGTTTCAAGACTCGTGGGGGCTCCTCCCGGATACGTAGGCTATGAAGAGGGGGGCGTATTAACGGAAAAAATTAGAAGGAAGCCTTATTCGGTAATACTTCTTGACGAAATTGAAAAAGCGCACCCCGACGTTTTCAATATTTTACTTCAGATTTTGGAAGAGGGGGAAATTGCCGATAATCTTGGTCATAATATCTCTTTCAGAAATACCATAATAATTATGACAAGCAACGTCGGGGCTCGTCAGATAAACAAAGAGAGCTCTTTAGGTTTTTTTCAAAATAACGACGGTTCCGAATACAAGGAGATAAAATCCTCCGCGATGAACGAACTAAAAAAATTTTTTAATCCCGAATTTCTTAATAGAATAGACGAAACGGTGGTGTTTCGCTCTTTGGCAAAAGAGGATTTGATACAAATAGTCGATATTATGTTTGTTGAAACTAAAAACAATTTAAAAGAGAAAAATATCGAAATTGAATTAACCGAAGCGGCAAAAAACTTTATCATAGAAAAACGGTACGATAAAAAATATGGAGCCCGTACGCTTAGAAGAGCTATACAAACGGATATTTCCGACGCGATATCCTTAGAAATTTTAAACTCGAGGATAAAAGAGGGCGATATTATCGAGATTGGCATTACCGACAACAACCTGACTTTTATAAAACGCAACGAAGATTTTCAAGATCAGGTCAAGCCTAAGAAAAAAGTAAAGGTTGCCGTTGACTAGATTATTGTTTATAATCTCGTTTTTAATCGTCTCCGCCGGCGCTTTTTCTAACGAGCTTCAGGATTTTAATTTATCTTTGTCGTATTATAGAGACGGTTTTTATGAAATTGCCGAAAAGTCTTTTACGGAATTTGTAAATAAAAACCCCTCTTCGACTTACAAATCTAAGGCGCTGTATTATCTGTCTTTGTCTCAAATAAAAATTAATAAGATAAAAGAGTCCGTCGGCAATTTATCAAAAATATCAAACGACAAAAATTTTGAATACTACAATGAAGCCGCTTACTATCTTATTTTAGGACTGTTCTTAACCGGCGAAAACGCCAAATCTGAAAGCGCTATAAAAAACCTGAATATCGGCTCGTTTTCAGAAGAGAGAAAGGAGAAAATATTATACGTCTCTATAGTTAATAATATCAACCTCAACAATAAAAAAGCGTCGCTTGCAAAATCCAAAACCTATTTCGAAACGACCGGATACGTAAAATACCGCTATGAAATCCAAAAATATCTGCTAAACTATTTTATAACGAACGAAGATTATCAAAACGCGGTTCAGATTTTTGAAGCCGCTCTTTTAGAAAATAAATTTCCGGAAACAGACAAAACTCTTCTTTTTTACAATTACGTTTTATCTCTGTCAAAATTGAATCGTTACGACGAATTAATATATTTCGTTAATAAATACGTAGACTTTTTCGACGACGATATATATAAAATATTTGCCGACGCTCTATATGAAACTAAAAAATATAACGAATCTATAAATATACTGAATATTATTCATAAAAACAACGGCAAAGATATGGATATAATAAAAAAAATTGCGGTCATATATATAGAGCTTAATGATTTATATAAGGCGATAGAGACCGTCGAACCCTATTCCAACAATAACAAAGAGTTTATTCAGATGTTATGCGATTTGTACTACAGAATTAATAATCCGGATAAGTGCCGTTACTATCTATCAAAACTGAGTTTCAACGAATTAAACGACGTAAATTTAAGAATTTTCTTTAATATAGCCAATTACTTTGATAAACAGGACGATATACTGCTTTTTTACGATAATATAGATAAAATCGATAAATTTAACTCAAACGACAGAAATCAGGTCTTATACAAAATCGCCGAAGTTCTTTACAACCGCAAGATTTACGATAAATGCGCTTTTATTCTCGACAAATGGCTAAAAGAATTTACCGACGACGTAAACTACGATAAGATGTTAATGATGAAGGCGATTACTCTTAAAAACGATAAGCGCTACGAACAGGCGATAATAGAACTATCAAAAATACAAAAATTAAAAAAGAAGGACGCGCTTTATTACGAAAGTTTTGTCGAACAGGGGGAGCTCTACTTTACGCTGAGAGAATACGGCTCCGCTATAAATTGTTATAACGAATATTTAAATTCTAAAGATTATAACGAAAGAAAAAAAGAGGTACTGCTTCAACTTGGAAATTCTTACTACAACATCAAGAATTTTAACAATTCATACAGGACGTACGCCGAATATGCCAATATCTACGGATATTCTGAAAATTTATACGTTAAGATCGCTAATTCTCTTATAAAATCCGAGAAATATGCCGAATTATTGAACTATTTCTCCGATAAAACCGGCATAGGAGATTATTGCCAATATATGATCGTTTATTCTAATTACAAATTAAACAATTACGCAAAAGTCGTTAACTTTAAAGAGATTAATAAAAATTCGGCTTACCTGTTAGACGCTTTGTATTTATCCGCGCTTAGCAGGGCTCAAAATAGATATTTCGACAATATCGAAGAGGAGTATAACCAAATCAAGCGATATTTATCTGAAAAAGATCCGGTTAAATACGATAAAGTTGTCGCTATAAAAAAAGAGTATTTCAAATTATTTGTTAGATTAAATAAAATTTCAAATTTAGACAATTTTTTCTCTATTATAAATAGCGATATTATTTATTTTCAAGGATATACGTATGATAAAAATCTCTATTACGACGAGGCAAAGAGGCATTATAATATATTATTAAACAACAAGCAATACAAGGAGTTATCCGAAAACGAGCTTAGCGTAATTTTTGATTTTTATAGAAATAATAACGACTTAGATTCCTCTTTACTCGTCGTAGACGCTTTACTCTCCAAACTTTACCATGAAAAATTTGTAACGGAAAAATTTGACATACTAATAGAAAAAAAAGAGATTAAAGCCGCCTCGGAAATTCTGAATAATGAAAAAACGAAAGCCTTTAAGGATTATTTTCAAGTATGTATAACGTTTGAAGAAAACGGCAATAAAAATGAGTATAAAAACGGGCTTGTAAAATTAATTAATAATAAAAAAATTAATACGTACTTATCAAAACATATACTTTTAAAATACCTCAAATTTGAGTTTAACGACAATAACTACAATACCGTTTTGAAATACGTTACAAAAATTTCGGACGAAGAATTTGTGAATTTATCGCCGGAGATCAAATATTTAGAGGGGCTATCGTATTATCAGATCGGAGATGAAAAAAGCGCCGTACAGCTTTTTTTAAAAATGTTTTATATGTATTCTCAATACTCTTACTGGGTAGAGAAAGCCATAAGGCAGGTCGTCTCTATTTATTCCAAAAACGGAGAGACGGAGAGAGCAAATAAAGCGATCGAGATGTTTGAGGATAAGTTTTTTAAACTGCGTTCGTTATAACTATTTTTTATTTCTTATCGATTCAATTTTTTCGATAATACTCTTCAATTTCTTCTCAAAACCGATCTCTTTTGGATTGTAATATTTCCTGCCCGAAAGCTCGTCGGGAAGGCATTTCATAGCGGTAATCCCTTCCGGGTAGTCGTGAGCGTATTGATACCCTTCGCCGTAGCCTATCTCTTTCATCAAATTTGTCGGAGCGTTTCTTATATTTAGCGGTATAGATAGATCGGGATAGTTTTCTACGTCTTTTTTAGCGGAATTATACGCGGCATATAGCGCGTTGGACTTTGGCGCCAGCGCGTTGTACGCGACGGCTTGGACGATAGATAAATTTGCTTCGGGCATACCAAGATGAGAAATCGCCTCTTTTGCCGCGATAGATACTATCAGCGCGTTTGGATCGGCCATACCTACGTCTTCCGAACTAAATCTTATTACCCGACGAATTATATATAGAGGGTCCTCTCCGGACTCGAGCATTTTTACCGCGTAGTATATCGCCGCGTCGACGTCCGAATTTCGCATAGATTTGTGAAGAGCCGAAATATAATCGTAATGAAAATCCCCTTTTTTATCGTAATTCGGAAGTCTCCCTTGAACGATCTTCTCTATTAAATCCTTATCAATATTTACGGCGTTTTCGTTATTTTTCAGAAATTTTAACGACATCTCGATTATTCCTAAAGATCTTCTGGCGTCTCCCGACGATATGTCGATAATTTTCGATTTATTATCTTCGTCGAGCGTTATAAAAATATTCTCGTTATTTTTCAAATACTCTATCGCTCTATCAATTAATAAACCGATATTATCGTCGCTAAGTCTTTTCAATACGAAAACTCTCATTCTTGAAAGTAACGGAGATACAATTGAAAATGAAGGATTTTCCGTCGTAGCGCCTATTAATATCACCGACCCCTTCTCAACGTAAGGAAGAAAAGCGTCTTGTTGAGCTTTGTTAAATCTATGTATCTCGTCGATGAAAATAATCGTCCTAACGCCGCTGTTGAAGAAAACCTCCTCCGCCTCCTCCATCATCGTTTTGACCTCTTTTATACCCGTAATAACCGCGCTGAAGCTTTTCCAAATGTTTTTGGTGTTTTTTGAAATGACGTTAGCTATAGACGTTTTACCGGAGCCGGGAGGTCCCCATAAAATAAACGACGATAAATTGTCCTCTTTTATCATGTTGCTTAAAAGACTATTATCTTTAAACAACTCCTCTTGACCCAATATGTCATTAATTAATCTCGGTCTCAGCTTTTCGGATAGCGGCATACGCGAATTGTCGTTAAATAGCGAGTTGTTGTCTTTCATATTTTTACCTCGAAAAACATAGATCAAACCTTGTTGTAATATACTTTTTTTAAAATTAACCCTTTTGGAGGGTAAGTAACGCCGGCGACTTTTCTCTCTTTTGATTCCAAAATCTCTTTTATCGTTTCCGGCGAACGGTTTTCTTTATAAAGATCCAAAATAGTTCCTACCATTATCCTGACCATATTTTGTAGAAAGGCGTTGCCAATAATCTTACATACTACCAAATTTCCGTTTCTTGTAAAATCAATACTATCGACCCGTCTGATTTTTGTTTTATTTTGATCGCCCGAAGAGCAAAAGGAGGTAAAATCGTATTCTCCAATCAGATACTTAGCGTATTCGTTTAATCTCTCCGTATCAAGATCGCCCCAATAAATATGCGTATAATACCTCTGATGTAGCGCCGATATAGTTTTATCGTTTACAATTTGATACCAATACTCTCTCGCGTAAGCCGTTCTACGGGAATTAAAAGAGTCCGGAACAAATTCGCAGTTATTGATCCTTATATCTTTTGGAAGCAAAGAGTTCAAGGCTAACAGCCAATTATTCTCCTTCATATTATTGGTCGCATGAAAATTTACCACCTGTCCTTCGGCGTGAACTCCGGCGTCGGTTCTTCCCGCGCAAATGATTGAAATTCTTTCGCTTTTTAATACGCTAGTTATTCCTTTTTTTAAAAAATCTTCAATCCCGTTTCCATTTTTTTGCGATTGGAAACCGGAGTAGTCTGTTCCGTCGTAAGAAAGCGTCAATTTGATGTTCATTGAATCTCTTTCAGCTCGTTTGAGACTATATCGTAGAAATCCTTAGATTTTTCAAGAATTTCTTTCGGTTTGTTAATATTTGACTTACCCATGCCAAAAAGTTTGCCAAAATATAATTTTGCTTTTTCCAGATCTTTTTTTCTTCTTTCAGGATCGCTTTTATCTCCATAATAATACAATAATACTGCGTTCAAATACGTCAAACCGTCGTATCCGTAATCTTTATCAATATCAGGACCTAAAAATTTCATATTTTCCATAATTTGTTCTTTTTTACGGTTAAGTTCGAAAGCCTGCTCGTACATAAATAGAGCTTTTCGATAAAACAACTCGCTTAAATAATCAAAATATCGGTTTGGTTTCTCTTTATTTAGGTCTTCGTATAAAAATGCGGCTCTAATTAGACATATAGCCTGTTTAATAACCGGAAGAAATTTTTTATTAAAATACTCGTAACACCCCGCCGCTAACGCAAAACTTGCCGCTCCCGATTCAAGAGTCCTGTATTTAGAAAAATCAACCGGCGCTCCGCTAAGTTTATTTGCATAATCGATTCTTTCGCTCGTCTGAGATTCGATTTTTTCAATATTTTCGCTCGGAACTTTATCAAAATCCATAGGCATAGCCGCGTAATAACAGGTCGGACAGACCATAATCGAATAGACCAAAGGATAAATTTTACCAAAATTCGCGCTCGGTTTATAAGTCCTATGCAACTTATCGGTAATATCCCCGGCAATCAATCTTCCGCCGCTTGACATAAGCTTCTCATAAAAAAACATCTCTCCGCATATCGGACAAATAATTTTCTCTGTCGGAGTTATAAACGTAATTTTAGGTCTGATTCTATCGTCGCTCATACGCCGTTCCTATTAATTATTTTTATACTTTACGTTCGGAGTTTCTTATTAAGGATTTCATGGCGCTTGTCGATTTTGCAAGACCGACAAAAAGAGCTCGAGCAACTATCGAATACCCGATATTTAACTCTTCAATCCCGTCAATTTTACAAATTTCTTCCACGTTATGGAAGTTGAGTCCATGACCCGCGCAAACTTTTATCCCCATCTCTTTTACCTTTTTAGAAAACTCTTTTATATCGCTAAGTATTTTGTTTTTTTCCTTAAAGTTTTTCGAATTAGCGTAACCTCCGGTGTGTATTTCTACGTCGTCGGGAGCTAACGAACAAATTTTATCGATCAAACTAACGTCGGGTTCGATAAACAAACTTATCAATATGCCGTTTCTTTTTAATTCGTCTATATAATCCTTAATCTTATCGAAATTACCCGCAAGATTCAGCCCCCCCTCCGTCGTAATCTCTTCTCTTTTTTCCGGGACTAACGTAACCTTAACCGGCTTGGCGGCTAACGCCTTTTCTAAAACGTCCTTATTGCACGCCATCTCTAAGTTGACGTAAGTCGAAACGTTGTTATTCAACAAAAACAGATCGTCGTCTCTTATGTGTCTTCGATCTTCTCTTAGATGAATTGTAATAAAATCGCCGCCGTTCTGTTCGATTATCGCCGCCGCCGCCAACAAAGACGGAAAAAAATCGCCCCGGGCGTTTCTTAAAGTAGCGATATGGTCTATATTTATCCCAAGTTTTATCAAAATATTCTCCGGATTTAAAAACGTTCTCCTTATATAATACCACTATTTATTATTAAATTCAATGATAAATATCTCCGTTATTTTTTTATTTAAGACGCCGTCGGTTTTTGGGGAAATTTGACACATATGACACCGAAAATAAATTGATACATATGCGTCAAATTTTAAATACGGCGCGCTCCATATGCGTCAAATTTATATCGGGGAGCGGCGCGACGTTATAATTTAATAAAATTACTAGGATTAATATTCGCTTGTTTTAAAATAGCTTTTAATGTTCCTTCAGACATATCTTTATTATGTCTTGGTATAGTAGTAAATCTCATGGTATTTTTATTATACCATATTTCATGACTTCCTTCGGCTTGTCGGTAAAGTTCAAAACCGCATTTTTTAAGATTGTTTATAATTTCTTTATATTTATAACCTGATAATCTACTCATATTACATGCTTACAATAAGCGGAAGATCAAATTTTTCGTCAACAAAGGGTATATTTTTTTTAATATTTGATTGGGCTTCAAGTAATTTCTCGGCTACGTCCTTCGCTATTTTTAACAACTCAGATACCGTATCGGCTTGAACAACTAATCCCTGAATATCGTCGGACGTTCCAAGATAACAACCTTCGGGTAATTTTTCAACATGTAATAAAATTTTTTTTTCCATGATTGTTCCTAAAGTCTTGATGTTTGAAATATAATGCAATAATTTAAGAAAATCAATAATATTTTTTAATTACCCGTCGCCCCTCGATTTTGCGCCCAAATTTTTCGACAGGCTCAGAATGACAAGTCGAGGAGCGGCGCGGCGCATGCAGTTCCATATGTGTCAATTTTTTATCAGGGATCGCCGCGGCGAGTATAGCTCCATGTGTGTCATTTTTCTTTTCCCCCAAAAAACCGGCGTGGATTTTAAAAATCTAAAATAACATTTGACAAAAAGAGTTGTTTCAACTATACTTGAAATTATGTGGATAAAATCACGAGGTTTCAAGTATGGTTGAAATAATTGCAAAACATAACTTTTGGAATAACGAAGAGATTAATACCGGATTTATAAGAGAGCGCTATCAATCTAAAATTATCTCTTATCTCGATAACTCTTTAGTAAAGGTCTTAGTTGGACAGAGAAGGGTAGGTAAGAGCTATATTATGAGAATGCTCATTGATTATCTTTTGAAGACAAGAGATATTAGTCCGAAAAATATACTCTATATAAATAAAGAGATATATGATTTTGATTTCATTAATACGGCTCAGTCTCTTGATAATATCGTAAAAACTTATACCGAAACTATAAATCCGACGGGGAAAATATACATTTTTATAGATGAAATACAAGAGATTGCAGGTTGGGAAAAGGTAGTAAATTCGCTATCGCAAGATTATTTGAAAAAGTATGAAATATTTATATCCGGATCAAACTCTAATCTCTTATCAAAAGAGTTAGCCACTTATTTAAGCGGAAGATATATACAATTTGAAATCTTACCGTTTTCTTATAAAGAGTATCTTGATTATTATAAATTAGATAATACAAAGTCAAATTTTCTTGAATATTTAAAAAATGGCGGAATGCCTGAAACATTACGTCTATCCGGGAACGAATTAATAAGAAATTATCTTGAACAACTTCTTAATTCAATTATTTTAAAGGATATAGTAACCCGATATAATATAAGAGACGCCGCGCTGCTTGAGCGACTCGTTTTTTATATTATAGATTCATCCGGTTCTCTTTTTTCGGTAAATAGAATTGTTAATTATTTTAATTCTCATAAGATAAAAACTAACAATGAAACCGTTGGGAATTATTTAAAATTTATAGAGGATACTTTTTTCATACACAGTCTTGAAAGATATGATATCAAGGGGAAAAGTATATTAGCGTCGGATAAAAAATATTACCTCAACGATACGGGATTTAAATTCTATTTGACCTCGTCTTTTAATATGAATATTGGTCGATTTCTTGAAAATCTTGTTTATCTGCATCTCAGAAGATTTCATTATCGGATATTTATTGGAAAAATTGCTGAAAATGAAATTGATTTTATCGCAGAAAAGGATGGCAATAAAAAATATATTCAGGTAACATATCTTCTTTCTGATGAATCGATAATTAAAAGGGAATTTGGCAATCTTTCGTTGATAAATGATAATTACGAAAAAATAGTTTTGTCTTTAGACGACGTTGAAATGGGTAACCTAAATGGAATAAAACATATGAAAATCTGGGAATTTCTATTTTCAATGTAATTAAAAATAGTAAAAATTGTTTGGTTAAGAATTTTTTCTTTTTTGTACCCCGTCGGTTTTTATCGAGGAGCGCCGCGACGCATATGCGTCGAATTTTCTTTTCCCCCCAAAAAAACCGACAGGGTACAAAAAGTATTTATTCAAATTTAATTTAATAAATCTTGACTTTAAATAAGATAAATGATAATTTTTTTATCTAAATTTTTCAACTCTTATTTTAAACCATTTTTTAAGATTGAAAACTGCGGAGACTTTATTATATCATAGGTTTTAATAGATATTAAGTAATAAAGAATAGAGTAGTAAAAAATATTTAGCGAAGGAGTTATGTTAATGAACGATATTTTATTTATGCTCGCGGACGGTACGGCGGCGCCGGTTGGCGGTAGTAATCCGCTGGTAATGATTGTTTTTATGGTAGTTTTTATAGCGTTTTTTTATTTCGTCGTTATAAGACCTCAAAATAAGAAAAAGAAAGAGATGGAAATTATGATGAACAATCTGAAAAAGGGCGATAAGGTCGTTACGATCGGCGGTATTATGGGGAAGGTCTCTTCCGTTAAGGACAATACGGTCGTCGTAAAAGTCTGCGATAATTCGGAAATTACTTTTGAAAAACAGGCGATAGCGAGAGTAGTTTTGCCTCAAAATAAAAATACGAAAATTGAGAAAAAGGACGATAAGAAAAGTATTGAGGGGAGAAACAGTTCTGCGGTAGATAGCGATAATTCTGGTTCAGAAGACGGTAGCGACGGTAAGGAAGAATCAAAATCATAGAAAGCGGGGGAATGTCATGACAAAAAGAACGAGATTTTTTATTTTTGCGGTTTCGGTAGCTTTTATATTATATTTTTTGACGCCTTCTATTAGATGGTATTTTATGTTTTCCGAAAACGATAAATATGAAGCCGGTCTGCTTGGAGATACGTTGAAAAGCGAAATCGGCAAAAGAGTCTCCGAGGCGACGAGCGCGTTATCAAAAGGCGAGGAGACGGATAAGTTTGTCGGCGAATTGGAGGCGATCAGAAAAAGCTTTTTAAAAGAGGTAAAAAAAATTAACAAAGCTAACGTAGGCGAAGATCCGATCGATATGAGAAAAGATTACTCGTATGCCGATATGTACGATATTTTGTTGAAAAAAAGGAAAAAAGAAAAATTTGTAGACAGTTTTTTCAAAAACATTCTTGAAGATTATTATTCTGCAAGATTCTCGAAAAAAAGAGCCGTTAAAAACGGCATTATTAAGCTGGGGTTGGATTTACAGGGAGGAGCGTACGCCGTAATTTCCGTAAATTTTGATCACCCTTCGATGAAAGGTAAAAAATTTACCGCTCAGGAAAAAAGCGAGATGATAGACAGCGCCGTAATAAAGATTGAAAACAGAATTAATAGATTCGGGGTGTCGGAAACGTCGATTCAGAAGATGAAAGAGCAGGATAAGATTCTAATAAACCTTCCCGGCGTAAAAGAGACCAGCGAATTGAGATCGATTATTGAAACCGTCGGAATTTTGGAATTTAAGGTTGTGTCAAAAGAGGGGTCTGAGATCTTATCTAAGATATATCAGGAGGCGGGCGCTAAGGGCGAATCGATAGTCGACGAAGAGAGTCAGCTTTTAGAAGTTTATCAAAAAATGTTGCCGGCGAATACGGAAGCCCTTTACGTGTCAAACAAAGACGAATGGGGCGTGGAAAAAGAGAATAAACAGATGCTTGTCGTGGAAAAAGAGTCTCTACTTGGCGAAAACGTCAAAATTCAATCCGCATCGGTACAAACGGGTAATTTAGGTCAATATGTAATAAATTTTGTTCTCGACGGCGAAGACGCTAAAAGATGGGCGGAGGTAACGGGAGCGAACGTAGGGAGACAGATAGCGATTATCCTAGACGATATTATATTGGAAACGCCGGTTGTTCAAGAGAAAATTACCGGGGGTAGGAGCCAGATAACTCTCGGCAACGCTCCTATCGAACATTTGCAAAACATCGCTTTGATTTTGAAATCGGGAAGCATGAACGTGCCTCTTGAGATATCTGAAGAAAACAGCGTAGGCGCAAGTCTCGGTCAGGATACCATCTCAAAAGCTTTATGGGCTTGTTTGTGGGGGGTAATAGCCGTGTTTCTTTTTATGTTTTTGTATTACAATATTGGCGGTATTATAGCGGATATAGCGGTTGTTTTGAATATATTTTTTCTTCTCGGCGGTTTGGCTCTGTTTGGCGGAACTCTTACGCTGCCGGGTATCGCCGGTATAGTGCTAACCGTAGGTATGGCGGTAGACGCGAATATAATTATTTTTGAGAGAATTAAAGAAGAGTTTAGATCCGGAAAGACGTTGAAAACCGCTATTAGTTTGGGTTACGATAGGGCGTTTTGGACTATTATGGACTCAAACTTAACGACGTTTGCCGCCGGTATAGGGCTGACTTTATTTGGAACGGGAGCGATTAAAGGTTTTGCGGTAACTCTTTGCTTGGGTATTGTCAGTTCGCTTTATACGGCGTTGTTTGTTTCAAAACTAGAGATTGACTGGTTAATGAGCGTTAAGGAATTCAAATCTTTAAGAATTTTATCCTTGCTCAGAGGAGGAAATAAAAAGTATGAAAACTAATTTTAAATTTATAGAACGAAGTCGAGTATTTCTGATCTTTTCTTTAGTTCTTATCTTAGTCAGTATGTGGTTTTTCCTCGGACCAAAAAACGTTAATTTGGGGGTATTTACCCCTCGAGGTTTTAACCTTGGCGTTGATTTTCAGGGCGGTATAGTTCATCAAGTTATGATTTATTCGGGGATTTCTCAGGATAAAATAAGAGAGTTAGCCGTTTCGTCGGGGTTGGGTAATGAGATACAAAATATAATAATTCCCGACGAGAAGAAAATCGGCTCTTCGACTTCGTATTTGATAAAGACGATTATTTCGGAGCAAGATCAAGAGGAAATAGATAAAGACCCGAATATGACCTCGTTAAAGTTTGTAGAAAATAGAACGACCAAATTTTATACCTCTATTTACGAAGAGACGAGAGAAAGCTATGAATTGACCGGCGAAGAACTGGCAAAAGCGATTAAGGTCTACGGCGAAGAAAATATTCCGGGCGAGATAAAAGAGTTAAGAACCGCCGATAAAAGAGTCGTAAAAAATGCGGTTAAAGAGAGTCAGAACGTAATTTCTCCTCAATACTCGAAAGGTTTGCGCTTTAAGTCTGTAATGCTTGTAATATTTGTATTTCTTATACTATTAACATATGTTGCGTTTAGATTTAAGATTCAGTACTCGGTCGGAGCGATATTGGCGTTAGTACACGACACGTTAATTATGCTGGGGTTTATATCTTTTTTTAGGTTAGAGCTGGATATGACGGTATTAGCCGCTATAATGACTTTGATTGGATATTCGATAAACGACACCATAGTAGTTTTTGACAGAGTTAGAGAAAACTTTACCATAATGAAGGAGTCTTCTTCGGTTAGAATTATCAACGTGTCGATAAATCAGACTTTAAGTAGAACGATCATGACCTCTCTAACCACTCTTTTAGCGACTGTGTCTCTATTGCTTTTTGCCGGAGATAAGATCAGAGGGTTTTCGTTGGTGTTGACAGTAGGGATTATTGTCGGAACTTATTCTTCCATATTTATAGCGTCTCCGATAGTTAATATTTGGGATTCTTTGTTTTCAAAGAAAAAAACAAAAAAAGAAAAAAAAGATAAAAAAATTGGCGGTGCGGAGAAGTCTGTTTTGGAAAGCAAAGACGACGGCGTTGAATCGCAGAAAACGTCGTCTACGACCGGAGGTTCCGGTTCCGCGATATCTAAAAAAATGTTAAAGAAGTTAAGCGGAAAAAAGAAATAGAGTAACTTTAAATAGTTCAAAAAAACTTGACAATATTACTCATATTGTATATGATATATCAAAAATAAAGGGGAATTATGGCAAAAGAAGAGCCTATTGAAATATCGGGCATTGTTACTACCGCGTTGCCAAACGCGATGTTTAAAGTAAAAACTGAAGCGGGGCATGAGATATTAGCTCAGCTTTCCGGCAAGATGAGGAAGTATTATATCAGAATAGTTCCGGGGGATTCCGTAGTGGTGGAGGTTTCCCCCTACGATTTGACTAGAGGGCGTATTGTTTATAGAGCAAAATAATTATTTTATTTTTATATAGGAGACGAATCAATTGGCTGAAGTTTATGTGAATAGCGAAGATAACATTGAGAAGGCGCTCAAGCGATTTAAAAAGATAGTCGACAGAGAAGGGATTTTGTTAGAAGTAAAAAAAAGAAGATACTTTACTAAGCCCGCCGCTGAAAAACACGAAAGAAAAAAGAAGTCTGAGAGAAAAAGAAGAAAAAAAGTAATGAAAACTAAAAAATATTTCTAAATATATTGTAATTTATATTGTAATTTTTTATATTTAGCGTTATAATAGGTGTAATGAAAAAGAGATATTTACTAATTTTGTTATTGATTTTATTGTTTTCCGCATTTTCATGTAAGTCTATTTCCAGATATTCCGGTAACGGAAGTTTTAGTATAATTAATTATTCGGATAAGACTATAGAATTTGTTTGGATATCCAAAGAGGGCGAGTTTTATCCGACTTCTAGAGAGATAAACGTCGTTTACGGCGGAAGCTACGAGATGTCGGGACTGGAGCCCGGTATTTACGATATAGCTATAGATTTTAAAGGGGAATTCAACTCCTTTAATTCGAAACGCGATAAGTCGTTGTGTTTGGAGATTGAAAAGGGGATAAAAAAAGTTTGGATTGTCGACGAACTTTATAATATTATCCGCAATTAACTTTCTGAAAAGTTTTTCAAATTTAAATTTTTTGTCTATTTTTTTCCGATATACGGTATGTCGTAGAGTTTTCCCTTTAGCGCGGGGTCGCTTAAGATCGTTTCTATTATTCTTCTAGGAAATATCCTGTCTTTTATCTTTTGAATTTCGGTTTCATACGATAATAATAATTTTTTGAGAGCCGGAGAGTTGTTCTCTTCTATTTGAAGATTGTTTTTAAAGTAAATATCGAGCTGTTCGGCAATATATTTGTAATTCTCATGAATAAATTCGTGAAATAAAGCGGTTTTATCTCTAATTTCTTCATTAATTTCAAATAATTCGCTTGTAACTCTTAAAATAATTCTGATAGTATCCGGATTGGATTCGACGAGCCAATTGTCGAGATTTCTGTATAAAAGAAGTTCTAATTTTTTATTGTTATAATTTTCGCCGTTAAAATTAAGCGAAATTTTAATCTTTGGTAAAATTGTCATTATTAGTCTAATATAGTAAACTAAAATATTAAACCACTTTGCCGAAGTTTTCTTTTTTATCTCGTTGTACAATTTTTTTGTAAAGTCTTCAGTTTCGGGAAAACTTTTTTTATCTTCAAGAAAAACTTCCCTAAAGTTTAAGCGGATACCTTTTACGTCTACTAAAAATGAGTCGCTAAAATTAAAGTTACGTATAGAAATATGAGAATTACAAGCGTCGTCTTTGTATTTAATTAAATTTCTGTAAACTTTATCGCTTATTATAACTCCGGATTTATTTGGCTTTTTAGTATTTATTATCTTTAACATTCTGCTGGCTTCGGCTACTATAGTTCCGATTATACTGCCGTTTTCATTAATAAAACTTTCTCCTCCCGTAACGATAGAAGCGTTCATTTCAAAAGCTCTAATTGCGGGATTTTGTATTTCTATTTTGTGGAACGATTTAGGATTGATATTTTTGTTGAAGGGCTTTTGCCGGACAAGTTCGATTATACACAATACGGCGTTGCCGATAAATATGGGATTTGACGGACCTACCAAAATAAGCGCGTCCCCTTCCAGTTCATATATAATGGTCTGAAATAATTTACAGATCTTTTTCAGTTTTTGCGGTAAAGAATCCCCGAATTCTTTAAGAGGAGTCTTATTGTATTTTATTTCATTTGAAAATTTAGTATATCCGTGAAAATCCATCATAGCTACGCAACCGTTGAAATTATCGAAAGATCTTATAAGATCGCCGTTTTTATCAATCATCATATCGTATAAATCTGGATATTCGACTTTATTTATTTTTGAAAATTCGCCCCAGTAATTAGATCTAAAAATTCGAACGCTAACCGAATAAAGTTTTTCGATTTCGTCTATCAGCTCTTTTTTTAAATTTACGTCTTTACCGTTATGCCGTATGATTTCGTCGTCGGAAATATCATTTTCAATTTGCTTTAGTAAAAAGATATAACTTTTTTTTATATCGATTATAGTTTGAAATTTACCCGTCAATATATTATAGTTAACTCTATTTGAAACTTTAATGAGGTTGAAAAATATTTCAGAATAAATATTTTTACTAATCATCGTTATCTCTTGTTTTTAATGTTTATCGAAAAAAAACTATCAAAAATCAAATTTTGACTTTTTTAAATTTTGACTTTTTTAATTGAAACAATCTCCGTATCGTTAATTATTATTTCTCCATAAAAACCGTCTTTTAAAGCCCCCGGATTAAAAATAGAACAATTTTTATATTTTATTAAACCGGCATTTTCATGAAAATGACCGCATAAAACTAATTTTGGAGATAATTTATCAATGGCTTTGGTTAAAGAGGGACTGCCGATATTAGGTAAATAATCAACTTTATCAAGAAATCCCAACGGGGGAGAGTGAGTAGCAATAATAGAATTGAGCGACGGAGCGCAATTAGAAAAATAGTCGTCAATTTCTTTTTCTTTAAAGGATATAAATTTATCAAAAAAACTTTTATGTTTAATTATTACATCGTTAATATCTTTATAAATAATCTTATTTGACTCTATAAAAATTCCGCAAAAATTTAAAATAAATTTAAGCGGCGAATTTTTATGAAATTCAAATATTCTTTTTTCATCTTGCGAGAAGAAATCCTTATATACAAAAAGATCGTCTATTAAATTTCTAGAAAAACCGATGCCGTGAACGTCAAAATTGTATAATAGAGTTTTATTTTTATGCAAATAAATAAAATTATCATTAATATAAGAGAGCAATTTATCGTTGTTATCGCAATTTCCCGGGACGATTATGGAATTTTTAGGAAAATATTCTAAAAGTTTTAGAGCTTTTTTGAGATTAGGGAAATTTGGATCGAGAAAATCTCCTCCGCAAATTACCGCGTCGTAATCAGAAAAATTTATTTTCTTTAAAAAAGATTCGTTTTGATGTATGTCGGTTAAAAATAAAATTTTTCTCTGCATATTGATCCTTCCAAATAGTCCGTAAAGTATAGCGCAAAATTCAAAAAATCTAAATAAATAAATATAAATTTATGTATGAAAATTTTGATTTATTTGATTTTATATGATATAGATTATTAAAGTTAATGATTTTGAGAGACGAAATTTTTAAAAAAAATATAAGTTTTTTGCAAATATTAAGAAAAATAATTGATTTTTTTGTTTAATAATAATACAATTATTTAAAAGTGGAGAGACTAAGATGAAATTAAAAATATTAAAAATTATATTTGTTTATTTTATCTTGATTTTTGGTTGTAAGACAAAGAATCCGATATTAGAAACGACGACAACGACTGTAACGGTTGTTACGACTAACGAGACGAGAGCGGTAGATACTACTACGACTACTACTATACCCGCCGCGACGACGACGACGATTGACGAAAGGGTTGATTTTGTTATCGACGATAAAACTCCAAAAGACGTAATGAGAAGATATATGGAGGATTTGTTCAACTTCATAGAAGAAAAAATTTCAAAGGCTGATTTTAACGGTTGGTATAACTCCTTGTCTAAAACATATATAAGCTATATAAATAGTAAAAAAGATTTAGCGAAGCTTTCGGCTCAATCGGATTTTTTAGCTAACAGGGGCATAGTGCTGCAAGGTCCTAAAGATTTTTTTGAATTTGTCGTAATACAAGCAAGAGAAGGCAAAAAACTTAAATTTTCCGATTACAAATATATTGATAAAAATAATGTAAAAGTAGTATGCGAGCTTGACCAATATGGAAAATTCGATTATAATTTTATATATGAAGACGGGTATTGGAAATTAGACCGCTAAGTAAGTAGCGGGATATTTTATAAAAATAAGGTGAATTTATATGAAAAACATTAAGATTGTTTTATTGTTGCTTTTGATTTCATTGTTTTTTGTTTTTTCGACAAGCGCCGAAACGATTGAGGAGCAGTTGCTTAACAAAAAAGAACAGAGGATAAAAACGTATCTTTACCAAGCCAAAGTCGGCGATAGAGAACAGAAGGTCGACGTTTTGGATAAAATCTTGGGAGAATTTGACGAATTTAAATATTCAAATCAAGATAGAAGACTAGTAGAGTTGGTGGTTTTCTTATCTGAAGAAGGCAGCACGAGAAAGGAGTACCAGAACGGAAGACAGGTAAACGATTTTCCCGACGTAAGGCAAAAATCGGTAAGAGTTTTAGCCAAGTTGAAAGGGGATCAGGCTCGAGACGCTTTGGTTAACGTATTGATTAATGACGATAATACCGTCGTAAAGGCGGAGGCGTGTCTGGCTTTGGCTGAAGTAGGGGATAGCTCTTCGGGCGAGGCTCTCAGAGCGTTGGTTTACGTTTATAGAAGGACTTATAAACCCGATCCGAATTTTGTGCAGGCTATAATTACGGCAATTCAAAAAATTGCTAAGTCGAACAGCTCTTCTTTTGCCGACGCCGTTTATATCTTATCCGAAATCCAACTTGGTAATTATAATAGGGCTATTAGGGAAGCGGCTTATAACGCTATGCAGGATCTTGCAAAAAATTAAATATATAAATATAAATTTTTTAAGCGTCCGGCTTATAGGACGCTTATTTTTTTATAAAACGGCGTACTGCATGATATTGAAAAATTTTATTGTTTTAGAAGGTTTGGACGGTTCGGGCACTACTACGCAGCTAAAGGAATTAGCCAAAAATCTTGAAAATTCTTACGCAACCTGCGAACCTACCGACGGGCATATTGGAAAGCTGATAAAACGGATATTAAAAAAAGAGATATGCGTCGATCCGTTGACTTTAGCTTACTTATTTTCTGCGGATAGGAATGAACATCTTTATAGCGTCGAAGGTATTGAGGAAAGATGTAACAATGGTCAGCTTGTTATTTCAGACAGATATCTGTTTTCGTCGTTAGCCTATCAGAGTTTATACTGCGATTTTGAGGATATACTATTATTAAACGAGAAATTTCCGCTGCCCGAGATAGTATTTTTTATTAATACCGATCCGTCGTTATGTCTGCGACGAATTCAAAATAGAAGCCAAGTTAATGAAATATTTGACAGTCTTGAAATACAAAAAAATGTTTTATCAAATTATCTGAAGAGTTTTGACTTATTGAAAGAAAAAGGATTGAAAATATTAAACATCGACGGCTCTTTAACGGTAGAAAAAATATTAGAGATAGAGTTGTCTTATATAAAAAACCGATAGGGCTACAGAATTTTTCCAAATTCGCATTGATTTTTAAAAAATTATATGATATAAAATTCTTAGGAATGGATTGGCGATAACAAAAATTCCGGAGGGATAAATTGCTAAACAGAAGAACTGATAACAGGCGAAAATCGGCGAGATTTACTATAGACGTAGACGGTTTTTATTATTACGCTAATAAATGGCAAAAATGTAGAATTTACGACCTCAATCTTGAAGGCGCGGGGTTAAGATTGAGCCAATTTTTTGTTAAAGACGATATAATAAAGATAAAATTTGAAAACGAATTTGAAGAATTCGTTATAGACTCGATAGTCGCAAACGTTAACGGTCCAAGGATTGGCATACAGTTTGTTAATCTCGACGAGTTTGATAAAGAATTTATTCAAAAAATAATCAACTCAAATTCTAAAAAATTTAAGTTAAACTGAGATATATAGTTAACTACTTTATGTGTATTAATCTCCATTTTTTTGTATTTTTCATTTCAGGCGGAATATCGCCGATTTTCCAACCGGGATAAGTCGATTCAATAAAATAGTATTTCTTTCCGTTATACTCTTTATATGCGCCGCTTGCGTTGACGTTTAGCCCAACCATAGCGTGAGCGTAATCGTATGAATAATAAACGCCGACGTCGAAACCCAGCTGTTTAAGTATCATAATCATAAACAGAGATTTTGTATCGCAATCGCCCATATTATACCAACCGACTTCGTTTGGCGTAAAATAGTCGAATTGGTTTGCTCCTCTCGACGAGTCGGTAACTTGCTCCATAGGTCTTTGGTATGGAATTACTTGTATTGATTTCATAACGTTTTCGGCTAATTTAAACGCCGACCAACCGTTTTTGTCGCTTTCCGACGCAAAAAAATCCGCGATGGATTTTACCCTTAGATGATTTTTGTTATACATATCTTGATAAAAAGATTTCCAGAATAGGTAATTGTAATCCGAATCCGACCCGTCAATTCCGTAATTATTAAGCCAGCCGACGCTGGCAATTTTATCGACTTCTTTAATCGCTTTGTATAAATCGGGCTCTTTAAATTTATAGGTTTGGCGGTATTTGTCCCACTCGACTGTAAGACTGTATTCTTTGACGGTAGATTCTGTATTTTTTGTCTCTTCTATTTTCTGTTTTTTCGTGTCGTCTCTATAGTAATATTCTTCGATAGGTTCTTCTTTTTGTTTTTTCTTTCTATTTTGCTGATTTTTTTTATTTTGTTGATTGTTTTTGTTATTGTAGTTTTTAGAGTCGTCGTATTTTTTTGTCTCTTCGGTTTTACGCGTAGCGGACTTATCCGAATCGGAAGATTTATATGTAACGTTATTGTCGTAATGCAGTTCAAAAGAGTTTATGGAGTCCCAAATAGTATTAATAATTTTATTATAATGTTTTTTGTATGCATATCCGGTTATTAGGTAATAATAGTAGTTATCCCTGAAGATAACTAAGTCCATATTGACGTCTGCGCCGTCGAGATTTAAAGAATAAACGCCTTTATACGCCTCGTATGAGCAGAACGATATTTTTTCAAATTTACCTTTCATATTAAATCTTTTTTTAAAATCATTTAACAAATCTAATTTATTATCTGCAGACGATAGTTCAAAAATCAGTATTTCAATAAATCCCGTTTCTTTCGAATTATAAAAAAGAACGTCGTTTTCAGATTCTTTATTTATATTCCAACCTTTAGGCTCGGTTATCGTATAATAAAACGAATCGTTTTTATAAGAAAATATATTTAGGTTTGCCAGTAAAAATATAAAAAATAAAATATAATATTTCATATCAACCTCTCATTATTTGGATAAATCAATTAGTCCTCGTCCTAACTCCGGAGTTTTTATGAACGATTCTAATAAAACGGTTAATCCGTGTTGTATCAAAAGAGCCGAAGAGATTAGCAGTAAAGCTATCAACAAAGATACCGCTATATTTTTATTTTTAATTTCGGTAAGTTCGTCTATTTTTGTCGTGAAAAGCATAAAAAGTTTCATAGAAAACCAAATTACGACAAAAGAGATAACCGAAGACGCTATAAAGAAAATTAATATTCTTACAAAAGCGAGAAAAATTGATAACGCCGTAACGTCCTCGCTCGATAGCGCGTAACCCAAAGCTTCGTTAGCGGGCTCTATAGCCGAGGAGACAAGGATCATAATGCTGAAAATAAAAGAGGATAATAGTATAGAAACGGCTAAATTACCGCTTTTTAATTCTTGAATCTCGTTTATCTTTTTGGTAAAAACAGAAAACATTTTGAAGCTAAGGAAGAAGATAAAAATAGAACCAAAAAGAGTTATTCCAAGTTCGATAAGTCCTTGTAGAAAAACAGACATATTTATAATATGCTCGCTTACTCCCGAATCGGTTTGTAGAGGGGAAGAGACCATGCCGTCAAGCAAGGTCTTGAGAGGAGTAGATAATATTAGAGACATACTAACGACAAGAGTCGCTAAAATCAAAGATACCGCTATGTTGTTGTTTTTTATTTCGCTCATTTCGTCAATTTCAGTAGTCAACATAGTGAAAAGTTTGAGGGCTAACCATAATATTGTAAAAGAAAATATTGAAGAAAATATAAAAATTAATAAAACCCGTATTATCGAAGAAAATATTAACATAAAAGTAAAACTTTCTACTTCTAATAAATTTTTCAACGTCTCCATTGAGGGATCTATCGAAGACTTTACTAAAATCATAATTCCGAATATAAACGAAGAACCGAGAACGGATATAGCGACGTTATTTTTCTTTATCTCGGACATTTCGTCTAATTCTTTAGTAAGTATTGAAAACGCCTTAAAACTTATAAAAAAAATTAAAACTCCGAATACAGCTGATATAACTATTTCTAAAAGTCCCTGAATCGCTAATAATGAATTCATATATACCTCTCCAAAAAAATTATTAAGATAATCTTATACTAAATAAAAAAGAATTTCAAGAATATTAAACAAAATTAACGCGCCCGTTGGGTTTTTGGGGAATAAAAATATCTGTTCCATATGCGTCGAATTTTTATGCAACAATTGTCGCGCGTTATCGACGCGACGCATATGCGTCAATTCTCTCCTCAAAAAACCGACAAGTTAATCGGAATCGGACGATTATGCTTGACAATAAAATTATACGGAATTATACTTGCGTCTAAATACTAAAATATCAGATTTTGAAGGAGAATTTTTGATGAAAAAGAAGATATTGTTGCCGACGATTTTTATTACGTCTATTTTTTTACTATTATCTTGTCTGGGCTTTGCCGACGCTATTTTAACGGAAAAACCGTCGGCGCAAATTGAGAAAGTCGATATCGAATCAATTTCGCTTGAAAGTATTAGTTTTTTATTTGACGTTAGAATTTCCAATCCCTATCCGGTGTCGATTAATTTAGCCGGAGTCAACTCAAAATTCAGCGTCGAATCTAATCAGCTTTTTGAAACGACGACAACCAAACCTTTTAGCGTTACTGCTCGAGGAAGTAGCGTAAATACCATTTTGGTAAATTTAAAATACGCCGACATCATCCAAATAGTTAAAGATTATGTTAACAAGGATCGATTAAATTGCGATATAGAAGGATCGATCGTACTCGACATACCCGATACGGGTATTTCCGGAATTCCCGACACTTACTCTTTTCCGTTCAAAACTTCCAAAACGATTCCTACGTTTAAACCGACTCTTTCGGTTAAGGATTTTACTCTTATCAGACCTTCTACCGACGAGATCAAGACGGCTCTGTTAAAATCCGGGAGTAAATTGAATATTTTTGACGTAATTAAAGTCGTGGATAAACTTGTAGCGGGCAGATACGACGAGGCTTTTTCGGTCATAGACCCCAAAGATTTGGATCTGAAATTCGGAGTAAATTTTAAAATACTTCTTAAAAATGAAACTAAAAGTAAAATAAATTTCAATTCGTTTAGATACGATTTTTTAATGAACGGCGATCCTTTAATAACCGGAGCGACGACAAACGATATAAAGGCGGTCGACAACGCCGTTACTCTCAACGTAGCGAATACCGTTAGTTTAGTATCGTTTAGCAGGTCTATAGTAAGCGCTTTACAAACTAATAAAGCCGATTTCAAATTATCAGGCGAAACCGAAGTTAAATTTCCCGACGAGATAAAAAAAGAGCCGTTAAAATTAAAAGTCGACAGCGCCGGTAATTTTGATATCGTTACAAAATAAAACATCGTTTTGAATACGAGACCGACTAGATTGGTAATCCGTCGGTTTTTTGGGGAATAAAAATAATTTACCGGTTAAAAATATTTGTTTCATATGTGTCAATTTTTCTTTCCCCCCAAAAAACTGACAAGTTGCCTAAAACGAAATCTCTTGTTTTTTATTAGACTGCTTTTGGAGCGCGATTATGGCTTTTTTTAGCAAATTTTTTAATCCCGAATATTACTGTCTTGTACTTGGCGGCGGCGGAGCCAAAGGCGCTTATCAGATCGGCGCGTGGCGGGCTCTTGTGGAAGACAATATCAAATTTAACTGCGTAATCGGATCGTCCGTAGGGGCGTTGAACGGCGCTTTTATCGTACAAAACGATTACGAGAAAGCTCTCAAAATATGGGAAAATATTTCTACCGACATGATAGTCGACATACCTAAAGAATTTATCAAAGACGGACTCTTTCATATATCTAAAAATAGTCTTGCATATTTGACGGATTTGCAAAAGAAAATATTTTCAAATAAGGGGTTGGATACTTCGCCTTTGCAAAAGATGATAAAAGAGTTTCTTATCGAAGAAAAAATCAGAAAGTCCGGCGCGGATTTCGGGATAGTTACGTTCGAGTTAGAACGCTTTAAACCTATTGAAGTATTTCTTGAAGACGTCGAACTTGGGAAATTAAGCGCTTATCTGATGGCGAGTTCGACTTTACCCGGATTCAAAAAGACTAAGATCGAAGGGAAAAGTTACGTCGACGGAGGGTTTAACGATCTTGTTCCTTTTAACATTGCAAGAAACCGCGGCTATAATAAAATTATCGCTATCGATATATCCGGGGTGGGGATTAAGCGTAAAGCTGAAATATATGGAACAAATATTATTTACATAAGGAATTCTATGGATATGGGAAGTATTTTGGATTTTTCTCCGGATATTTCCAAAAGAAATATAAAGATGGGATATTTGGATACGTTGAAGGCTTTACAGAAATGCGAAGGGATCGACTATTTTTATAGGGAAGACCGACGCTTGGCGGACAATATTGAAATGGCGTTTTTTAACGAAGAGGTTTTTAAAAATTACAAAAAATATCTATTAGAAGATATAAAATTTAATTTTGAAGATATTCGAGCGTCTCTAAAAAATTGTTTGCCCAGGGAGGAGAGATATCATAAAAATTTCTTTGTTCCATTTATGGAAAGAACCGCGACGGCTCTTAAGGTCGAGAAATTAGAACTTTACGAATTAAAAGACTTTTTGAAGAAAATTATGGAAAAATACCGTTTGTTATATGAAATAAAATTTAAAGAGCAAAATAAATTCGACGCTTTTTTGAACAATATAAAAATAACGCAAACGATTATAAATAAGTCGTTTATAAAAGATAACGATATTTTACCGTATTTACTAAGCTTAGATATAGACGATAAACTCTATTTATCTGCTTTGGGTAATCTATTTCCCGATTACATCCCTTCAAAAATATTTATTGAAGTTTTAAAAAAAATAAAATTTTAGACAAAGCTTTTAAGATATGATAACATTGACAAAGTCAAACTTCGAACCGGGATTTTTTTATGACAGATAATAAAGCGTTCGTAACTTATGGGGAAGGGGCTTTTCTTAATGCAAAAAAAGCGCTATTAAGTTGCGATTTAACGCGTTTGAAAGGCAAAAGCGTCTTAATAAAACCTAATATCGGCAGGATCGCGTCGCCCGGAAAAGGAATTAATACTCATCCCGACGCTATCGCCGGAGTTATCGAGGCTCTGCAAGAGAGCGGTTGCTCCAAAATTGCGATTGGAGAAAGCCCTATTTTAGGAGTCGATACTTTGGTCGCTTTCAAAAAAGCCGGCGTCGAAGACGTCGCTAAAAAATACAAAGTAGAGCTTATCGATATGGACAGAAGAAGTTTTGTTGTTAAAGCTATTCCAAACGCCAGAATATTGGATTCGACCAAGATATGCGATACGATTTATGAATTTGATTATATTTTGTCGCTTCCGGTAGCAAAGTCGCATATGCATACCGGCGTAACTCTTGGCATTAAGAATATGAAAGGGTGTCTATATAGAAGGGAAAAGGTCAGATACCATCAGCTTGAGTATAAAGAAGGCGCTATTTATCCCGATCTTACCCTTGATACGGCTATATCCGATCTGGCTACCGTTTTGCTTCCGGATCTTACCGTTATAGACGGCTTTATCGGTATGGAGGGATTTGGACCGTCGGGAGGCGACGCGGTTCAAGGAAATTTTGCCGTCGCGTCGAATAATCCTATGGCGGCGGACGTCGCCGGTTGTTTAATGATGGGATTCGAGCCTAAAGACGTCGGGCATTTGAGAATAATATCGGAAAGGTTGGGCATGTCGATAGAGCCAAAAGATTACGATATATCGCCGGCAGGTTATGAGAAACATTCTGTAAAATTTAGACCTCCTCCAAAGGATATAGCCATAGAGTATCCCGACGTGGTTTTATACGATAAAGAGTCGTGTAGCGCCTGTTTGTCGACGGTTATGTTTTTCTTGAAAAGATTTAAGACCGATATGCGTCAATATCTGCTTGAAGATAACAAATTTCATCTGGCTATCGGCAAGGGGGTAACGGAAGAAGATATTCCCGTCGGGACGGTATGTATCGGCAACTGCGCGAGAAGCGCGTCGGCAAAGGGGATTTTTGCGCAGGGATGCCCGCCCGTGCCGACGCAAATTTATAAAGCGATAACCGGAGTCGAACCGGACGAGAACGAGCCGGAGATTAATTAATATTTTATTACGAGGATAAATAGTTATGAAAAAAAGCAAAACAAGAATTTATTTGATCGGTATGTTGTTTGGAATATTTACAAATATTTCCTGTCAATATTTTTCTCCGTTAAAATCCGGTCTAATTATTGAGAACGTATATGCGATAAAAAACGATATAGTCAATATGTATTTGATACAAAACGGGGAGAGTTATATAGCGATAGACGCGGGGAGAAACCCAAAAGTTACGGCGAAAGAACTTGTAAAATTGAAAATAAATCCGGATATGGTAACGACTATTTTACTTACTCACGTAGACGTAGATCATATCGGGGGGATCGATCTGTTTAAAAATTCAAAAATTTATATAGGCAAAGGAGAAGAAAAGATTTTAAAGGGAGAGGTAAAACGTTTTTCTTTCAAGGAGATTAATAGAGAATATAACCTATTATACGACGGAGACGTTTTAGAAATAGACGGTTTATCCGTAAAAGCAGTATCCGCGCCGGGACATACTCCGGGGTCTTTGTGTTTTATAGTTAACGATAATTTATTGTTTACCGGAGATACGTTGAGCATAAAAAAAGGGCGAGTCGGCGTCTTCTTTCCGCTTTTCAATGTAGATACCGAACTGCAAAAAAAATCTATTGATAAAATAAAACGCTTAGAGGGCATAGAGTATATTTTTACGGGACATAACGGATATTCCGACAATTTTAGGGAAATGTTTGAAAATTGGGAATTGTAAAATAAATAGTAATCCGTCAGTTTTTTGGGGCGGGGAGGAGAAATTGACGCATATGATGTTAAGAATAAAATGACACATATGAAACAAATATTTTTAATTCCCCAAAAAAACTGACGAGTTACAAATAAATATTAAAATTTAGTTGATAAAAATTGAGTAAGTCGTATAATATTAGATAAGATACAAATTTGTTTAAATTAATGGATAGTATATGATATTAGATATTTTACCCGGCTCGAAGATTTATGAAAACGACAAAATTTCGATTTTAGCCGGTTGTCCGCCGGAGATAATAAAATTTGTAATCAATAAAAAACTTAAATTCCCCGAATTTATTATACTTCCGGATAGTCTTTTTAAAGGGGACGTAATACAATGCGCGACGGAGTTTCCGCTATATTATCATTTGTTTGTTCTTGGCAAGTTTTTTCAAGGTAAAAAGTTAAATATTATCGGAACAAAGTCGACGGTCGACAACAATAGAGAACTTTTGAGATTGACTTTGCTTGGTCCGACAAAAGAGGAGTATAGAGAGATCGGCGATTCTTCTTATTACGAAGAGCTATATAACGAATCAAGATATTTATCGGTAAAAGATAAAGAGGGTAAAGAACTTCAAATCGACGATTTTGTGAATTTCATTGCGTTTGACCGCAATATCGTCGAGATTGAAGGAACCGTAATAAAGCATATCGATAAAAACGTCTACGAGATTAACGGGGAAATTCTTGATATTAATTGTAACGAACCTCAATATCCTCCGTATGATATAAAATTTGATTTTGTCCCAATGGCTCCTCACAAATTCGGGCTGGATATATTAGGCGGCGGCTCGGGGTTTACTCCGACAAAGCCCTGTTCGGGCGTCCTTCTCAACTATAACTCCGAATATATGCTTATAGATTGCCTTCCTTATCTCGATTATCATCTTAGGGCGCGGGGGCTATCGAGAAGTCAGGTAAGGTCGATTTACCTTACGCATATTCACGACGATCACTGCAATATTTTCCCTTTGGTAAAATTTAGCCATAAGATGACTTTTCTGGGAACTAAAGAGATATACTGGATGGCGCTAAAGAAATTATCGCTTCAAACCGGTCATAATTTTGAAGAATTTTACTCGTATTTCGATTTTATCGAGCTTACCCCTTATAAAGAAAATTATTTTTACGGGATAAATATTATTCCGCACTACACCGTTCACTCTATTCCGACAATCGGCGCGACTTTTAAGATGAGGGATAAAAACAAAATCGATTCGATCGTTTTTGTCGGCGACAATAAGTCCATACCGAATATAAAAAAAATGGTAGACCTCGGCGTTACAAAAGAAGATAAGTACCGGTATTTATGGAATATCTATCGCGATAAAAGCAATTTACTTCTAGCCGACGGCGGGATGGGAATACTTCACGGCAATCCAGAAGACTCGCTTGAATCCAAGTCTGATAAAGTGGTTTTTCTTCATCTTGAAAAACTTCCCGAAAAGTTTGACGCGACGTTTTCAATGGCGGAAGCCGGCAAACGATACATTGCTATTGATAGCAAAAACGACGCTTATACGATAAAAGCGCAAGAGATATTTCACAATAGTTTCCCGGATATTTCTTCCGAATGGATAAACGCTCTGATGAGTAATATGAATCTTTCTCTATACAACTCGGGGGACGTCGTTCTCAAACAGGGAGAAAAACGAAAAGGGAATATTTATATAATACTCTCCGGAGTATGCGCGGTAGTTTATCACGACGGAAAGAACTTAAAGGAGATCGCGATCAAAGAGACCGGGAACTTTATCGGCGAAATGGCGATTGTTAAAAGGACGAAGATCAGAAGCGCGTCGGTCGTCGCTAAAACTCCCGTTATACTTGGAGTTATTGATGAAGAAGTATACTATATGTTTTTAAAAAGCGAGAATAAAGTAAAAGATATGGTAAAAATCTGGGAAATGCGGCATGATTTGGAAAAAATCGAGCCGTTTTCTCTATATTCCGATCTTGTAAACGATAAAATCGCGGCGCATTCCAAGTTAAAGAAAGTTAAAGCGGGCGACGTGATAATCAAAGAAGGCGAAGATAACGGCGAACTTTATATAATAATGGACGGTTTATTTGAAGTTATTCTTGATGGAAAAATAATTAAAATAATTTCAAAAGGCAATCTTTTTGGCGAATTCGGCTATTTTGAATCAAAAAAGAAGTCGCCCGCAATCAAAGCGCAAACCGACGGCTCAATCCTTGAAATTTCAAGCGCCAATATTCAACAGATACTGTTTAATACCCCCTCTTTTAATTTTCTTATGAATCAGATTATAAAAGAAAGAAAAGAGGAGCTATTTCAAAGTTGATTCGATGTAATCCGTCGGTTTTTTGGGGAGGGGAGAAATTGACACATATGACGTTGAGAATAAAATTGACACATATGAAACAAATATTTTCTATTCCCCAAAAAACTGACGGGATACGATCCGATTATTCCGAGCGAATTAAATATTATTTCGTTACTCTACAATTTCCAGATCGACGGCCGTTGAGAAGTAAGCCGGCGCTCCGGGGGCTGTTATAATATCGCTAAATTCTTTATCCGGATCTTCAGGGTCAATATACAATCCTTTCTCATTAAGAATATGTATCTTCCCTGTTTTTGCGTAAGGGGGAACTATAAAAGTTATGCGGTCGCTTGTAACGTCTACATAATATTCTTTTTCAACAGGCGTTTTTTCCAAATAATCAATTTTATAAAGATTATCGCTTTCTTCATAAGATAAGCGCTCCTCTTCAATCCATATTATCTTTAAACCGAAATTTAAGAGAGTATCAAGTTTGGACTTATTAAAAGCGTTTTTATCAAAAAAAGGCTCGCTTGACGTTATTGTTACTTGATCCCCAATCTTTACCGTATTATCGCTTAAAGACAAATACTCCGGATAATTAATCTTAAGCATATTTCTAGACTTTATAGGATGAGTTTTAAATATAATTACAGCTCCTGAAATTGAGTAAAAGGGAATTGAATATACGGCCTTATATTCGGATATTTTTTCTTTAAAAATGGCGTTTCTCTCCGCGGCTCCGTAAACAAATCTCCCTTGGCCGGGAAAATATTGATTGTACTTAACCATTACAACTTCGGGATTTGGCGGATCATTATCGTCATACCATGCATGACTACTTTCAATAGTTATATCTCCGCCGGGTAATACCGGAGATTCTACAATAAAAAAATCAAAGTCCGGATAAAGAACCTGCGGCTTGCAAGATAAAAAAATGGCAATCATTAAAATTACTGCAAGCGCAAAATATAAACTTTTTTTCATGCTTACCTCCAAAATACTATCCTCCGCCCGGCGAAAGCGCAGGGCGGAGGGCTAATCTACCTCACTATATCTCCCGTTTCGTCGTAAACGATGAACTCCTCTTCCGACGGATGATGAAGTTCCTTAAACGCTGCCGTATAACAGCCGTTTACCCATATTTTTCCGCTTTTCGCGCCTTCCGGGACTTTACATACTATCTTATTTTTTCCGAATTCTATGTAATCCGACGCGCCCGTTCCTTCTACATGCAACTGAGTATAATCAACTTCGGCAGTATAATAAATATCAACGTTAAATAGTATTAGAGGAAGCAAGGTTCTGCGCTTTTGATTAAATTCAGGTCTATTGGATATATATAACTCCATATCTTCTACAGGATAAAAATCATCTCCCGTAATCGTTACAATATCTCCGGGTTTACCCGAACCGGGAGTAAACTTTATATTTTTCGGCCCATAATCCGGAACATACCCGGGTTCGCCAAAATTATCGCATGAGATAATAAATACAATTATAAAAATCATAAAAAAAATCGTTTTTTTAATCATTTCTTACCTCCAGAATACTATCCTCCGCCCGGCGATAACCGCAGGGCGG
>MWDO01000002.1 GCA_002070605.1 Spirochaetes bacterium ADurb.Bin133
AACATCATCCATCTATACAGGCTCGAAGCCTATGATGTCGCTTTCGATGTAAGACTGACCGTTGATTAAATATATTAATCATATGTACGAGCTCGAAGCTCATGCGTCCTAACAATCTTTCATCGTACTTAACCAAACTTGGTTCAATTATAACCGCTTTAGCAGATTTAATCAATACTTTTACCTTAGCTCCATATGTGTCAATTTATTATTTATCAGGGAGCATATTTTACGCCTTAGGAAGCAATATCTCAAATCTCGTGCCGGCGTCTTTTCTACTGAACACTTTTATCAACCCGTTGTGACTCTCAATAATCCCTTTAACGATAGGCATACCCAATCCCGTGCCTTTCTTTTTATTAGTATAAAACGCTTCAAAAATCTTTGATAATTCTACTATATTCATGCCGACGCCGTTGTCCTGAATCGTCCATTTTACCCAGTTGTTTTCCGCGACGGTTTTTATGATAATTAATCCCTCTTTTAAGATAGAGTCCGCCGAGTTTGAAACAAGATTATGAAAAACTCTGCTTATTTTTTCAGAATCAATCATCACTAGCGAATCGCACTTCTCGTTAAAAATAATTTTTACGTTCTTTCTTAATAACTCTTCTTTAACGGTATCTACAAGCGTTGATAACAACGAAGAGATATTTATCGGCATTTTGTTAAGGACAATCTCTCCTCTGGAAAACTCCAACAATTCGGAGGTCATTTTAATTAATCTATCGACTTCGCTCATAATAACGTCGGACGATTTTTGTATCTTTTCATTATTGCCCGAATACATTCTAATTAATTCGGCGTAAGCTCTGATATTTCCCATTGGGTTTTTTATATCGTGAATTATTAATGAAGCAAATTTGCCTATTACGGAGAGTTTCTCTACCTGAATTAATTCGTTTTGAGTCTTTTTTAGTTTGGCATACGCGGCTTCGAGTTGTTTGTTTCTTTTTTCAAGGTCTTTAATATAGGCGCTGTTGGTCGTTCTTACCGTCGAACATATACTTCTGGCTATTTCTAACGACATATCTGAAAATGATCTTAACAATTTTTTAAAGGAGTCTTTATCGAGTCTTAACAACTCTATATTCGTCGTAGCTCTAATCGTCGCGCTTCGCGGCAATTCGTCAATTACAGCCATTTCTCCAAATACCTCTCCTTCCGATTTGGTTGCAAGAACTTCCTCCTGAGATTCTTCTCCTTCTTTTACTATCTCAACTTTTCCCTTGACGATAATATAAAAAGCGTCGGCAATCTCATTCTCCTTGATTATCGTCTCTCCCTTTTTAAAAGAAAGTTCGCGGGAGAGCTCGGCAATTTGCCTCAAATCTTTCTCGGATAAGTTGCTAAAAATAATATTATTTTTCAAAACGTCAATTTTTTCTTCAATTTTCATCTTTTATATAAGGCAGCGTAAAATAAAAAGTACACCCCTTTCCCCCTACGTTATTTTTTGCCCAAATCGAACCGTTGTGATTCGCTATTATTTGAGAGGCTATATAAAGTCCGAGTCCCGTACCGGATTTATTGTCTTCTAGTTTTTTAAACTTATCAAATATCGCTTTTTCTTTACCCTCTTCAATTCCGCTTCCCGTGTCGGCTACTCCTACTTTTATCACATTCTCCTCCACTCGAGCGCTAATTTTGATCATTCCCTTATCTTCGGTAAATTTAAAAGCGTTCGAGAGTAAATTTGATAAAACGTGTTCTATTTTCTCTTTATTGCCGTTAACAAGCGGTAAAGGCGTCTGAACGTCCCAAACGAAGTCAATCGTCGATTCTTTCGCCTGAACTTCATATATAGTATAAAAATATTCCAAAATCGGTAAAATGTCAATTGGAGAGTATTGAGTTTTGTACAAATTTTCTTCTTCCCTTATAGAAACCAAAAAATCGTTTAACATTTTTGTCAGTCTTTCAGTTTCTCTGACAATTTTTTTTACAAAATCTTTCTTCTTATCTTCCGAAAAATTGGGATATTGTAAAATCATCGTCGCATATCCGTTTATAACGGTCAAAGGATTTTTTATATCGTGAACTATCGTATAAAAAAGATCGGTTTTTTGGTTGTTATATTCTCTTAACTTTTCAAGGGCTTCTTTTAAACTTTTTGTTCTTTCGAAAATTTTAATCTCTAAATTTTGATTAATCGAATTAATTTGCTCTTCGTTTATTTTCAAGAAGGACGAAACTTCGTTTATTTTGTTTGCAAGATCGCCGATTTCATTATCGTTTAGTATTTCCAACTTATCGTCGTAATTGCCTTTAGAAATCTTCCCGACGCTATCAATTATCAAACCGAGCGGAACGACTAACTTATTATTCATTAAAATGAAAAACGCGCCGGTCGATATTATCCAAAGCAAAACTACAACCGCCGCTATAAATTTTATCCTATCAAACCTAACGCTATACATTTTCTTCGGCGCTTCAACCTCAATTTTATATTTATCCGCGCCTTGCAGTATCCTAAATTTGCTTATGAAATAGAAAGAGTTCTCTTTGTCTTTAGGATTAAATATTTTTTTTGTATTAAATACCGTTTTGCCGCTTTCCGTATCTATTACTTTAAAATTTATCCCCATTAAACTGGGACTTTCAAGACAGTTTTTATTAATAACGATCTTTGCGTAAATATAATAAATACTATTTCCCGCAGAGCTTACCGGAAACACGTAATTAAAATATATGAGACTGTCAAAAAAATATATTTCATCGAGAGCTTTTTGAACGCCTACAAATCTATTGTTATCGTCGTCGATAGTCTTACAAAGAATCTCCGTTTTCCCATTTATTATCGTATACAAAACGAAACCGTTAATTTCGAGTTTTTTTGAAGACTCTTCAAAATATTTTTTAATTCCGCCCCAATCTTTATTTTGTAATTTTTTTAAAAATCCCGAATGATACAACATAGAATTTATCTTGTCAAAACCTTCGTATTTTTTTTGATTTATCGCCTTCTCAAAATAGGTCAAACTATTATTAATAATTTTCTTATTATTTAAATTCTCTTCATATTTGAATAATATCGTTAGCACAACGCCTATAATTAAAGTCGGAATATAAAAAAACAGTATAGAGTATAAAAATATTTTCGAAGCAATTCTTTTATTATTCATATATTTACTTAATAACCAATGGAAATTTGAATTATCCCGATAGATTTTACGTTGGATTGTATAAATTTGTAATTTCTTTTGAATTGTTCAATAATATCAATGTCCCAATAGGCGTTGCCGGTAGATTCCAATACTTTTACGCCGCCGATCAAGCCGTTTTCAAAAACTTCAAACTCTATCGTTATCTCCGTTTTCAAGCCTAAAAGGGCGATCTCCTCCGGCGGGTTTATACTATCCGATTTTGTAACCGCTCTAACCATATTTCCTTTCCACTTGATGTTATTATCTCCGTAGACTTCGGCGGCGCTATTGTCGCCGGCTTTGTCGCCGTTCCCGCTTATATTTATGTTATCCAATAAATTTTCAAGATCGCCTTTTTCAGCCGCGCCGTCGCTAAAACTATTAGATTTTTTAGTACTCGTATCGTTGGCGGCAAATTCGCTCTTAATTTGCTCTCTCTTCAAATTTTCGTTTTCAAAATATTTATCAAACAAATTTTCATCTTTTATAGGAACCGTCTCTTTATTTTTAGTTATATTTTCGGTTACAACCTCATCGGTTTTGGCGTTTTCGTCGGTCGCCGCTTTTTCCGTAATATTATCGGTTTCGACGACGTTTGAAGAGGTTATTTCGTTTTTATTCTCGGTTTTAATCGCCTCTTTCTTTTCTTTTTCAATTCTTTTCAGCATTTTTTTTGATTCTTCTCTACTTTTGTCAAGAATCTTCCGTTTTTTTGAGTCGTCGAGTTTGTTAAACTCTTCCATTACTTTATCGTGAAGTTTTACCGTTACTACGACAACCTCGTCCTTTTTTTTAGTATAGTCGAAAATATTAGAGAAAAAAATTATTAACAACAGTAAAATGTGAAAGCTTACCGAGAATAAAACAGCGTATTGAAGTCTTTTTCTCTCCTCTCTTTTTTCAATAGGATTAACTTCGTCGTTCATAAAATCGCTTCCTTTTGGTATAGTCCCGCCTCGTAAAAATTGTTAAAATTTTTTATTGATAGCAAGATCTATACTTTCATACCCTTCTACTCTTAATACGTCCATGACGTCAATAAGAAGTTGATACTCTATACTTTTATCCCCGTAAATTATTACCGATTTCTTTAACGAATAATTTGTTTTTAGTTCCGTCTGCAATATATTTCGAAAACCGGCAATATCTGTTTTTTTATCGCCAATCGTAATATTATTTCTACTCAAAACGACAATTTTCAAAGGAACTGAAGATATATTTGTAAGATTTTCGGCTTTCGGCATATCAAGCTCCATTCCCGTTATCGTTTTTACCGTCGTCGCCACCATAAAAAATATTATCAATTGAAATACGATGTCTATCATAGGCACCATATCGACAAGAGCTTTAGGTTTATTTCTTCGCGCAAATTTAATCGACATATTTTACCCCTTTAGCGATTTTTTTCTCAAAAGCACTAAAACCAACTCGTTTGCTTGAGTCTCCATTTTCAATATCATATTATTCACTTTATTAGTTAAATAATTATAAAAAATCGTAGTAGGAATCGATACGATAAGCCCAAAAGCGGTCGTCAACAACGCCTTGGATATGCCTCCCGCTAACATCTCCATACTGCCTAGAGCGCTCTTTGAGCCGATTAAACCAAACGCTTCCATATTTCCCTGAACGGTCCCCAGCAATCCCAATAAAGTAGAGATATTAGCTATAGTTCCTAAAGTAGTTAGAAAACGCTCGAGTTTAGGGATTTCAAGGCTTCCGGCGTCTCTGATAGCCTCTTTGATATATATTTCGGGATAATCCTTACGTTTTATTCCCGCTTTCATCATATTAGTAACGGGCGACGGCGAATTATCGCATATCGCCAGAGCTTCGTCGTAACGAGCGGCGTTAATGGCGGAAGAGAGACGTTCTATGACTTTTTCTTCCTTCTTGGTAATTTTATTGATATACATAAATTTTTCGATTATTATAACGACCGCTACGATACTGCATATTAATATACAGCTCATTATGACCGGTCCTCCGTCGATAAAAAGTTTAAATAAATTCGCAAACATATTCCGCTATTCCCCCCTAAAAAATATAGTTATAAGACTTCTAAAATTTCTCCAATTCCTGCAATCCTATTTTTTCGAGCTCTTCCGATCTGTTAAAATAGATGGAAGCCGACTCGTAGTCTCTGATCAACGTTTTTACCATCCCTATGTTGTAGGCGGCTATGCCTCGCGAAAACGACGGATTCTCCAAATCTGAGTAAATATCTTCCCAAATAATTAGAGCTTCGTCGAATCTATTGGTATTAATGTATTTTTGAGCTTTGTAAAATTTTTCGTTAAATCCAAACTTAAAATACACAAGCTCCTTACTGATAGGTTGCAGACGCTTAGAAAAAAATTCTCTAAAAAATCTCTCGATAATTCCGCTGAACAAGACTTCGTTTTTTATATCTTTTATATTTTTTTTAGCAAAATCTTCCAAACTCGGAATACGGGAGCTCTTACTTATCGAATCCTCGAGATTGGAATACTCTCTTTGTATGCAACTCTCCCCTTCTATCGAGAAAACGGCGTCGTCGGATAAATCGAGGTTTTTATAAGTCAGACTATTTCGAGAAATTTTTACGTATATCGAGGCGTCGATAGACTTCCAATAGTTAATATTGTTGTGGAAAACCAAATACTTACCGTTATCTTTTTGAACGGGCGGCTTGGAATTTTCTATCCAACCCTCAAATATTTGATAATCAAACTTCTTGATATTAAAGGTCAACTCATGACTGAGTTCGTCGTTCTTGACATTGGAAATAGTAATTTTAGGGATCTCTAACGCTCTGTTTCTATAAAACTTGACGATATATTTTTCAAATTCCTTACCGAACGTTTTATTCTCGGTAATTATATTAATATTTTTAACATGATTAAAATCAACGTCGTCAAATTCTAAAAACCTCTCTACCACATACCGCGTTTTGATCGTCAAACATGAAGAGAAAATAATCGTTATAAATATAAATACGAGCGAAATTAAAAATATTTTTATAAGTCTTTTCGGTATAACCATAACCTTTATTATATCCCATTTTCTAAGATTACGTACATTATCGTAAAATATTTTAGCTATTATATCCGTAATCTAATTCAAATATTCCTTTTCGTCAACAATATTAAAAAGATTTTACATAGAAGAAATTATAAATTTCTTCTCCTTTCAACCTCTTTTAATCTAACTTTTCTCAATCTTATCTCTTTTGGAGTAATTTCAACCAATTCGTCGTCGTTAATATAGGTAATGCATTTTTCCAACGGCATCAAAGTCGGAGCGGTCAAAATAATATTCTCGTCGGATCCCGAAGCTCTTAAATTCGTCAATTTCTTTGTTTTTCCCGGATTCACGACAAGATCGTTACTCCTGTTGTGTTCGCCGATTATCTGCCCTTCGTAGACCCTTATTTGCGGCGGATAGAACAACTTGCCTCTCTCTTGTAAATTGAAAAGAGCGTATGCTACCGTAGTACACTCCTCCATAGCTATTAATACCCCGTTATTTCTCGATTTAATATCTCCGGCGTATTCGTCAAATTCGAGAAATACATAATTCATCAACCCCATACCTTTGGTTATTGTTAAAAATTCTGACTTAAATCCCAAAAGTCCTCTGGTCGGTATTTTGTGTCTCAACCTGATAAAACCGACGTCTTTCTCCATGTCGATATATTGCCCTTTTCTTTTGCCTAGCGCTTCGATTACGGCTCCCATAGATTCTTCTTCTATATCCACAACCAACTCTTCGTAAGGCTCCAAAATTTTACCGGATTCGTTCTTTAGTATTACTTCCGGTCTTGTTACCTGAAATTCATACCCCTCTCTCCTCATCTTTTCAATCAGTATTGATAAATGAAGTTCGCCTCTGCCGGATACTTTATAGCCCACCGCGTCTTTAAGTTCTTCGACAACCAGCGCGACGTCGGATAACGTTTCTCTGAAGAGTCTTTCTCTCAAGTGTCGGGACGTAACAAATTTTCCGTCGCGGCCTGCAAAAGGGGAGTCGTTCGGTATAAAATTCATAGATATAGTCGGCGGATCGACCTTAATTGTCGGCAGGGGAATAGGATTATCTCTATCGGTAACGGTCTCTCCGATCATTATATCTTCAACTCCCGCGACGGCTATTATCTCTCCAACCGAAGCCGTATCAGCCTCGATCATAGAATTTGCGTTAAATTTATAAATCTTGGAGATCCTGACGTCGGTTAAATTTTTATCGTAATTTGATACCGCCGCCTCCTGATTTACCGAAAGTTTTCCCGACGTAATCTTCCCGATAGCGAGTCTTCCAAGATACGGGGAATAGCTAATCGAACTGACTAAAAGCTGAAGAGGCGCTTTTACCTCCCCTTTCGGCGAAGGTATATAATTTACGATCTCGTCGTATAGCGGATTCATATTAACCGGGTCGTCGGCTAAATTCTTTTTTGCGTAGCCGTCTTTACCGGAGGCGTAAATTATCGGAAAGTCCAACAAATCGTATGGAGCGTTAAGTTTGAAAAAGAGCTCTATTATCTGTTCGCGAACCCATTCGCATCTGGCGTTTGGTTTATCAATTTTGTTGACGACGACGATAGTTCTCAAATTCAGAGCTAGCGCTTTTTTTAGAACGTAAAAAGTTTGAGGCATCGGACCTTCGGCGGCGTCGACTAACAACAAAGCGCCGTCGACCATATTCAATATTCTCTCGACCTGACCGCTAAAATCCGCGTGTCCGGGGGTATCGATAATATTTATAAAATAATCCTTATATTTAAAAGAGCCATTTTTGGACGTTATTGTGATGCCTCTTTCTCTCTCTAACTCGCCCGAATCCATAACTCTCTCTTCTATTTGCCGGTTATCTCTAAACATTCCGCTTTGTTTAAACATTTTATCGACTAAAGTGGTCTTACCGTGATCTACGTGAGCGATAATAGCGACGTTTCTAATTTTTTCAACATTCATATATTCCCTTCTTTGTTAATGCGCTTAATCTCTTTTTTCTGAAATATTTTACAAATCGTAGAAATAATTTTAAATATGATCTTTTACAGATATGTCTAACTTCCGATTACGACTATAAAATATATTTTGATAAATCTCGATTTTCAATAATATTTTTTAAAGCGTTATTGACAAATTCTTTGTTTACCTCTACAGATTTCTCTTCCATTTCCGGAGCGTTAAAACTTACGTCTTCTAACAACTTTTCCATTATAGTGTGAAGTCTTCTAGCGCCGATATTTTCCATTTCTCCGTTGACGGTATTCGCATATTCCGCTAGCAAATCGATCGCGTCTTCGGTAAACGTCAACTCAACCCCTTCCGTTCTCAGAAGTTCTTTGTACTGCAAAATCAAAGCGTTCTTTGGAGTAGTCAATATTGCCACAAAGTCGTCTTTCGATAAACTCTGCAATTCGACTCTAATAGGGAATCTTCCTTGAAGTTCCGGTATCAAATCGGACGGTTTACTCATATTAAAAGCGCCCGCCGCTATAAAAAGTATATGATCGGTTTTGACCGGTCCGTATTTTGTATTTACCTGAGAACCTTCCACTATAGGAAGCAGATCTCTTTGCACTCCTTCTCTCGATACTTCCGCTCCGCTGGAATTTCTCGATTTAACGGCGACCTTGTCTATCTCGTCTATAAATATAATTCCCTCGTTCTCAACTCTAAAAAGAGCGGTTTCGATTACTTTGTCCATATCCAACAGCTTCTCTATCTCCTGGTCGAGAATGATTTTTTTTGCTTGAGCTACGGTTACTCTTTTCTTTTTCTGTCTTCCTCCGCCAAATATTCCGCCTAAATCGCTCATATTTATCCCCATACCCTCGAGACCCGTTCCGGAAAATATTTCTACCATCGGGCTGGCGTTTGTCGTCGTAGTAATTTCAATAAACCTATCGTCAAGTTTGCCTTCGTCAAGCAAATAAGCCATTTTATCTTTCGTATCGCTATAATCCGGCATATTCATCGCCTCTTTTTTTAAAGCGGTTTTCGTTTCCGGAAGAAGACTTTTTAATATAATTTCTCTGGTTCTTCTTTCGCCTTCCGATATAACGGACTCTCTCAATTCGCCCTTAACCATGTTAACCGCGACGTTTAACAGATCTCTTACCATGCTCTCGACGTCCCGCCCGACGTATCCGACTTCGGTATATTTTGTCGCCTCCACCTTAACGAACGGAGCTTTACAAAGTTTTGCAAGCCTTCTGGCAATTTCAGTTTTTCCGACGCCCGTCGGTCCAATCATAATAATATTTTTTGGGGCTATCTCGTCCCTCATCGCCTCGGACAACTGTTTCCTTCTGGTTCTATTTCTAAGAGCTATCGCGACCGCCTTTTTTGCATCCTTCTGTCCAATAATATATTTATCAAGCTCTTCAACTATCTTACGAGGAGTCAAATCGTCAATATCTTTTAATAACGTCATTTTAACTCCTCCAATATAACAGAATGGTTAGTGTATATGCAAATATCCGCGGCAATTTCAAGAGACTTCTTTGCGATCTCGCCGGCGCTTAAACCGGGATTTTCCATATAAGCTCTTGCCGCGGACAGAGCGTAATTGCCTCCGCTGCCAATCGCCGCGATACCTATATCGGGCTCCACGACGTCGCCGCTTCCGGAAATAATAAAAATATTATTTATATCGGCTACGACAAGCATAGCTTCAAGCCTTCGTAAATACTTATCCGTTCTCCACTCTTTGGCAAGCTCGACAGAAGCGCGCACGATATTTCCCCGATACTCGTTTACCTTTACTTCAAACTTATCAAACAGATTAAAAGCGTCCGCCGTACTGCCCGCAAACCCTATTATTATCTTGTTATCGTAAATTTTACGTATCTTCTTTGCGTTGCTCTTTAAAACTGTGGAACCAAAAGTAACCTGACCGTCCGCCGCCATAGCGACCTGATTGTCTTTTTTAACGACAATTACCGTCGTAGATCTAATCTTATTTTCTTCTTTCATATAACTTCCTGATTCGCTAATGATAATAAAATTTATTTAAAATGTAAATATTTATTTTGACTATTTACGCAACTTGGCGTTTTTTTGGAAAATCGACGCATATAGGACGCATACGTTTCTAGATGAAAAAACGCATATTTAGATTATTTTATTTTTCTGATTCTAAAATTATTTTTATCATATATGCAAAAATTGTTCTCTAATTCGTTTGTGAAATTATTAAGAATCTATTTAACAAGTTCGGATGCGTATAACAAGCAAGCATATATATCTTCTTTTTCTATTTCAGGATAATCTTCCAATAACTCCTCTATTGTAACGCCGCCTGCAAGAGCTTTAATTATTTGTTCGACAGAAATTCTTAATCCTCTTATTATTGGTTTATCAAGTAAAATATTTTGATTAACAGTTATTCTATCTAATAAATTATCAGTTACCATATTTTATCCTACTTATAACTACTAATTATCTTAAATATAATTAAAAATCTTCTTTAAAAGCAATTATTTTTAGAATTTGTTTTTTAATAGTTTATTTCTATTTCTTTATTTCATTATTACTAGATTTATCGGTTTTCTTTTCAGATTTTACAAAATTATTCATTTCATGCAATAAACTTAGACGAATACATTTTTTTTCAATACCATTACTAATATTCTTCATGTTTCGCTCAACGTCTTTATAAGCAAAATCTTTTTCTAACTCTTTATAATTAAAATATTTATTGAAAGTAGACCTTAGAAATAAAACTTGATATGCAGGATTATCTGAATTATTATTAGCCGCCTTGATACTATTTTGCAATCTTGATGCAATATTTAATCCGCAACTGATAAATTCATCAGAATCGTTTATTTTAATATCAAGTTTTTTAATAAGTCCGTTGGATATTCCAAAGGTTAATCCCAGCGGTTCAATTTTTATATTTATTGATTTATCAACCGTTGATTTAAATTCCTCTTTAAAAGAGTGGCATAATTCTTTTAAAAACATTAATATATCTTTACCAATATTCTCTTTAATATCAAAAAAAAATATATACCCGTCCCCTGTGAATTTATAAATTTCAAAAAAATTATTTATATTAAGTTTATTTATAATCTTAAATAAATTACTATGGAAAAATTTCCATATATCTGTGTCCATATTAGCATTAAGATCTTCCATAATTTTTGTTGAAGAACAAATATCCATAAAAACAATTAACTTTTCATCATCTACTTCTACCTTCATCTTTATTCACTCCTTAACAGTTTAATTATTATATGTTTATCATTAAATTAGATAATACATTTCTCTCTCCAAAATTCGTCCGTTCATAATCGCGTAAAGCGACGATTATGAACGGACGGCAAAGTCCCCCGCATGTCTCCCGTCCCCTTCAGGTTGCGCCCCTACGGGCGCAACCTGAAGGGGCTACTGCCCCCTACGGCGTCGCGCCGTACTTCACGAGAACTACGTTAACATCGTAATAATTAGTCCCCGAATAGCTCCCCGCGACGCTAACTCCGGGTCCGTAAGTATAACTTTCCATTCCTCTCTGATACCCCGCCGCGTAAACGTTACCCGAACTATCGACGGCGACGGAATTAAACTCCGAGTAGTCATCCCCCGCCGTAACGCTCTTAGCCCATAGAGCAGTTCCCGACGAATCGTACTTCACTAGAACTACATTACAGTCTGAATAACTCCCCGCGACGCTAACCCCCTCTCCGTAAGTAAGACTTCCCGTTCCGTATTGATACCCCGCCGCGTAAACGTTACCCGAACTATCGACCGCGACGGAATAAAAGCGCGAATAACTCGTCCCCGCCGTAACGCTTTTAGCCCATAGCGCCGTTCCGGAAGAGTTATACTTCACAAGAACTACATTATTACTCCAATAAGTCCCCGCGACGCTTACTCCCTCTCCGTAAGTATAACTTCCCGTATCATCTTGATACCCCGCCGCGTAAACGTTGCCCGAACTATCTACCGCGACGGAATTAAACTCCGACCTGTCATTCCCCGCAGTTACGCTTCGAGCCCATAGCGCGTTTCCCGAAGAGTTATACTTCACAAGAACTACATTATTATTCCAATAAGTCCCCGCGACGCTAACCCCCTCTCCGTAAGTAAAACTTCCCCTACCATCTTGATACCCCGCCGCGTAGACGTTACCCGAACTATCTACCGCGACGGAATAAAAGCGCGAGTAGTCATTCCCCGCAGTTACGCTCTTAGCCCATAGCGCAGTTCCCGAAGAGTCGTACTTCACGAGAACTACATTAGAGCCTGAATAACTCCCCGCGACGCTAACCCCCTCTCCATAAGTAAAACTTCCCGTTCCGCCTTGATGCCCCGCCGCGTAAACGTTACCCGAACTATCGACCGCGACGGAATAAAAGAGCGACCAACTCGCCCCCGCAGTTACGCTTTTCGCCCATAGCGCCGTTCCCGAAGAGTCGTACTTTACTAGAACTACATTATAGCCGGAATAACTCCCCGCGACGCTAACCCCCTCTCCGTAAGTATAACTTCCCGTTCCTCTTTGATACCCCGCCGCGTAGATATTTCCCGAACTATCTACAGCGACGGAATTAAATTCCGATGTATCCGTCCCCGCAGTTACGCTCTTAGCCCATAGAGCGGCTCCCGAAGAGTTATACTTTACCAGAACTACATTACCATCGTAATAATCAGTCCCCGCATAGCTCCCCGCGACGCTAACCCCCTCTCCATAAGTATAACTTCCCGTTCCCTTTTGATACCCCGCCGCGTAAACGTTACCCGAACTATCTACAGCGACGGAATTAAATTCCGATGTATCCGTCCCCGCAGTTACGCTCTTAGCCCATAGCGCGGGATTAGAGTCAAACATCCACCCGGCGTAAAGTATAGTATTAGTCGTTATAGTATCTAAGTCAAAGTTCCATAGGTTGATTAGAGTAGATTCTTTATACCACCCTGAAAAAATATAATTCGTTTTTGTAGGATCTATCGGTTGAGTTACTTTTCCCCCATAATTTATTGTTTGCGAATTTACAAAACTTCCTCCGTCTGAATTAAAAGTTACTTCATATAACGGAGCGATCGTCGTTGAAGTCGACGTTGTCGTTGGAGCGATTGTAGTAGTAGACGGAGTAATTGTCGTTGTTGTGGTAGTAGTAGACGCATATGCGTCAATCGTCGTAGACGTGGACGACGTTGTAAACATATCAACGGTCGTCGTATTTCCGATTAGTTCATTATATTCATCTCTCGTTTTATCGTTAATCCAATTACACGCAAAAGGGATTAACAAAAAAAACGCCAAAACTGCCAAACCTATCGATTTATTTATATTATTCATATTATCCTCCATCTTAAAATTTATAACAAAAACTTATAGCCATGCTATCCATGCCTGTTTCAATATCAAAAGATATACTTTTATCTTTATATACGCTCATAGCGATTCCGGGAATTATTAAAATTGCTCCAATACTCATCGGAACAATGCCGCCGACCAATCCTCCGATAAAATCATTATGAGCTTTCTGCCAATTTTCATACGGCTCTTTATTAGCAATTATCGCGTCTTGCTTTGGTCCCAAATAAGCCAAATCAATTATTAAAACGGTCAATCCCGATAATAAAGAAACGCTTCCGACCGTAATTAACGAAATTCCTGCAATATTTACATTGTTTAACCTATTTGATTTTTTATTTTCTATTTTTTTTACCTTTGTCTCCGTTAACTCCCCAATTAAAACATTTATTAACTCAGGAATATCGTCCTCATTTTTTGTGGTGATATTTTTAGCAAATTGAGCGGAACCGGTCGAGACTTCAACGCCTCTAATATTTATAGTTATATTATTTCCAATTTTGGTTACGCTTCCAAGAATAACGAGTTTAACGCCGTATAGATTGCCTAATTCTTCGCGCAAGTTTTCGTTAAAATCATCGGAGTTTTGTAATTTAAGTTCCGCCATTAATTTATCGATCTGATTTCTTTCAATTACCTCATACTTTTTTGTATCTATAAGCGCGGTTGTTAAATTTTCAACAATTGCTTCTGTAAGAGTTGCATCGACGCCCTTTGGAACAAAATTTAGAATCGCAACTTTAATTTTATCTTGCGAAAATAAAACATTTATAAAAAATAATAGAAAAAAAGGAATAATAACATTTTTTTTCATCCGGACAATCTCCTAAATTTCTTAAATTAATTTTATTATAAAACCATCCAAAACGGTTATTAACGCGAGTAAAATAAAAAATATCTATAAATTTTGCTAGAAATGAAAATATTTGCGAAAATTTCTTGACAATTAGGCGGAAATCCTTATAATCTCTTGTATCTTGTATCTTGTATCTTGTATCTTGTATCTTGTATCTTGTATCTTGTATCTTGTATCTTGTATCTTGTATCTGCGAACATTCGGATTCCTTGCGGGAAAATTTAGAATATTCTAGTTTAGAATTTATTTGTTGTCAATAGTTTTTTGATAATATTTATTTTTTGTCGCATATACGTCTTTTTTTAGGGGGCAGTCCCAATCCGCTCCATATGTGTCAATTTATTCGTCGAGGAGCGACACATATGTGTCAATTTCTCATCGAGGAAGCGACGCGACGCATGCAGCTCCATATGTGTCAAATTCTTCGTCGGGGAGCGACGCGGCGCATATGTGTCAAATTATTCGTCGGGGGGCGGCGCGGCATATACAGCTCCATATGTGTCATTTCTTGTCGGGGCGGCACGACGCGGCGGGTATAGCTCCATATGTGTCAATTTATAGCGGGGAGTAGCCGCGGCGTATATAGCTCCATATGATATGCGTCGAATTTCCATCGAGAAGCGACGCGGCGCATATGCGTCGAATTTTTTTATTTCCCGTGAGGATGATATTTGTAGTGAATATCCTTCAACTCGTCCAATCCCAAATGGGTATATATCTCGGTTGTAGATAGATTTGAATGCCCCAGTAATATTTGAACGGTTCTGATGTCGGCGCCGTTTCTTATAAGCGTCGTCGCAAAACTATGTCTCAGCCCGTGAGGCGATATATTTTTTAAGAGCGCGGTTTCACGAATTCTTTTTTCCAAAATATACCTTACCCCCCGATCCGACAGAGCGCCGCCTTTTCCGTTAACAAATAAAGAGTTCGTTTTAGGATTAAATTGGTCTCTTATAGCCAGATATTCCGATAGCGCCGTTTTAAATTTATCGCCGTATATGACGGTCCGTTGTTTATCTCCTTTTCCTACTATCGTTATCTCCCCGTTTTTATTTTTAACGTCGCTAAGGCGCAACGAAACGGCTTCGGATACTCTGAGTCCCGTTGAAAATATCAGTTCAAATAGCGCCGCGTCCCGATAATCTTCTTTATTGTTGCGCTCAAAAGAGATTAGTTTGGAATACTCTTCGTCGAATAAAAAATTCGGAAGATACTTTTTTGTTTTTAACGATTCTACCTCCAATATGCCGGCTTTGTCGATATATCCAAATCTTTTTTTGTATTTAACAAACCCTTTTAGCGCCGATATAATTCTATTTATCGAGCTATTTTCAAGTTTTTCCCTATTTAGTTCCGCCAAAAAACTTCTGACTTCAGATCTTTTAATTTTATAGAAATCAATATTTTCGCTTTCCAAAAAGTTGAAAAATTTTTTCAAATCTTTTTGATAACTTTTTTTTGTGTTTTCGGAAGAGCCTTTTTGGCTCGATAAATAATCCAGATAATTATTTATTTCTTTATCGTATTCCATCGTATTCCATAATTAATGTTCTTCGATTTGTTTGTATCCGCAATTTTCATCGATGCAAAGTTTATAAGTCCCGTAAATTTTATCGTTTTTCTCAATTAAAAACTTTCCGCATTTGGGACAGTTATACTCGGTCGGCTTAGACCACGTAACAAAGTCGCATTCCGGATAATTTGTGCATCCGTAGAACTCTTTGCCCCTTGCCGCTTTTTTTCTGCCGACAATTTTACCGCCGCAGTTTTCTCTGGGACAATCGGCTAACGGAATAGGCTTGGAATTCCTGCATTCGGGGAAACCGCTGCAAGCTAGAAAAAAACCGTATTTGCCGAGTTTCTTCAACATCGGTTTCCCGCATTTATCGCACAACTCGCCCGTCTCCTCCTCAAAGGATTTTTTATGACTTTCCAGAGACCTCTGCGCGATCTCTACCTTTTCGATAAACGGCGAATAAAAATCGGTCAACAACTTAATATCGGACGTCGTCCCGTTTTCTATGCCGTCGAGGTCCTTCTCCATTTTCGCGGTAAAATCGACGTCGACAATATTGGGAAAAGAGGTCGTTATTATTTTATTAATTAATTTACCCAAAACCGTCGGAATTAATTGTTTTGATTTTCTAACGATATAGTATCTGTCCTGGAGCGTCGATATTGTGGGAGCGTATGTCGACGGTCTTCCGATCCCGTTTTCTTCAAGAAATTTGATTATAGCGGCGTCCGTATATCTCGGAGGGGCTTGAGTAAAATGTTGTTCCGGTAAATATTGTTTAAAATTTACTTTTTCTCCCAATTCAAATTTTACTTTTGCCGATTTTTCCGTCTCTTTGGATTTTAATAAATTCAAACACAAGTTAAATCCCTCTTTCAAGGTCGTCGAATTTGATATTTTAAAATCAACGTTTCCGCTTGTAATGTAGAAAACGGTATTTTCATAAACGGCTCCTATCATTTGCGACGCGACAAAACGCTCCCAAATTATAGAGTAGATTTTGAACTGGTCTGGAGTTAAATATTTTTTTACGGACTCCGGAGTTCTGTACGCCGAAGTAGGTCTAATCGCCTCGTGGGCGTCTTGAGCTTTATCGGATTTTGAATAAAATTGGGCGTTATCCGGAAGAGCGTCTCTATAATTTTCCGCGATATATTGTCGAACCTCGTCTATCGCTTGATTTGAAATACGGGTAGAGTCGGTTCTCATGTAAGTTATTAAGCCTATTCGCTCGCTGCCAAGGTCGATCCCCTCGTATAGCTGTTGAGCGACGCTCATAGTCTTTTTTGAAGTGAAATTAAATCTGTTCGCCGCCGTTTGCTGTAATTTAGAAGTTATAAACGGAGGCGTCGGCTTTATAGTTTTAGGCGTCGTTTGGATATTAGAAACGACAAAATTATTAACGTCGATTTTTTCCAGTAAAATATCTATTTCGTTTTTATTTCTAAATTCAATCTTCTCTCCGTCGACTTTGTGTAACTCGGCGGTTATCTCTTTTTTATTTTTTACAAACTCCGCTTTCAAAGTCCAGTATTCTTTCGGAATAAAAGCCTCAATCTCCTCTTCTCTTTCGCAAATAACTCTAAGGGCTACGGACTGCACTCTTCCGGCGGAAAGTCCCCGTTTAACTTTTTCCCATAGTATCGGAGATATATTATATCCGACAAGTCTATCCAACGTTCTTCTAGTCTTCTGAGCTTTTATTTTATTCATATCTATCTCTCGGGGTTCTTTAATGGAATCCAAAATAGCGCTCTTAGTTATCTCGTTAAAAACTATCCTTTTTATCGGTAAATCGGGATGTTTTTTAGCGATAGCTTCTCCAATGTGATAGGCTATCGCTTCCCCTTCTCTGTCGTTATCGCTTGCCAGCAACGCCTCCTTGCTTTTTGAAGCGTACCTTTTTAATTCGTTAAGAATTTTCCCTTTGCCTCTGACCGTAATATATTCGGGTTTAAATCCATTTTGTACGTCTATTCCCATTCTGGATTTGGGCAAATCAATTATGTGTCCCATACTTGCGGCAACAATATAATCCTTCCCCAAATATTTGTTTATTGTTTTTGCTTTTGCCGGAGACTCCACTATAACAAGAATTTTATCCTCTTTTGATTTGCTTTTTTTTGACTGCATTTTTCGTTCGCTCCGCTTTTTTAAGATGAAGAATCCGGAATTTATTTTATAAGAGAGGCTAATCCCGCAATCAGCAACTCTATCGATATTCCCGCCGCTATTATTACGATAGGAACCAGGAATTCCCTTTTTAAATTGAAAGTATTTTCAAGACTCTTTTTCTTTGCCATAAACAACGACTCCTACTTAATGCCAAATAATATTTGCTCGCTTCTTTTGATCGCCTCTTCCTGAGTGTTAAATATCTCAAGATACGATCCAAATATCCACCCGACTTCGCCTTTATAATCTATGAAATACCAATAATCTTTAACATTGTCAAAGACTTTTATAGAGTTTTCTTTTTTAATAATTTCAATAACAGATCCCAGCGGAAGATGATTAATAATATTTGATTCCTCTTCAGGGATTTCCCTTAGTTTTAATAGATCGAATTTTGTAATAGCCCATTGATTGCTTGCCGAAGGAGTTCGCGTTTCGCTTAGATCAATATAGAATGTTTTAGCGCCGCTCTCTTCCTTGCAAGAGTAAAACGATAAGAAAAACGCGGCAATAATTGCTATATAATGGATATTTTTCACGGCTCTTATTAATACCGTCATCGGCAAGTCGCAAACGCTTGCCGATAATCGATAATATTGCTATTTAAATAAGTTGAAGAAACTCATTTTACCAAGAAATTTAGCGGTAAATCCCAATTCTTCTTCAATTCTAATCAATTGGTTATATTTAGCTACTCTGTCTGTTCTAGACATAGAGCCTGTTTTTATCTGTCCGGCGTTAAGAGCGACCGACAAATCGGCTATGGTCGAATCTTCCGTCTCTCCCGATCTATGCGATACAATGCTGGTCCATCCGGCTCTTGTAGCCATATTTATCGCTTCGATAGTTTCGGTAATTGTTCCAATTTGATTTACTTTTATAAGGATAGCGTTTGAACAACCGCCTTGAATACCTTTTGCAAGTCTTTCGGTATTGGTTACGTAGAAATCGTCCCCAACTAATTGGACTTTGTTTCCAATAGCCTTTTGGAGTTTTTTCCAACCCTCCCAATCGCTTTGATCAAGTCCGTCTTCAATAGAAATTATCGGATATTTTTCTACCCATTTTTTATAAAATTCGATCATCTCGTCGCTTGAAAATATTTTATCCGGGTTGGATTTCCAAAATTTGTATCCTTTTCTCTCCCCTTCGTCGAATAATTCGGACGACGCCACGTCTAACGCGATCATAAAATCGTTATCTATACCGGTCTTGAATCCCGCTTTATCTATAGCTTCGAGTATAACTTCCACTCCCTCTTCATTTTCAAGATCCGGAGCAAACCCGCCTTCGTCGCCGACCGCGGTATTTTTGCCTTTTGATTTAAGAACGGATTTTAACGCGTGAAAAACCTCGGAAATATATCTGACGGCTTCTTTAATAGACTTGGCTCCAACCGGCATTACCATAAATTCCTGAAAATCGATTTTATTATCGGCGTGCTTTCCTCCGTTGATAATGTTAGCCATCGGTAACGGTAAAACATTGGCTATAGGTCCGCCCAAATAAGCGTATAACGGCAATCCCGAGTATGAAGCCGCCGCTTTAGCGCAAGCCATACTGACGCCCAAAATAGCGTTAGCCCCCAATTTCGCCTTGTTTTTTGTACCGTCAAGATCTATCATAATTTTGTCTATTTCGGTCTGATTTCTTGCGTCTACGCCCAAATCTACTATCTTTGGCGCTATAATATTGTTGACGTTCTCAACGGCTTTCAAAACTCCCTTTCCAAGATACCTTTTTTTATCGCCGTCCCTGAGCTCTACCGCTTCAAATTCGCCGGTTGAAGCCCCCGACGGAACTGCCGCTCTACCAAAAGACCCGTCTTCCAACAACACGTCGACTTCGACGGTCGGATTGCCGCGACTATCAATAATTTCTCGCGCCCTGATATCGGCTATATAACCGTTCATATAAACTCCTTAAATTTTAATATAATCCCGGTTTATTAAACCGGATAATTCTCAAGATTTTTTTATGAATTTTTCAATTCTATCTGAGCAATAGCCAACTTAGCTACCGGAATACTATAACCCGAACATGAGACGTAGTTCAGTTTTGCGTTTCTCAGAAATTCAAGATTTATCGGATCCGCCCCTTGTTCGCCGCATAGCCCGACTTTCAAATCCGGTCTGCTCATCCTGCCTCTGTGAGTCGATATAGAGATCATCTCTTTAACCGGTTCGGTCAACACCTGAAAAGGATTGGCTTCGATAATATCGTATTTACTATAATCGGGCATAAACGAGTTGAAATCGTCTCTCGACAACCCGTGAGTAGTCTGAGTCAAGTCGTTTGTGCCGAAAGAGAAAAATTCCGCATATTGCGCTATCTCCCCCGAAGATAAAGCCGCCGCGGGAAGTTCTATCATAGTCCCTACTTTATATTCAATAGGTTTTTTAACTTTCAATTTCTCCCTGCAATCAGCCTCGGTTTGTATTATACCTTTTATCGTTTGACCTTCGATCTTCTTTCCTTGTCGAATGTATTTTAATTCCTGAATGTTCATAATTATCGGTATCATAATCTCCGGAATTACGTCGATCCCTTCGGATTGAAGCATATAAGCCGCTTCAAAAATAGCCGAAACCTGCATTTCGTAAATCTCAGGATAAGAAATCGCTATTCTACACCCCCGATGCCCAAGCATAGGGTTGACCTCTTTTATCGAATCGCATTTATGATAGACTTCTTCGGCAGTCGTCGAAGGGCTTGCCTTTTTAAAATAAGCCAAAAAATCTTCCATTTCGTCTTGAGTATGCGGAAGAAACTCGTGTAAAGGGGCGTCCAGCAATCTGATAGTTACCGGATATGGATGCATAGTTTTAAATATTTCATAAAAATCTTTAGTCTGCATCTCCTGCAATTTATCCAAAGTTTTCTTTCTATCGACGCTATTCGAAGCCATTACCATCTCTCTAAAAACGTTAATTCGCTCGTCTTTAAAAAACATATGCTCCGTTCTGCACAACCCTATGCCTTCTCCTCCAAATTTCTTTATCAGAGCGGCGTCTTTAGGCGTGTCTCCGTTACCCATGACTCTAAAGTCTTTCATATGCTTATTAATAATCTCGATAAGCTCCAACAAACCCGAATCTTTAGGATCCGGCTCTATCAGATCCGCCTTCCCTATAATTATCGAAGGTTTGCCGTAGAAAGGAACGTCCAAAGTTATATATTCGCCCTCCTTAACTACAATATCGCCTATAGATAGTTGTTTTTTAACGGCGTCAATTTTGACTTCCGAATTTACTAAGGATACTTTCCCGTACTGCCTTGCTACGACCGACGCGTGCGCGGAATAACCCCCCTCGCAAGATAAAACGCCGTTAGCAACCTCGATACCCTTTACGTCTTCCGCATAAGTCGCGGCTAAGCATAGTATAAAATTCTTATCCTGCTCGTCGGCGACAGCTTTCTTATAGGCGTCGAGCAACCCATCAGTGCTAAAATACGCTCTACCTCTCGCCGCTCCAGGCGCCCCCGTTATTCCCCCTTTAACCGTTTTTAGCTCTTTTAACGAATCGGGATTAATGATAGGGTGAAGTATATCCGACATCTCCGAAGGGTTCAGTTTTAAAAGTAAATATTTCTCGTCTATTACTTTTTTCTGGAGAAGGTATAATAAGCTTTTTAGTTCGGCTTGAGTAGATTTAGTCATAACCGAGCTCTGCTCTATAATCCACAATTGTCCTTTTTCAACGGTAAACTTTATCTGTCTTATCTCTTTAAAGTATAACTCTATGTTATCGGCTATCTCTTCCAGCGTTTTCTTAAACTTCGGATCAATTTTATTAATATCTAACGAATCCGATCCGGAAGTATCGTCAAATTTATTTTGATAATAGCTTCCTTGTAAAGATTTATCTCCGTTGACTATATTTCGAGTATAAAATTTTCCGGAATAAGAATCTTTCCCGTAGTTACCGTAAACCATCGGTTGGACAATAATGGCCGAATCTTCATCGTCCATATCTTCTAAACTTAAAAATTCGGAAGATCTCTTTAACAAAAATTCTAACTGGTAATAAGCGTCTTGAAAAAACTCTTTTGGCAAATAATTTCTAGCTTCCTCAATAATTTCTTTATAATCGTTAATTTCCGAAGGTTCGTAATTTATTGTGAAAAGAATCCTATCTGCGTGTTTTTTAGCGTATTTCTCATACTCCGTCTCTACGACCTCTTTATGTTCCAAATAAGTTAAAGTATCAAGAATTTTCTTTTTGTTTTTTAATCCGTTCTCTAAGGAGAGGTTATATCTTTTATTTTTAACGTCTTTTACATAAATTGAACTTATTAGATATTTTTCTTCCGTAAGATTGATTTTTTTTAGAACGTTATTTTCAAACTCGTCCGCGGCGATCTTTACCGGTATATCTATCCTATCCAGAAAATCGGAAAGATTTGCAATTAATTTATCGTCTTTAGCTTTTTTTACTTCTATCTTACATAGGAGATCGATGACGCCTCTTATCAGATATTTCGCGTATTCGTGATAAGCGAAATGCTCGCCTACGATTTTCTGAAAACCCGCGATAGTTTTATCCGTTAATCCTATCGTATGAATAGAAGGATACGTTACTATTTCCATAGAAGGGCTTATAACAATCTTCAATATAGCCGGATTATCCGTGTCGTCAAATTTCTTATCTATTTCTTTTTCAGCTTTAGCGCAAAAATCCCGTAAAACTTTCGACAGGTCTTTATCTTTTAATTTAGACGCAATCTCGGTATCGATTATCAATCCCGGTAAAATCGGCATTTTTAATTGCGATAACTCTTTTGCTCTTATCCCTCGTATTCCGATTTTATCTACTATTTGATCGCTCGGACACTCTACTTTAGAAAAATAATGTATATTTTTCCCCATATTTACTCCTCCTAACTACCTAAAACAAAGAGAGAATCTTCGTCGGATCTCCCTTCAAAAAATCCTCAAATCTATTGCTGGCGCCTTGCGAAAGGTATCTTCTAAGCTTAGATATATCCCGAAATTCTGCGCCTAGTAGCGATATATAAATATTTGTTCCATGTTTAACTTTTCCCCACTTAAACAAAGTATTTAGATCTTTTATCTCCTCTCCGTCGTAAAATACCAAAACTTTAATATCGGGATACTTGTTTTCGTAGGAAGCGATAATCTTTTTCCAAGCTTCGACGTTGCCGTTGTGGAAAAGCTCGTTAGCGACGGTTATGCCGTATTGCGGCGACAACTTCTTCTTCGCAGACGACCGAACTTCGATCGGCTTCTGCATAGCTAACGCTTCCTTAATAACGCTTTTTGCGCTAGCGCTCTTTTCTACAACCTTAACGCTCTGAATCTTCTCTTCCTTTTCTATCGTAATCGCAACAGCCTTTGGTTTTTCCATGAATGCGCTTACGTCTCCGTATTTTTCTCCATTCATAAGATTTATTATAGCCTTAGCCGCTTTTTGAGCCAAATTCAAGTCAAATTCATCTTTAAAATAGCCAATATAAATGGCTACCATCTCATTTTCTTTTAGTTTATCTATATTTTTCCAGCTATTTTCGTTTTTAGGATTAATCAAAGTCTGTCCCAATTGCGGGTGATAGTAGGACAATACAACATCAAACATATTCCACTTCTTAATCTCGTCCGAGATCGTCGCCAAAGGTTTGGAATAGTTGTTTTTAAGGTTAAAAGTTTTTGAGTAATATTTATACTTGTCAATCAATAAAGCGCTTAAAATAGGCGAAAACTGATATTGATCGACGTTCTTTTCCTCAAAAGCTTCGTTTATTACGTCGGCTAAGTTTTCTTTATTCTCAAATTTTTTTATAATTTTATTAACAAATTTAAAATGTCTCAACGCGACGTTAAAACCCAACCTACTGCTCAGAAAATTCAATTGATTCTTCATATCATACTCCTATTATATATTCCGCTTGGAATAGTATAACAAAAAAAAGTAAAAAAAGCGGTATAAACCGCTTTTTTTACAAGTGTTTTACTTAAATCTCGGACAATCCGCCGTCGTCGTCTTTACTTACGTCGACTATTCCCTCGGGAGCTCCGCTAACGATAGTTTCAGTCGTCGAAGTCTCCTCTAAGAAATTCATCTGATAGTTATCTTCAGAAGTTTCCGCAGCGCCAAAAGATTGGTTTATATCTTCTCTAATTGTCGATCTTCTTCTTGAGAACGAAGCAAAAGCGGCGTCTTGGAAGCCTTTACTAACTCCGTGTAAGAACTCGTTCAAAACGTTAGCCATAGCGTTTAGAGTATATTTCTTTCTCTTAATGGAAGTAATATCGACGTCTAAAACAATACCCGGTTGAACGTGGTAAGGATTAATTTGATAGTCAAATCTTGCAAATTCCTTAGAGATAAAAGCAAGTCTCTCTTCAATAGCTACTCTTTCGACTGGATTTTGGTTGGCGTAAGTTTTAGTCAACTTTTCGTTCATAATAACGATTCTTTTCTTAATCTCTTCTTTCTCTATCGTGTACGATCTGTTCATCTTTTGAACGTCCGTATCCTGGGGTTTAACAAACGTTACTTCATTCCACTCTTTTTCCGATAAATTGTACTCAAATTGATCAAAACCGTCGGAAGTCCTTCTTTTATTAATTTTTTTCAGGAGTTTCCCCGATAGATCGTCAAAATCTATCTTGGTTTTTTTCATTTGGTACATCTCTTCAATAACGTCCCAAAGTCTGATAACCTCGACATAAAACGCTTCGTATTGCTTATCGTACGCCGTCCTATCCGCCGTAAGTTGTTCTTGATCGTAATACGTTAATCTTACTTGGTATCTCTCGTCCGGTAATTGGGACTCGTCGGCGTCTTCGTACTCTTTAATGATACAATCTCTTGCGTTTTTCAAATTTTCTACGTATTGATAACCCATTTTTGAAGTGTCAAGAATACCCGTTATTGAGTTGATCGCGGTGTTAAATCCTCTGTTTCTGATATTTTCATTATCAATAATTTTTTTCAAATTTTCTCTAACGTTTAGCGCGTCAAAATCGGCGTCTGAAATCTCGGCTCTCAAACCTTCCAGACTATCAAAAATTGTTTTAGCGACAAATTTATATCTCGGACTATCCGCGTTATCTTTTTCGTCGGAGGTGTAATCCTCGACTTTAGCCAATTTTTCAAACATTACTTCAGTATCGGTCAAATCTTCTTTACCTTCATCGGCTCTGGCGTCTTTCAACGCTTCAATCTCTTTATCCAGTAAATCGACTATGTGTTTTGAAACTAAATCTTTAATAAGATAATTAACCGTAGTCTGATAGTGGAAAATAGGAGATATTAACTCCGAATCAAGAATATTGACGGACAATTTAACGTCCGTAACCGTTTTTGGTTTAGCATAGTTGTCTTTGAAAGAACATTTAACGATAGAATAAGCGTTCTCGCCTCTTACAAACGCGCCGACGTCTACTTTTTGTCTAAGTAAAGCGTTTGTCTCATTTTCGAGATCGTTCATCCCTCTTTGAACGTGTCCTTGCAAATGCCCGTACATATTGATCATCGACTTCTCGATCTCGCCGGTATTGAACTTGTCCATACCGCCGATTTGATCCAAAAGCTGGGCTATCTCTCTAGGCGTATATCGCGCGAGAGTTTTCATCTCTTCCCTGTCGACAAAATTTCGGATCTTTTTAACCATCTCGTCTTCTGTCGTCGTAATGTATCGGTTAAACATATTTTGGTAGTTTTGGTTAAAATAGTTATAAATTTTCTCTTTTAAACCGCCCATTACGTCCAATCTTTCCAAAGCCGGCTTAGGTAATTTTGCGCTAATATGATTCATTACCTTGTCGACTTCTTCTCTGATAACTGTCTCGACTTCGCTCTGTTGATCTCTAAACTCTTGCGCTAAAGAATTTCTCGAACCAACCGCGCTTGGTTTTTCCGGATGAAAAACGTTAGGACTTTTTGGTAAATCCAGATGTGCCATATTTAACTCCTTAAATTAGTATCAAATTAAAATGTTGCATACGGTCGTCCCGTTCAAGCAACTCTACATCGCTATAATGTAGTATTTAATTTTAAATGTCAAGCGTTGAAAACATTTTTTTATTTTACACAATTTATTTTTATTAATCAATATAAGAATTCATAAAATTTAAATTTAATAACTTTTTTCGAAACGCGCTATTATAACAATCTCAAAGTTTAACAGAATTTGTTTTGGAAAAAAATATATTTTAGATAATTTTATAGATTTTAGCATAATTTCGCCGCTTCCGGTCGCGCAAATCCCGCCGCCGATTCTATTTTGTCGACGATTATAAATTTGCGAATTTTTTAAAGAGTTTAATTTAATCGCGGTCGACTCTAACGATATAAATCTTTTAATATTTGACAAATCAGAAAAATTGTATTAAGCTTCTTTTACAGGATATTTAATGATTATCGATGCAAAAATTACGGGAATAAAATATACCCCGTTGTTATGTAAAAATTTAAAGACTTATGATATTAATGATCTTGATTTAGCCTTGTCAAAAGATTCTTCCTTTATTTTGAAAGTTAAAAAAAATAATTTACCGGTTAGTTGGTGGGTGTCTTCAAAAAGAACCAGATCGTATCCTTTTGCAAGAGTTTATAATACTCTTGGTCATGTCGGAAAAAAAATAACTATTATTCCATTTGTAAAAGATGAAGGAATTGACGGCGATAGAGATTTTATTCAGTGGGATACAATATCTTTAATGAGCTTGCTGGATGTAAATGTTATTATTGCATATTATTCAGAAGCTGAGAAAAACAAAAAGTATCAAAATAAAATTTCTAATCAAAAATATGATATTGAATATCTTAAAAAAAAGATTGATGAAATTTTATCATATAAGTCAAGCGCGCTTCATTGGAATATAGAACAATTAAAAAATATATCTACAATTGCTGAATTATCAAAAAAGAACTATGAGCTTATTAGTTTTAAAAATAGTATAAAATTACACTCTACCGATGAAATTGATAAAAGAATAGAAAAAATAAATGATAGTATTTCTATTTTTATGAATGAATCTAGAAAAAAGGCAAAAGCAGCTCAAGAAAGAGAATCAATAACAATTCAGCCTAAAGAATATTTATCTAATGGAATTAAAGCGCAAATAAACATTAAAAACTATCTCGGCGGTATTTATTATTTAACATCGGATGAAGCAATGCTCGAGAAAAATAAAATATTTATTATCGAGGGTAAACATTCAAAAAATAATGTTTTACCAAGTTTAGACGATATAAAAGACGGTTTATTGAAAATGATTTTATACGTAAATCTGAAAGATGTCGAAGTAGAAGGAAAATTGTTTGATCCTATTCCTGTTTTAAAATTAACGTCAAAAAATATGTATAATTATGAAATATTAGATAAAAAGAAGAAAATTATCATTGATACGCTTCAACAAGAAGCAAAAATAAATAATTTTGTTTTAAAAATTGAATAAAGGATTTTATGATAGAAATAGTTAGCCCTTTAAGGTACCCAGGCGGAAAATCAAGAGCGATAAAAAATATTTTGCCTCTTATTCCTTATAATTTTGACGAGTTTATTGAGCCTTTTGTCGGAGGAGGCTCTGTTTTTATATCTGCTAAGCAAAATATTTTCAATAATGCAAAATATGTAATTAATGATTTAAATTTTGATTTATATTGTTTTTGGAAATATGCAAAAGAAAAAAATAGAGCTTTGTATAATGAAGTTTTAAAAATAAAAGAACAACAAAAGGATGGTAGAGTTTTATTTGATTATTATACTAAAAATTCGGATTTTAGCGATTTTGACAAGGCGGTAAGATTTTTTATATTGAATAGAATAACATTTTCAGGAACTGTCGATTCCGGCGGTTATTCTCAAAAAGCATTTGAAGGAAGGTTTACCTATTCTTCAATAGAGAGAATTAAACCTTTACAAAAAATATTAGAAAATGTCGATGTTTTTAACAAAGATTATGAAGAAATAATTTATAGAAAAGGCAATAACAATTTTATTTTTTTAGACCCTCCTTATTATAGACAGGCGAAATCGCGGCTATATGGTAAAAATGGCAATTTACATACTTCATTTGATCATATTAGATTTGCCGAGAGCATGAAAAAATGTAAACACAAATGGCTTATAACTCTCGACGACACAAAAGAAATAAAAGATTTGTATGACTTTGCATATATAAATGAATGGGAATTACAATATGGTATGAATAACTACAAAAAGGAAAAAGCTGAAATAGGAAAAGAACTTTTTATATCGAATTATAAAATTAAATTGCCTAAAAAATATAAAGAAATGGAACTTTTTTAGACGACAAAAGCAAGTTTAAAAATACCCGTTAAAAAAAAAATAGACGACCGGTATCCGTCAGTTTTTTGGGGAATTAAAAATATTTGTTTCATATGTGTCAATTTCTTATATGCATTATTTTCTCCCGCCCCAAAAAAACTGACGGAGTACCTAAATAGGCATTATTTTCTTTACAAATCTCTTTTTTTTTTATAAATATCTATTTAATATGAAAATCGTCAAATTACTGTTTTTAATTACATTATTGTGTTTATCGGGTTGCTACAACAGAGATCGGTCTTTTTACAATACTAAGGGGTTGTCCGAGTCGGAATTTAATATCTCAAAACATACCGAGGCAAATACGATAAAACTGTACATACCAAAACAAAAGTTGGAACTTTTTTTCGGAAAAGATTTTATTCCGGTTTACAACAAATTTTTAAATCTTGACGACGACGCCGAAGAGGAGTATCTTATCGCTTACAAAAAAAACTCCTCGTCTCCTATTAATATTTTTATATTTGATATATTAAGAAACGATATAATAAAGAAGAAATTCTCTTTCGATACGATAATAGCCTCCGAAGAAAATTTTTCTATACAAGTTCAAAATTTAATGACCCAAAACGACATAAACTTGCTAATTGACGGAAAATCTTCCGACGGTAAAAACGTCCTGTATATTATCGCCTATGAGAAGGACAATTACAAACTAATCGATACCTTTACGGCAAATTTTTCCGCGTTTATCGACTATATCGAGATAGAAACCGAAAAAGGTAAATATAACGTTCTAAACAGCGTTATAACTATCAATAACTCCTTTAGTTCTACAAACGCTAATATTAAGAAAAAAGATACGTATAAATGGAACGACGAAAAAAAAGAGTTTTACTTGTACGATAGTTCGGAAATTTTATCCGATCAAAATATTCAAATAGATCCGTCGATTTACTCGTCTGAAGAAAATTATTTCAATTATATAAAAGGATTTTGGTATCCTTCCGAATATAAAGATTTGATAGACAAAGATAAATTATCGCCCGACGATTACTCGGTAGATTCGTCTCAATTTATATACTTTTCCGACTCGCCGAAAGAGGTCAATATCAAATACGGAGACTACATAGACAGGTATTTGATAATAAAAATTTCTAAATTATGGCAATCAAAACCGGGGTTAAGATTTTTGTTGAAAGAGTCGACTAATCCGGATAATAGCTACTATAAAATTCTCGACATTTATTTGACCTCGCCGACCGTTTTAAAGACAAGCGGTCCGGACAGATATACCCTAGGATCGTACGTTAGACTTCAAAAGCCTTTTATCGAATACATTATTGACAAAAAAAAGGAAGATTATAGTAAAAAAACCGGAGATATGAATAAATTCTTAATCGGGGCTTATAAAAACCAAAAAGAAACGGAGATAGATTTTCAGGATAAAACTTTTTCGGTAAAAAACGGCAAGTTGCTCGAATCCGGGTATTATAAAATAAATTATAACGATAACGTTTATCTGTTGAGTTTTATATTTGAAAATAAATACAATCTTTTAGATCGGAAAAATTATCTTTTAAATTTATCTGAAGATAAAAGTCGTCTATCGTTAATTCCGTTGGAATTCAACTTAAACGGTTATACTATTGAGAATATAAAACCGATCGAATTTAAAAGAATAAGTAATTAATATAAATTATATATTTTTAATGATTTTACAGGAGAAAGATTATGAAAAGAGTTTTTAATTTTAGCGCCGGTCCGGCTATTTTACCGCTTGAGATACTCGAGAAAGCGTCTAAAGAGATAGTAAATTTTAAAGAGAGCGGGATGTCGTTGATGGAAGTTTCCCACAGAACTCCTTTATACGAAGAGGTTCACAACGAAGCGATCGCTTTGATCAAGGAAGTTTATTCCGTTCCCGATAACTTTGACGTTTTATTCCTTCAGGGCGGAGCTTCGTCGCAATTTTTTATGGTTCCTATGAACGTAAGCGTTTCAGGCAAATCTGCCGGTTACGCGATAACCGGTACGTGGGGCGAAAAAGCCTTGAAAGAAGCGAAAATTCAAAAGAGAGACGTCGTTATGCTATGCAATACAAAAGAGTCCAATTTTAATAATATTCCAAAAAACATTGAGATTAAAAGCGATTTATCGTACGTCCATATAACGTCAAACGAAACCATCCAGGGGGTTCAATTTAAAAAATATCCCGAAACCAACGGCATACCTCTAATAATCGACGCGTCGTCGGACGTTTTTTCGTACAAAATTGACTGGAAAAATATAGGGATACTATACGCCGGCGCTCAAAAGAACGCAGGTCCGGCGGGCGTTACGATTGTTATCGTAAGAAAGGATTTATACGAGAGAGAGAACGACTCTATTCCCACTATGTTAAGATATTCTACTCACGCTAAAGAGAATTCTCTCTACAATACTCCGCCGGTATGGTGTATTTATATGCTTATGTTGAATATGAAATGGCTGAAAAATCTGGGAGGTATCGACGCTATCGCCAAATTGAACGAGAAAAAAGCCAATTTGATCTACAAAGCTATAGACGAAAGCGCCGGTTTTTATATAGGTCATGCGGAGAAATCGGTAAGATCTCTTATGAACGTAACGTTTGTATTAAAAAATAAAGAGCTCGACGCAAAATTCATAAAAGAATCCGAGGAGTTGGGGATGTTGGGATTAAAGGGGCACAGATCCGTAGGAGGTATGAGAGCTTCTATTTATAACGCGATGCCCGTCGAGGGTTGCGAAAAGCTGGCGGAATTTATGAAGAATTTTGCTTCAAAAAACTAAGGGAGCTTTATGATAATTAATTTAGCCGGATTTAACGTCGATATTGAAAATATAAAAAAAATAGATAACTTTATTAAAAACAATACGTCCATTGAAGAGTTAAAAACTCTTCAATGGACGCCTGAAACTATAAGCGCTTCTTACGCCAGAATATCGAGAGATCCCAAACCGATTAACGAGCTAAGAGAAGACGCCAGAAACGAGATAGACAAAACCCGCAAGTCTAATAAAACGATAATATTCGATATGGGGCACGCCTCTATCGCGGAACACGCCGTATTTAATTTTGATATAATAAATATAAGCCGGTATTTGTCGGAATTTATCCAGAAATCCAGATTAGTATCTTTTACCGAAAAATCCCAGCGTTACATAAAAATTGGTCGGGACAACTATTTTCCGGCGGAGTTTGAGTCCGATCAAAGCTTTCTAAATAGATACAATAGATTAGTAGACGAAATATTTTCTACTTATAATATCATTCACGACGCGCTTATACCCTATTTTACCGGAAAATTTAGCAATATTACAAGAGAAAACAAATCTTACAGAGACGTGATAAATCTCGCTAAAGAGGACGCAAGATATGTATTGCCCTTATCTGCTTTGACGCAAATGGGAATGACAATAAACGCCCGTAATCTCGAAAAACTAATCAAAAAGTTGTACTCGTCGGATTTGCCGGAATTTCATCTTCTTGCAAAAAAACTCTTTGAATCTGTAAATTCCTACGCGCCGTCTTTAATAAAATATATCGAGCCGACGCCGTACGACGTTAAAACTTATCCTAATCTAAAAGAATTTTTTAACGGAGCTACATACGCAAAACCAAGAAAAGAAGTAGAACTGATAAATTTTGACAAAACCATAGAAGATAAAATAGTCGCCTCCCTATTGTTAAAAGTATCGGATATTAGTTACAAGCAAGCCTTATATTACGTAAAAAAACTTACCGTCGAAGAGAAGATCAAAATAATCGATATTTCAACGGAAGGGCTATCAAAACACGACTCTTTATTGAGAGAATACGAAATGGGTTTCCTCGAATTCGGCATATTGATTTCCGCTACGGCTTTCGCTCAATTGAAAAGACACAGAATGTCGACGATTATCGACGGCGAATACTCTCCGAAATTGGGGGTTACTGTTCCGCAATCCATAGTCGAAGTTGGAAAAAAGAAATTATTTTTGGAAATAATCGAAAAAACTAACGAACTGTATTATTACGCTAAAAACAGTTGGGGCAACGCTTCAAATTATCTTCTGACAAATTCTCATAGGAAAAACATTATTTTAAAATGCAATTTCCGGGAACTGACTCATATATCAAGGCTAAGATCCGACTCGCATTCTCAATGGGACGTTAGAAATATTTCCGACAAAATGAGCGCTCTTGCAAAAACCAAACTTCCCATTATAGCGAGGCTTTTAGGCGGAAAAGATAGTTTCGGCGGCTAATCCCTAAATATCTGCCTTGACAAATAAAAATCGCCGAAACTGTGTTATAAAGAACGTCAACCAAAGGAAAGCGCGGACGCCGTAGGTTGATTTTTAAAACAAACTATTACTACTACCGTACGGAGGATAAAAAACGCCGATAATAACGAATGGGTTTTTTGCCCAACCATGAAACTGTCTCGTTGTACCTAAAAATAAATATAAGTCTTTTTTCTGAAATTCCGTAAGATATGTCTGTTTAACTTTTTCTATCGCTACTTTAGCATTATTATTTGAATATTTTAAGCAATTCCAATATAATTGTCCGATTTCCCAATCTTCTATCATTAAACAACTTTCTTTCCCAGTTTCATCAGTAAATTTATATGAAAACTTATATGGAACCTTTTTTACTAACTCAAAAGTTTCTTTAGCTCTTAATTCTTCTTCTGTATCAAATAAAGTTGGCTGTTTTATATCGCTGTTGATTTTTTTTACCAAATTACTGTCCCAATCATCTTCTGATTTTTCAATTACAAAATCAATTATTTTTGAAGGTTTAAACAAAACAAGGGATAATTCATTCTTATTGGCTTTCTCAATTATTTCATCTAAGTTTTTATAAATTACAAGATTATCAAGTATTATTCGTTTTCTTTGTTCCCATTTATTTTTTGTATCAATTTTATCTAGTAGCTTAATTGTATTGATATTTTTAATTTTATAACTTTCCGGTCTCGGATCTGAAGAATTTTTAATTAAATCCATGTCAACCCATTGATATTTTTGGTATTTTTTTTCATACTCTAACAATCTGAATGGAATAGGATAAATTCTTATCCATCTGAAGTCTTCTGTAATACCTGCGGTACATACTAATTCCGAGTATTTTTTTGAAAGGGTAGGATATGTTTTAATCAGTATTAATACTTTCATAAGTTATTGACTCCAATACCAAACTTTTTATTTATAATATTACCTATTCTTGAGCGGTGGCATGAGGTATAATCTTTTTCAAAACAAGTTAGCGCTATCCTTTTTTTTGTGTTATAAAGATGCGCAACTTTTAATATAGCTGTAGTTTGATGAGCTAATATACCTTTCTCGTAGCGCTCAAAAAGTTTTTGGTAGTCGTCAAATGAACGCAGATTCTGCCGTTCGTTTGATTCAATGCCTAATTCAGGAATGTGCAAATACTCGATATTTAATTGGTTTAATGAGTTAGATAGGTTTTTTTTGGAAAAACCGTATTTCATACTTATTGGATTTTTTCTAACATCAATTACAAGGTTAATATTATTTAGTATAATGTCATTCAAATACTGATCGATTGTTTTTCCTTCGTAACCGATTGTAAAAAATGATTTTTCATAAGTATTAACAGTTAAGTTAAAATCTTTACCTAAAATATCACCGATTATTAGACTTTTAGATGCAAAATAAGGATACTTAGTATAAACATACTTTATTAAGTCTCTGCCCTTAATATTTTTATAAATATTGAAAAATTCTAAAATTAATATTTTATCGTTTTCTTTTAAATAATTGAAATAATTGAAATTGTCTTTAAGTTCAATTATTTCATTATTTTGGATAAATTCTAATTCCTCAAGCCTTCTTAAATCTGCATACGACTGAAAGGAAAAAGGGCCATATTTATATGGTAAAAAGAAATATGTTTGATTATCGCTAGCATATTCTTGTTGATAAAGAAATAAATACTTTTGAAAATCAGTTTTATTTAATTTTTTACCAAAAACATACAATAAAGCTAATAAAAATCGCTGTCTATAAAATTGGGGCGGTTTTCTTTCAGCCATTATTTCCCTCCACAATTTTTATCTCCTCATCAGTCAATCCATATAACTTATAGACCAAATTGTCAATCTGATTATCAATCAAATCAATCTTCTGTTTATATAATTTTTTATCGCTATCGCTTTTTGCATTGTGATATAATTTTTGTGTTTCAAGCATCTGATCTACTAGGGAGACGAGTTTATCATGCTGGGCTTTTTCAGTTGAATTAGAAAAATCTATTTTTCTAATTGGAAGATTTTCTACAAATTGCTTTCTAAATCTTAAATATCCTCCACTTATATGAGCAATAGAATATTTTAAATGGAAATATTTATTTAATAATCTTGAATTTAATAGAGATAGAATATATTTTAATGAAAAATCACAGAAATTATTATTAAGATATAAAAAATAAATTGTTTTGAGACATAATAACCCTTGATTATCATAAGAGCCATTAAACATTAATCCAATATCACGGAAAAATATTTTTTCTTTCTTAAATATTTCCAAGGGTTTACTTTCTGGTATTTTTGACATATCATATTTTACAAAATTATTATTCCATTGATGAAAATATCCACTTTTTATATCTTTTCCAATTAAATATTTCTCACTATCATTGTCATTTATTAGTAGTTTTTCTGGAGGTGGTCTAAAACCTCTTGTTATATTAGAAATATTACCTAATAAAATAGAATTATTTTCTACCTTATTAATCCAATTATTACCAATTGTTGAAAAATCAAAATGAAACTCATTTTTATAAAAATCTTTTTGTTTTCTTTTTTTAAAATAAGGCAAATCTCCATTTATGAATTTATCACAAAATAAAACTTCATTATTATTTCTATTATTAATATCACTTTCTCTTTCTAAAATAATAATATAAGGATAAACGGATGCTTGAGAAAAAACATTATCATAAGAAACATCGATTGCTTTTACGAATTTTGAATTATCAAGTATATATTTCCTGATATTAAGTCCATAATCTGAAATCAAGAATTTATTAGATACAATATAACCAAACAAGCCAGAAGTCTTTAATATACTAATCCCTTTTTCTATAAATAAAACATAAATATCGTATTGTTTTATAGCTGAAATATACTTGTTATTTAAATAAATTTTTACATCATTCTCTATGGTATCGCTTCTCACATACGGCGGATTACCGATAACTACGTCAAAGCCGCCGGCATCAAATTCGTAATCATCCCAATTTGTAAAAGGATCAACAACGGAATGAACTTTATTTATAGCATATTCGTCGTATTCCCATTTATCAACGTGTTTTAAATGATTGTTTTTCACATATTCAAGCGCATTAAAAAGATGAGTTTCATCTTCAAGAAAAGAATTGTTGTAGGATTTTGACCAGAGGCTCTGCCGGAATCCTTCGCCCTGAACCGTCGATTTAAATCGACGGTTCGCTTGGACGGCAGAATTTCCTTTCAGATGTTTTACAATCTTTTCAATATCGTTACCCATATCTGCAATTATTATATGAACATGATCGGGTAAAATAGAACAGGCGAGAATTTTACAACCAAATTTTTCTTTTGTATTTATAAAACATTCAACAATCAAATCTATCTCTTCCGGTTTTAATAAAACAGCTTCGTTACCGTTTGATATTCTTGAATATTTTGTTTCAAATGTGATGAGATGAAATTTTGATGCGCTTTTTTTCCCGAAAATTTCCGGAAACTCTTTTTCCCAATCAAACACGTTTACTTTCCTCATTGTTTCCAAATCAGGGAACAACCCGCGATTTAAATCGCGGGTTACCCGGGAAGTATAAAAATCGCTTCCGATTAATGAATTTCCGCATTTGATATTATTATCAAGAGACGGCAGGAGTTTAAAATCGCTATGCTTAAAGAGATAACCTTCCGACTCCTTACTTTCATTTTCAAGAAGTTTCAAATATAACGAAAGTTTAGTAACTTCTACGGCTTGCGGGTCGATATCGACGCCGTAAATATTGTTAATCAATATTTTCTGTTTTTCTTCGATTGTAAGTTTATAATTATTTTCAGAAACCTGATAGATTTTTTCTTCTTTCAACGCTTTTTTTAGATTTTTTTCTTTTGTCCAGTATTCAAGATAAAAATTTAATAAATACTGATACGCGCCGACAAGAAACGAACCCGAACCGCAAGCGGGATCGCATATTTTTAATTTTGATATTTCATCGAGAGTTTGATTTCTTATCTTCTCCCCAATAGTATTTTCAACTATATAATTGACGATATATTGAGGAGTATAATAAACTCCGCCGGCTTTTCTTACCTCCGGTTTTTCTTCAATTATCGCAGTATGCCCGTCTTTAACGTTACGAAACTTTATCGTTTTACCAAGGAATTGCTCGTAAATATTACCGAGTATCTCGATAGGCAAAATCGAAAACTCATAAGGGCATTCGGGATAATACAATCCTTTTATTATAGAAATAAGAACTTTATCGTCAATTCTTAACCCTCTACTTAAGTCGGGGGTTGAGGGCGGTTGTAGCCATTCCTCCGGCTGAAACAATCCTGCATTATATTTATTGTTTGCCGTAATAAAAAGGTTGTTTAGTCTATAATATACAAAATTTTCTCTTTTATCCTTTGCGTTTTCTATTTTCGTCAAATTTAATAAATTCTCGTAAGGTTCAATCTCTTTATCTTCTGCAATTCTTAAAAATATTATCCTATCGATGATTTTTTGGACTGCATTATTCAGGTTATAAATATCAATATCGTTATTTCTTAGCGCGATGTTTTTAGCAAGTTCGGTTCGCCAATCTTCGACTAATTTCAATAATTCTTTATCAACCTCGCCCGTTCCCTTTTTATTTTTGTTCTCTTCTATATACTTGTCAAAACTCCCTTTCAAAATGGCGCTCTTTGAAAAAGTGTTAAAAATAAAGTCAAAATGTTTTTCGTACTCATCGTAAGTACAATAAAAAATTCTGGCGACGCTCGCTTTATCGTTTTTGTCCGGTTTGATTCGGGTATCATAAATAGCAAATTCCTCAAAATCTGTAAGAATAGACAGGGGCAGTTTTGCCGTATATCCGTATCGTCTAACTTGAAATGCCGGCGAAATTTCTTCTTTAATGTAGACCGACGGCTTTTTGGCTTCGACAAAGAATTTCCTCTCTTTTCCTATCCTAAATGAATAATCCGGAGCTTTTTGCTTCCCTTCAATCTGAATTTTATCTTCCCTGACTACTTCCCGATATTGTTCCGAATATCCTTGTAGATTTCTAACGTCCCAATCAAGTAGTTCAAAAAATTTATCGATAAAATCGACTCTTGTATTTGCCTCGTCGTAGATAGAGCTTTTATATTGCTTAATATTTGATTGAAATTGATTGACTAACTCGTCTAATTTCTCTTTCTTTTCGTTAATATCCAAAACAACTTCCCGATTGATTATTCTTTATTTTTTTCTTGTTCAATCAGCTTCTTTTTGTTTATATAGTAGTATCCCAATTCATTTTTAAGCTCTTCGCTTATAAACGTAGATTTTTCAACAAACGTTAGTTCGTCGTCTGTTATCGTCCCGTCCAAAAGTTTTTTTCTATATAGTTCAATATCTTCTCTATAGTTCTCTATTCTATTAGCGTCGCTTTCTCTTTGAAACCGCTCCTCTTGCTCTTGTCTAAATTGATTAATCGCATCGTATTTTGTAATATTCCCCTTAGGGTCCCAAGGAATTCCATTTAGATCGATAATCTTTTTATTTACCAGATGATACGTGCTAGCCCCGTCTATAGACGAAGCTATCGGAACGGTAAGAGCGCATCCGAGTAGAGAGTAGTATATGGGATCGGATATCGTTCTATCGATAGGGATGATCGGTTGCGAGCCTCCGCCTTGCGTCGGAGCAAACAAGATCACTCCGACCATGCTCGTAACAAACAGAACGGTATACAACGCGGCTTTTACCGTATCGCCGTTTCTATAATGACCGATCAAAGGAACTCCAAAATCGGCAAGAGGAGGCGAGTCTTTATTGATTTTTAACGTTAAACATCCGTTTAATAATAATACTATCATACAGATATAGACGATTTTTCTAAAATTCTTTTTCATTAGATTCATTCCTTTTTCAATGAAAAATCAAAAACCTTAACGGTGTGAGTAAGTTCGCCGAAAGAGATATAATCTACTCCGATCTCTCTTATAGCTTTTATTTTTTCAAGCGTCATATTGCCCGATATCTCTATCTCCGCTTTTTTATCGATAATTTTTACCGCCTCTTTCATATTATCAATACTCATATTGTCGAGCATTATCCTATCGACTTTACAAGAGAGCGCTTCTTTTATTTCGTCGAAATTTCTTGTTTCGACTTCTATTTTAAATCGATTTTTCCAACGAGCTCTAACTTTTTCCACAGCTTTTGATACGCCTCCGGCGGCGTCGATATGGTTGTCTTTAATTAATACCATATCGTAAAGACCGATGCGATGGTTTTCGCCGCCGCCGGTTTTTACGGCGTATTTTTGAAGATTTCTCAATCCGGGTATAGTTTTTCTTGTATCAAGTATTTTTACGAAACCGCCCGCCTCTTTGACAAACGCGTTAGTTTTTGACGATATTCCGCTTAGATGCGATATAAAATTTAAAGAGGTCCGTTCGCCTTTCAACGCCGTTTTAATATCCCCTTTTACTCTTGCGACTATATCTCCTTTTTTAAGAGCGTCTCCGTCTTTAAAATAAAATTTTACGTCGCTTTTTTTATCGATTATTTTAAAAACTTCGGTAAAAACCTCCGCTCCGCATAAAATTCCATCGTCTTTAGCCAAAAGTTTGAAAGTTACCGATTCTTTTTCCGTAAATATCGAATCCGTAGTAACGTCGCCTAATTTATCCAAATCTTCTTTCAAAGCCCTTTTTATAAGGGGAATATAGTCGTTTTTTGACAATCGCATCGATTATTCCTTAAGTTAATTTTAAAACTGCGCTCAAAGTATTTTATCACAATAATTCTAACTTTTAAATCTAAATGTCAAAAATTTATTTGAAAGAGGCGGATCAAAATGTTAATATAACTTCCAATTTTAAGGAGCGGGCTTATGAAAAAAACAAATTTAGATCAAGCGCATTTTGAGACCCTTGCGCTACACTCCGGACAGGAGGTAGACGCCGATACTTTATCTAGATCTCTTCCTATATATAGGACAAGTTCTTATCTTTTTAAAGACGCCGACCATGCGTCAAATTTATTCGCTCTTAAAGAACAGGGGTATATTTATACCAGAATGGGCAACCCAACTCAGGAAGTTTTGGAAAAAAGAATTAGCGCTTTAGAAGGGGGAGCGGCGGCTCTTGCTTTGTCGTCGGGCGCTACCGCAATTTACTATTCGATAATAAATATTTGCTCAAACGGCGACGAGGTTGTAGCCGCCTCAAATTTGTACGGCGGAACTTACACGATGTTTAAAGATATACTTCCTCAATTTGGCATCAACGCTAAATTTGTCAATATAAGAGATATAAATTCATTTGAACGAGCTATAAACGACAAAACAAAAGCGATATTTATAGAGACGATCGGAAATCCTCTTTTAGACGTCGCGGATATAGCGGAAATTTCAAAGGTCGCTAAAAAATTTGAGTTGCCGCTTATTGTCGATTCGACTTTTACCACGCCTTATCTTCTTCGACCGATTGAATACGGCGCCGATATCGTCGTCCACTCTCTAACAAAATGGATCGGAGGGCATGGAACCGCTATAGGAGGCGTAGTAGTCGATTCCGGAAAATTTAACTGGAGAAACAAGAAGTTTAAGCTGTTTAACGAGCCGGACGAGAGTTATCACGGATTGAGATACGCGTGGGATCTCGGAGATATGAACAGTATCGCTTTTACGGTCAGGATGCGGCTTGTTCCTTTAAGAAATCTCGGCGCCTGCATATCTCCCGACAACGCATGGTTTTTTTTACAGGGACTTGAAACGCTTTCTCTCAGAATGGAAAGACACTCTTACAACGCCGCTAAAGTCGCCCAATTCTTAGAAAATTCCGATAAAGTAAAGTGGGTCAGATATCCGGGGCTTGAATGCGATTCCTGCCATAGCGTCGCAAAAAAATATCTGAAAAACGGATACGGCGGGATGGTTGTGTTTGGTATAAAAGGCGGCAAAGAAGCCGGTAAAATATTTATAGAAAATCTCAATATATTTTCGCATTTAGCAAACGTCGGCGACGCAAAAAGTCTCGCTATACACCCGGCTTCCACGACGCACTCGCAACTTTCCGAAAAAGATATGGAGTTGGGCGGTTTGACGGAGGATCTGATAAGATTATCCATAGGTATTGAGAATATCGAAGATATTATTAAAGACCTTGAAAACGCGTTATCGAAAGTATAACCGAAGTTTATTAGATACGACGAACGCTTTATGGATAATTTTGATAAACAAGAAGTAAAAGATTCTGCAAATAAGATAAAAGCTATCGCTCTTTTTTCAGGCGGTTTAGACTCTATATTAGCGATAAAACTTGTAGAGAGTCAGGGAATAGAGTGCGTCGCCGTTAATTTCTCCACCCCTTTTTATAAATTAAAAAATTTAGAAAAAATCAAATCTAAGCATGGTATCGACGTTTTGGACGTAGACGTAACCAAAGATTTTATCGACGTCCTGCAAAATCCAAAATACGGATACGGCTCGGCGATAAATCCTTGCATAGACTGTAAAATTTTAATGATGAAGAAAGCGAAAGAAATGATGATAGAATTCGGCGCCGCTTTTATCGTTACCGGGGAGGTCGAAGGTCAAAGACCTATGTCCCAACAAAAAAGAGCGATGGACATAATTGAACGGGAAGCGGAAGTTAAGGGGATACTATTGCGTCCCCTCTCGGCGTTAATTTTCCCTGAAACAGAAATTGAAAGAAAAAAAATAATCGACAGATCCCTTTTGTTGAATATTTCGGGAAGATCCAGAAAGATTCAAACTGAACTTGCCCGTAAATTTGATATAACAAATTATGAACAGCCGTCCGGCGGTTGTATTTTGACCGAAAAGTCGTTCAAATATAAACTTATCGACTACTTTAAGCGCGCAAAAAATATTGATTATAACGAACTTAAATTATTAAAATACGGTAGACACTTTAGAATCGGCGAAAATAAATTTATTGTGGGTAGAAATAAAATCGAAAACGATACGCTTCTAAGTTTGAAAAACGCGTCGGATATTGAGTTTAGCGTAAAAAACTTTATGGGACCGGTAACAATCTTGCAAGGAAAACCGGACGAGCAATCGATAAAAACCGCCGCCTCTTTAACTTTATCGTATTCGGACTGCAATACGCGCTCCGCGGTTGTCGTTTACGATAATGACAAAGAAATTTTGACCGAATACGTCGATAAAAGCGCTTTTAACGACTTCAATATTACTAAATAATTTTTTTTGTTTTGTATTACTTATTTGACAATCTGGTTTTTTTTTGATATTTATATCATTAGTAGCGCAGTTTTATCTCGCTATCTAAAAATAATTTATAAGGATGGGAAAAATGGCTATATCTTACAAAAATTTAGGATTAGTTAATACTAAAGAGATGTTTAAAAAGGCTATGGCGGGCAAATACGCTATACCGGCTTTCAACTTTAATAATATGGAGCAGATGCAGGCGATAATAACCGCATGCGCCGAAACAAAGTCTCCCGTAATATTGCAAGTATCTAAAGGGGCAAGAGACTACGCGAATCAAACTCTTCTTAAATATATGGCTCAAGGCGCCGTTCAGATGGCAAAAGAGCTGGGTTGGGAAAATCCTCAAATAGCTTTACACTTAGATCACGGCGACACTTTCGAATTAGCTCAGTCCTGTATTGAATCGGGATTTTCTTCAGTTATGATAGACGGATCGCATCACCCATACGAGAAAAACGTCGAATTGACCAAAAAGGTTGTAGATTTCGCTCACAAATACGACGTTACCGTCGAGGGCGAGCTTGGAATTCTTGCCGGTATAGAGGACGAGGTTTCAGCGGAAAGCCACACATATACAAAACCGGAAGAGGTAGAAGATTTTGTTAAGAAAACCGGCGTCGATTCGTTGGCTATCTCTATCGGCACCTCTCATGGAGCTTACAAATTCAAGCCCGGTTCTAATCCTCAAATAAGATTGGATATTCTTGCCGAGATTGAAAAAAGAATACCGGGATTCCCAATAGTTTTACATGGCGCCTCTTCGGTACCTCAAGATTTGGTAGCTATCGTAAATAAATTCGGCGGAAAAATGGACGACGCCATAGGCATTCCCGAAGATCAATTAAGAAAAGCCGCCGCTTCAGCCGTTTGCAAGATCAATATCGATTCCGACGGTAGAATTGCAATGACGGCCGCTATTAGAAAAGTTTTTGCCGAAAAACCAAGCGAATTTGATCCTAGAAAATATTTGGGACCGGCTCGAGATTCTTTAAAACAACTTTATATACATAAGATAAAAAATGTCTTGGGAAGCGACAATAAAGCGTAAACAAAAAACCGGCTAACCGCCGGTTTTTTTATTTTAAGTTAAGCCTTTAAATTCTTTATCCCAAGCTTTGACCGCTCTCTTTACCATCTTCTTCTTTAGTTTATCAGGCGCAAAACTGGCGTTAAATCCGTTTATTATTACTTTTAAAATGTCGTCTAAACTGAAGCCCAATTTACTATATAAATTCCAATATTCGTCTAAGATATTAATATTAAAAAAAGCCGGATCGTCCGTATTTAACGTAACCATTATCCCATTATCAAAAAAATACTTTATCGGATGCTCTTCAATTTTTTGCACGAACCTCTTAGTAAAAACGTTGCTTGTAGGACACAATTCCAACGGAATTTTATTGTCCGCCAGATATTTTACCAATTCTTTATCCTCGACAGCCGCTATGCCGTGTCCGATTCTTTCAGCGTCAAGTAAATTTAAAGCGTCCCATACGGAGTCGGGACCGTCGTCCTCTCCGGCGTGAGCCACTCTACGAAACCCGTACGCTTTCGCTTTTTGAAATACTTCTTGAAATTCCTTTGCGGGACCATTTAGCTCGCTTCCGCCAAGCCCTATCCCTATAATATTCTCCCTGTCGTTATACTCAATAACTTTATCCAGATTTTTCATCGCATTCTCTTTACCAAATGTTCTCGAAACGTCGACGATGATCTTAGCAATTAATCTGTTTTTCTTTTTCATCTTTTTTATTTTTTTAATAAATTGCTCGATAATGTCCTCAAACTGCCAACCGTTATTTAAAAACATGGATGGGGAAAAATAGAGTTCGGTATATACGATACCGTTTGACAACATATAATCTTTTATACAGTCAAACAACTCGCTAAAATCGCTTATCTCTTCGTAAGAATTTTGAACTTTTAAAAACGCGTCGATAAATTCATCCAGACTATTATAACTAAAAAATTTATCAACATTTTTCATATCTTTAAATTCTGGTTCTTTTCTTGACAAAATTTTAGATACGGTCTTTCTATCGACTACGGCTTCCGAATGAAGATGAATTTCGGATTTTGGTATTTTTTTTAATTTCTTATAAAAAAGCTCTTTTTCCATCTATTAATTCCTGATATAGTTTCTTATCGGTTGCGCAAATTATAAGATTTAATTAAGTAGGAATATTTTTTAATAAATATCCCTTTTTGTAATAAAAAAGCTCTCCGTCGGTTTTTTTGGGCGTGGAAATTCGACGCATATGAAACAAATATCTTTAAATAGTAATTTTTTTTATTTCCCAAAAAACCGACGGATTACATAAAAAAAGCGTCAAAAAATGACGCTTTTTTTATTCTATCTTGCATACTCCACATACCTGGATTCCCTTACTACGGTAACTTTAATCTTACCGGGGTATCTCAGTTCCGATTCTATTCTCTTAGCGACGTTCTTTGCAAGCCCCTCCGCTCCGACGTCGCTAGTCGAAGCGCTATTAAGAACTACTCTCAACTCTCTACCCGCTTGTATAGCGTAAGCCTTCTCAACCCCTTCGTAGCTTTCGGCTATCTGCTCAAGATTTTCCAATCTTTTAATGTAGCTGTCTATACTCTCTCTTCTCGCCCCCGGTCTGCTTGCGCTAATAGCGTCCGCCGCTTGAACGATCATCGATTCTAAACAACTCGGTTCCACATCTCCATGGTGACTGACAATTGCGTTCAATATCTTGTCAGATTCCCCCATCTTCTTAGCCATTTCGTACCCGGCTTCTGTGTGACTACCGTCTCCATCTGAAGCGGCGCCTTTTCCTATATCGTGCAATAATCCGCCTCTTTTTGCAATGTTTACATCGCAACCTAATTCTGCCGCTAGAGCTCCAGCTATTTTTGCAACCTCTACAGAATGTTGTAAAACATTCTGTCCATAGCTGGTTCTAAAATGCAACCTACCTAAGTTAATAATCCCCTCGGTAGATATACCCGGAATACCAATACTTAAAACTGCTTTTTCTCCCTCTTCATAAATCATCTCGTTGACTTCATTGATAACTTTGTTTATAACCTCTTCGATTCTAGCCGGGTGTATTCTACCGTCTGCAATCAATCTGGTTAAAGCTATCTTTGCAATCTCTCTTCGCACGGGATCAAAGCTGGAAATTACAACCGCTTCAGGCGTATCGTCGATAATAATATCTACTCCGATCAATGTCTCAAGCGTTCGTATGTTCCTTCCTTCTCGTCCAATAATTCTCCCTTTCATCTCGTCGTTCGGTAAAGAAACGCTGGTTGTCGTTACGTCGGAAGTTACCTCCGACGCTATTCTTTGAATTGTCGTTACTAAGATCTCTCGAGCCTTTTTGTTAGCGGTAATATTTGCTTCGTCTTCAATCTTATTAATTAAAATTTGAGCTTCTTGTTTTGCTTTTTCTTCAAGCTCTTTAATCAATAAATTTTTAGCCTGCTCCGAAGTCATTCCGGATATTCTCTCTAAGTCTTTTAACCACCTATTTTGTAGTTTAACAACTTCGTCGAGTTTATCCGTTAATTCCCTATCTTTGTCGCCAACGCTTCGCTCTCTTTTCTCTAAATCTCCTACTTTCCTGTCTAATTGCTCCTCTTTTTGTATAATACGCTTTTCTTGTCTTTGTAACTCAACTCTTCTCTCTTTCGTCTCTTTTTCAAAATTATTGCGCTCTTGAATCAAAAAAGTTTTTGCTTCCAAAAGCAACTCTTTTTTCTGAGAATCAGCTTCAAGTTTTGCTTCCCTTAATATAATATCAGCTCTATTTTCGGCAGAATTTAGCTTGTTTTTTGCAATCAACATTCTTACAAAAAAACCAACCGCGCCGCCTGAGAGGAGGGATATAGTCCCAATAATAAAATACCACATCCTATCCTCCAGAAATATATTAATATTTCCATGTTAATTCAATTCTAAATTATTGTCAAGTAAATTTGTAAATATTTGAGACGCCCGCGGTTTCTTGAAGGAAAAAATTGACACATATGGAACAAATATTTTTAATTAGTAAATTATTTATTATTTATTAAAAATTATCCGAGTTTTTGTAAAGAGTTTTCTACTTTTAGTTGTTATATATATAAAAGAAAAAGGAGAAAATTTTATGAAAAACAAAAAACATTTATTTCACTTTATAGTATCTGAATCTATGAATACCAATGTTATAGATTTTTTGCTAAAGGAGTTCAAAATTAATACGTTTAGCAAGTTATTTGAAACTATGTTTCGTCTCGTTAACAAAAAAATCCCAAAAATGAAGAGAATAGTCGGAAATCATCGCTCCGAATACGCCGTTATAGATAGCTCCGACGATAAAAGAGTGGATAAATATCTTAGAATCAGCGAAGCGGACTATCTTCAAATAAAAAGATGGCATTCTTTGTATAACGAATTCGGTATGGCTTCGACGGTTCGCGATATTATCCTGTTTTTCTATAACGGCGTTGTAAAATACGGGCTAGAAGGATTTCTTGAGCTTGTTGGCAAGAAATTGAAGGTTGATAAATTGAAAAACGACTTTTTGGATAAAATGACACAACTGTTAAATATAACCGCTCGGAAACAGCTATTACACACGCTCGTAATCGAAAATTATCCCAAATACGTTTACTGTACTTAAAACTATTTGTCATTTTATAAAAAACCGGCGAGGCGCCAAATTTATTCATAAAAACATTGACTTTAAATCTATTTTGCAATACAAGTATGCTGGATAGATGTTATGAAATTTTATAAATTATTTTTATTTCTGATAATTCTTTTATTCGCTTTCCAACCCGCGTTTGTTAAAGAGAGCGCTTTTATGGATTTTTTCAAGATAAATATCGAGAATGAATTAAGAGAGTCTCCTTTAAATAACTTTAATATTTTGGCAAATATAAGAATAACTAAATTATTAAAAATGTTTTTCTTATTTTTGTCTTCGTCTATAAAACATATTATTACGGCTATTTCCTTTATTATTGTTTCAAAAATATTTTTTAATAAGATCTTAATACTCTATTCATTATTTTTGAGATCTCCCCCTATTATTTAATATAAAAATATTTCATTATTTTCTTTTCGCTAACTTTAATCGATTTTTTTATTATTTGTTTTAAAAAAGGGGGAATTTATAATGAGACTAAAAGATATGTTAAAAGTCGAGCATTGCAAAATAGGGATTAACGCAAAATCTAAGGACGATATTCTTCATGAATTAGCGGAGTTTTTATCAGCTTCTCATAAAGGAATAATTGACAAAGAAGACGCTTATAAATCGTTAAAAGAGAGGGAAAATAAAGGTTCTACCGGAATTGGTAAAGGTCTGGCGGTTCCGCACGGTCAAAGCGATAAATTAAACGGAATAGCGTTAATTATCGCTTACGATAAAAATGGCAAAGATTTTAACTCCTACGACAACCGCCCTACGCATCTTTTTTTTGTCGGAATAACCTCAAGCGAATATAACCCCAACGATCATCTTAAGCTTTTAAAGATTATAGCGGCTATATTTGAAAAATCCAACATCGCTCAACAATTGGAAACGGTAAAAGAGCCTGCGGATATATACAATCTAATAATAAAAAAAGAGGAAGAGATACTATATAAATTTTAATAAATCGGACTTAATAAAAAATTAATTTTTATTAAGTCCCGTAAAACAGTTATTTTTTGAATTTATCAAAAAGAAATCTAAAAAAAATCAGTAATGCGCTAGCTATCATAGTTATTCCGCCAATAATAAGTGAATTAACATTTTTCATAGATATTCCATACAAAATAGGAATCAGCGAACAACATAGTATCAATATTCCGATAGCGTATGTCATCGGGGTCTCTTTTTGATTGTCTTCTTCTAAATTTTTTTGAAATTCAGACATTTTCAACCTCCATTTATTGTGAAATGAGAAACGCAAATTAAATAAACAATAGATTAAAAGCGCGCTCTTGGAGGAGATCTTGAGTAAAGACGGAAAGATATGTCGAAAAAGTAATTGAGACCGATAAATATAATATTATTATATCTAAAACAAGATTGTTTAATTAAAGAAAAAATACATGGGGGAACAAATAATCTTTGTTCGGCTCTTTTTTTTATAAAATAATTAGTCGAGAAATTTTCATTTTGTTTTATATGCGATAAAAAATATATCGATTTTGATATAGATATAAATTCGTTAGGATATTGATATTTTTTAGTCCATTTCGGATATTTACCGTCTTCAAAAAGAGTAAAAATAAGAACAAAGATTATTAACAAAAAAGGAAGAGCAAAATTAGATTTTATTGAAAGATTTTGTCTATTTAGGGCTTTAAATTTCATTATCGCTATTTACGTAAAATTATTTTATACGAGCAAAATATTATAAAAAATATTAATAGTCAAGGGTAATCCGTCAGTTTTTTGAGGAATAAAAAATATTTGTTCCATATGTGTCATTTTTTTTGAGATAGAGTCGCGTTACCTATTTTCTTACCCCAAAAAACTGACGGGACACAGTCAAGGTTTTATAAAAAATAATGTTAAAATGTTGTATCAAATTACTCCATTACCGTAATCTTAAAGTACTTAGGCGAAATCGCTTCTAAAATTTTAAAGTTGCCGTATTGCCAATGATATTCTTTTGCGCATAGGAGGTTCAGAAAATATACTTCGTTGAATTTTAAAGATCGGGTTTTAAGTATCCAGTAAATAAATGATTTCAGTCCGTTGGAATTAATAAAGCGAAGTTTGTAAACGTCTATAACTATATTTTTAATATTATATTTTAGGGCTTTGTCGTGAATATTGTCAAAAAAAGGTATCAAAACTTCGTCGGGATGAGCGTCTTCAATCGAGCCTTCAACCGATATTTTAATCGAGTCGTCTTCGCAAACTGTCGAAATTGTATATTTAGGAAATTTAATATCTTCAATTACAAAATTTTCCATAATTTTTTCTTATTCGTTTACCTTGATATAATTTTTGTAAAAACTCTACCGTTTTCGTCGTATATTTCAAATTTGATCGTTCGAATATCGTTTTTATATTCGGCTGATTCTTCGTCGTTAAAATAAACCTCATAGTCCCCGTCGGATTTTTCTATAAAAATATTTAGATTAATAAATTTGCCTTTTTGAAAATCGTACGTTTCGCCGTCGTCGTCGTAATACATATACGACGCTCTATCCGTTACAAAAGCAACCGCTAATAATTCGGTAATTTTTTTCTCTCCGACGTAATTTTGCGGACGCGTCAATACTACTATAGAATTTTCTTTAACGAAGGTTAACGTTTCGTCAAGTTCGCAATTAATAAAGTAACTTCCGGGATTATATATAGAAACGTCTCTGTCGTCGAAATTTTTTACCTTCCAACAGAGCCACTTTACATCCGGCAACGTTACGTATCTCCCTCCAGAATTTGGCGTATATATCGGCGCCGCCATAATCGATTCGCCGAACATAAATTGATCCTCGATATTCTTTAGTATAGGATCGTCAAAAACAAAAGATACCGGAAGTATCAAACATCTAGAGTTGATAATTGATTTTAAATATTCCGAATAGATATACGGTATCAATGCGTATCGAAATTTAATAATATCTCTGATAATGTCCGTAGTCGCGCTATCGAACGCCCAAGGTTCTTGATTTCTAGTTCCTAGAGCGGAGTGATTTCTAAATAACGGAGAAAAAATTCCAAGTTGCGACCACCTGATAACGAGTTCGGCGCTTGAGTTACACCCAAACCCGCCGATATCGGCCCCCGTATAAAAAAAACCGCACATATTAAGAGATTGAAGCATCCTGATATTGACTATGATATGCTCCCACCAGCTTTGATTGTCCCCCATCCATATCGAAGTAAAGCGGTGAGCGCCGATATAACTGCTTCTTGATAATAAAAGGTATCTTTTATTTCCTAAAAGTTTTTTTAGTCCGTCGGAAGTAGCTAAAGCCATAAAAAATCCATATAGATTATGTATTTTATCGTGGCAGATAACTTTCCCGTCGTCTAAATTGTGAAAAAAACTTTGATAATCTTCTCTTTTATTGGACAAACCGTTAACGGCGTCTTTAATCGAAAAAAAATCAAACCCGGGGTCTTTTTTCTCTTTGATTTTATCGACAAGAGAATAAAAATTTTTTAAACCGTCCGGAGTAAAGAATATCGCGGGTTCGTTCATATCGTTCCAAAAAGCGCATATCCCCGACTTTACCATCTCCTCATATAATCCTCCCCACCACTCTCTGACTTTTGAGTTGGCAAAGTCGGGATAACATGTCGCTCCGGGCCAAACCGTTCCTACAAAATCTAAGCCGTTTTCTTTTTTACAGAAATATCCTTTGCTTTTTCCTTCTTCATAAACTTCATACCCGTCTTCGATTTTTACCCCCGGATCGATTATAGGAGCTATTTTAAATCCTTTTTCAAGCATTTTAGCTATAAAATCTTCAAAGTCGGGAAATTTATTCTCGTCGACGGTAAAAACCTTATAATCCTTCATATAATCTATATCAAGATAGATAACGTCGCATGGTATGTCAAGCGATCTAAATTGATTGCCGATAGATTCTACCGTTTCCCTATTGGGATAACTCCACCTGCACTGTTGATAACCAAAAGCCCATTTTGGCGGTATATACGGAGTTCCGACAAGACTAAGAAAAGAGCCGATAATATCAATTTTGTTTTTTGATCTGAATATGTATAAATCAATATCCGTAGAGCTTACTTCGATAGAGAGTAAATTTGTATCCTTAAAGCCGGCGTCGATTTTTATTTCGGAAGGAGAGTCGATAAAAACCCCGACCGTTTCGTCGCCGTCGATAATAAAGAACGGATGCGAACCGTAGAGCGCTTCTTTTTCAGGAGTATGCAAAAAATCGTCGCTGGAATAGCACCTATATATCTTTCCTCGTTTATTTAACGAACCGAGATTTTCGCCGAGACCGTATATCGAGTCTCCGGCGGAGAGCGTTTTGTTGAAAACGACTTTATCAAGTCCGACGTTTTTATCAAAAAGGTAAATATCTTTAACCTCTTTAAAATTTATCTGATCGACGTCGACAACTACCGCCCCTGTTTTGAAAGGGTCGCCAAATCTGAAAAGAGTAATGTTTTTAAAAATTTCATATTTTTTGATCATATATTATCCTTTTTTAAGAGATATTTATTTTACTTTTACCGGAAATATATCCGTCGTAGCCGTTTTTTCTCAATATACACGCGGGACAAGCTCCGCACCCTTTGCCGTACGGCCGCATAGTCTCGACTCCGTTGTAACAAGTCATGGTTTTTAATAGAACGACGTCGAGACATCCCAGCTCTTCGGCTAACCGGAATTCATCCGACTTTGTAAGACGCATAAGGGGGGTATGTATCTCTAAGTTTTTACCCTCAAAATCGGTAGAGAGATTTAACGCTACCTGACACGCTTTGATAAAGACGTCCCTGCAATCGGCGTATCCCGAATAGTCCGTTTCGCATACCCCTATTACGAGATTCTGCGCGCCTATTGTCGACGCGTACCCCGCCGCTACGGTTAAAAAAAGCATATTTCTATAAGGAACAAAACTTGACGGGAGGTTCGCGTCTAATTTGTGCTTTTCATTTACGTCGTCTTTTCCTATAAAAAGATTGGATATCAATATATCCTTTATAAAAGAGAGGTCGACGATCTTATGGCTTAAACTCAAGTCTAAACATATATTCTTTATTACGTCGAGTTCGATTTTGTGTTTTTGGTTGTAATCAAAAGATATAACGTCTACCTGTTTGAAACGTCGTAGAGCCCAATAAAGCGACACCGTAGAATCCATGCCTCCGCTTGCCAATACAAGAGCGCTCTCGTTTGCAAGAAGATTTATCATACGCCTCTCCTCTCCCCCCAGATAATCTTATGAAGTTGAATGGAGAGTTTTACCGGCAGTCGGTTATTAATAATAAACTCCGCGAGGCGAAACAATTCGATTTTTCCCCATTGCGGCGATAGATATATGCTTATGAAGGGATTTCTTTTTAGAATATAGTCGATTTTATCGCGAGTCCAATCAAGGTCCTCCTCGCCGACTACAAATTTTACGCAGTCGTTATACATCCTCAAATTTTTAACGTTTCCCTTGCAAAAGCTATTTGCGCAGCCGGACGACGGCGTTTTCCAATCCAACACATAATGGACGTTCTTATTTGAGAAGTCGGATATCTCTATAGACCCGTTTGTTTCAATATAGAAATTCAGGTAATCAAAATATTCGGCAATTTTATTTATTACTATCTCTTTTTTATTTAAAAGCGGTTCGCCTCCGGTAAAAAGTATCTTAATATCGGAATAAATTCTAACGATCTGTTCGATATCTTCAATTATATCTTCCAAACTCATCCGATATTGAACTTCGTCCTTATAAATAGAGTCGCAATAAGAACACGACAGATTGCACCCGGAAAATCTAACGAGATACGTAGGTTCGCCGATTATCGGAGCCTCTCCGCTAATAGTTATATACTTCTCGCAAATATTCAACATCAAAAACCGCCTATTTCGCAGTAAGATTTTTTAGATACAACTTTTTCATACACCCGAACTTTAAAGCTTAGTTCCGGTCTGGCGTCGATTAATTCGGTATAAATATATTTAGCAATATTTTCGACGCTGGGACTTTCGGTAAATAGTTCGTTTAAATTTGCATGGTCAATTTTTTTTATTATTCGTTTAAGATTGCCGAAATCCCATAATATCCCGGACTTGTCTTTATACTTTTCGTCCCCTCTGACCCAGACCGAGACTTTCCACGTATGTCCGTGAGGAAAAGCGCACTTGCCTTCATAATTGCAAAGATGATGTGAAGAATCAAAAAAATCTTCCGTATACAGCGTTAAAATCATTAAAAGATTCCTAGAATTTATAAGTATCATTTTTTATTTTACTTTTCAATATAATTGTAGTACTATTTATTTTATTATGAGAAAGACAAAAATAGAATCGAAAGATATCGCGCCGCCGGTCGGACCTTACAATCACGCCGTATCAGTATCTAAGTTGATATTTCTATCGGGGCAGATACCTCTTGATAAAAACGGTTCGCTTGTTGCCGAAGGCGTAAAAGAGCAAACTCTCCAATGTTTAAATAATATTGAAGCCGTTTTAAAAACGGTAGGTAAAAATAGAGAAGATATAGTTAAAACTACGATATTTTTGGTTAATATGAATGATTTTAACGAAGTTAACGCCGTTTATAGCGCTTTTTTTGAAAATACCGTATACCCTGCGAGAACTACCGTCGAAGTCGGCCGTCTCCCAAGAGAGGCAAAGATAGAGATTGAGGCGATAGCGGCTTATTAATTGGCTATTATCTCTTCAATATTTATATCTTCTTTTCGCGTAAAATAATATTTTTCGAGGCGCGAACTGATTACTGAAAACTCTTTTGTAGTCATATAGTGAACGTTTAACAGCCTTTTGATAACGATATTTTCTATGTCGGACAATTTTAGATGAGAGACGTCTTTTCTTAAAAAAAAGCGTTTCATACCGTCGTCGTCTGATATAACGATTCTTTCGGTTTCAAGAATATCAAAAATTAATGATATGTCGTCTTTGTTGGAGTTGTATTTACTGGATAAAAGTTCGATAGATATACCGTTTCCGACGTACATAAAGTCTTTGTAAAAATCGCTGAGGATTAGCAAGATATATGCGACGTCGAAGATGAAATTTCGTTTGAATTTTATATTTTCAATATACAACTTGTTTTGCCAGACGTTGAGAAACTCCGCGCCAAAAATAAGCGTCGTCCAGTTAAAAGAAATCCAAAGCATGAAAAATATCAGCGCGACGATAGAGCCGTATATAGTCCACGTTTGTATAAAAAATTTTGAATAGTATGTAAAAATTAATCTTAATACTATCCAGCTTAAAGAAACTAACGCCGAAACAACCAACGCTTTGCCGATATGAACTTTTGTATTTGGTATCGCGAAAAACAGAAAAAAAATAAACGCTTCCAGTAAAAGCAGAATAAAAAAGGAGTAGTAAATCTCGTCTGTATTTATAATAGAAGTTAATGGGATAACGAAAGATCTAACGATACCGGAATAGTAAAAATATCCGCCAAGTATGATGGGAGTAACGGTTAGTAGCGCCCAATAAATAAGGAATTTTTGTAAAAAAGTTCTTCTCGAGCTTATAGACCATATTTTATTTATGGCGTTATCGAGAGATATGAATAAATCAAGCGATATGTACAAAGTAGCGATTATCCCGACGACGCTCAAAACGTTGATTTTTGATAAAAAGGAATCCACAAATTCGTTTATATCGTCTACGTATGTAGGAAGAACATATTTTAGCACGATTTCAATTATTTTTTCTCTATAAAGCGCAAAAGAAGGAAATATAGAGGATATGGCTAAAATTATCGCCAAAACCGGAATAATAGCGAATATTGTTTTGTAAGCCAATCCGTTTGATATAAGGATGTCGCGGTTTTCATTGAATCTTAAGATCGTAACTTTTAGCATCTTAACCGTTTTCAACGTTTTTTCTTTAAAAATATTGAAAAGGTTCATGGCTCCTCCTTATTAGAATTTAGATCTCGCAGAGAATCGTAAGGATATAGCGCGCCTATCGACAGTATTTCATATTCCATGCTTTTATTAGCCATTATTATCGTAACGTCCGATCCAAATTCGCTGATAAATTGTCTGCATATCCCGCACGGCGGTAAAATCTCCGCGCTGTCAAGACCGATTACGGCTAGAGCCGAATAATCTTTGACCCCCTCGGATACCGCTTTGACGATAGCCGTCCGTTCGGCGCAAATCGTTCCGCCGAACGACCTGTTTTCGACGTTTGTTCCGGTAAATATCCTTCCGTCTTTTGCGAGAAGAGCCGCTCCGACTCGGAATAAAGAATAGGGAGAATAACTATTTAGAGCGGCTTGAGAAGCCGTCGTTATCAAATTAATTATATCCTTTTCCTTCATTGTATATTCTTAATTTGTAATATTTTCTTTTGGTTTAATACTTATCAGTTTACTGATAGGCTTCAAGAATTCTATGTTTTGGCATATGGAGTTTATAGCGCTCATTAATGGAACGGCAAGAAAAACGCCGACTATGCCCCAGACGAATCCCCACACCAGTAAAGATACGAAAATAATAAACGGAGTGAGATTTACTCCTTTGCTCATAAATTTTGGTTCGATTATATTTCCCATTACAATTTGTACTACGATGAGGCAAATCGAAAGAAATATAAGATGCAGGATGTTCTGATACTGCGCGAAAGATATCATTATAGGAAACATAACCGCAATGATCGATCCGAGAATCGGAATATAATTTAACAAAAATATTGTAAAACTCCATAAAAATGCGTATTTTACTCGAAATAGCGCTAATATTACAAAACTTATCAATGCGGTAACTAAGCTTATTATAGTTTTGACAACCATATAATTTTGAATCTGTCCTTTAATTTTAATAATTATCTTGTTGATTTTATTACCCTTATCCCCGGGAAAAGAGTCGGATATTCTATCGCTAATCTTCCCCATACCCGGCAATATAAATATCAAAGCCAGCGCGTATAAACCGAAACTTCTTAGAACGTCTATAGTTTTACCTAAAGGAGCGACTATGTAATTCTTAAAATTCTCAATAGAAAATATAGCCGCCGCTAAATTAAAAATAATTTGATTAATCCTCTCTTGATCTATGTATTTTTTAACAAATTCGATTTTTGAAAGGTCTTTGACAAAATTTACAAAATTAGACTGAAAATTATCCGCTATACCGCCGGACTTTGTAAAATCTACGACAAAACTTCCAAACGAAAGCCCGAATATAGTAAGAAGTATAGCGACAATCAGTATAGCCGACGAAACCACAATGACGGCGGAGAGCCATTTGGGAAGTTTTGTTTTATATAGTTTCTCGATAAAAGGCTGTATAACTAGAGACGTAAAAAAAGCTATGAATATTGGGACGACAAATGACTTCATTTTATGAGTCAAAAAGAGTAGAATCAAAATAATTAGTAAGCATAGAATAAACAGCATATTTATTAAAATTTTTCTAAAAGATATCATTCTTAATTAACTTCCCCAAAACAAATTTGCCGGCGGAGACTTTTTCCCCGGTCCGACATAACCTATATATCGAAATTTATCTTTATAATATTGAAGAAAATCAGAAATTATTATATCCTGTAGCCATATTAGAGTCGAGCGCTTTCTACCGATTCTCTTAAATTTTCAAGGTTTGGTAAAATGAATTGGTAAAATAAAATCGATAATTTGACTATGAAAAAAATTTTATTACTCTTTTCTTTTTTTTTATATATTTTTTCAATTTTTTCAAACGAACCGGATAAAATAAATTTTCACAAAGACTACTCTTTTCTGTATTCTCTGTATCATCCTTGCGACGAAGGCTCGAATAACGAAAAAAAATTAATTAATTACGTTAAAACCGTCTGCGAAGAGAATAATCTAAACTATCAAATAAAAGATATATCTTTTGAAAACGAATACGTATCTTACTCAAAGAATATAGAAATTGAAATAAATGATAATCCGGATCAAGAGCGCGTCGTTTTTATCTGCCCGTTAAATTCTATCTCTATAAACCAAAAAACATTAGATAATTCTCTATCAATTCAAGTTGCGCTAGAATTAATGTTAAAAATTAATGAAACGAAAGATTCTTTTAATAAAAACTATCTCTTTCTGTTTTCCGGAGCGGTGGGTTACGACGACGACGCTTATTTGGGATTTCAGAAATTTCTTGAAGATTCGGAGCGTTATAAAAACTCAGTCGTCAATATAATCGACGTCTTAAGCATAAATAACGCGATAAAATTCAAGGGAAGTATGAATAACCGGAAAATTCCTGAAAATTTACTTGAAATATTTTTGAAGGTCTTTTCCGATTCCAAATCGGTATTTCTCGACGTCGAAGAGATCGACAGAACCAGATTTAATCTTATATCTTACGATAATTACGCAACTTATTTTTTAAAAAACGATATAACTACGGTAATATTTTCAAATCGGGAAAATATTACCGTAGATCAATTTTATTTTAATTTAGGACTTCAAAAAGAATTAATTAATTATTTATACTTATGGGCGCTAAACTTAGACAATTTAAAATTTCCCGTTGAAAAAAGTTATAACTACCAAATATTTAAATTTTTTGGCAAATACTTCATATTAAAAGAGAAGTATCAAATACTATTATTTGTCGTTCTAATTTTTGCAGTAATTTTGGTAAGAACGTTTATTCCGCTTTTTCAAAGGGTTAGAATAGTATTTATTCTAAAAATACTGCCAAATTTTTTATTTCTATTTATTTTATTCTATATTTTAAGCCTTATCCCGTTTATATTGACGTTTCCGATAGGTTTGATAATAAAAAGCCGTCAGATTTATATGAATATGCCGCTTTTGTATCTATGCAGTATTTTTTTTATTCCTCTTGTGATTATTCTTATATTAAAGGACTCAAAACTATCCTTTTTTTTCCCAAAACACAACTATTTATATATTATCGCGTCGCTCATTTTTTTAACGATAAATATATTTTTAATTGCGCTAATAGATTTTTCGATGATATATATTTTTCTTTGGTCTATAATAATGATTACGTTTTCCAATTTTACAGGTAGAAATTTTATTTTAAAACTACTTTTTTATCTATTGTCCCCTCTTCCGATGATTTTATTAATTATCAAACTTTTTTATTTTAGCGACGTCCAACTTGTAAAAAACATATTGGAAAATATTTTCTTGCAAAATTTCTTTTTTTGCATAATATTTTATCCGTTTATACTACTGGCGATAAGAACAATTATTATATTAAAAAGCGTTTTTAAAATATTCGTCAACAGAGCGAGATACGCGGTAATTTTATCCGTTTTCTTAACGGCAATGTTGATCTTTTTTATTTTGATCTCCTTAAATCTCAGTTTGGAAGAGCGGGAAATAAAAATAACCAAAACTTCAAATCTTATAAAAAATTCCACCTCCATCGATATTAATTCTAATCTAAATATCGGCGAATTATCCATAGACGGCAGTTCGGATATTCTCAAGACGAATATAAAAGACAAAGAATTCCACTATGAAATTATCTCTTACGAGAAACCCTACGAAGTTTACTACAAAACAAGAAACATAGGATCAAACAAAAAAATTACCGTCAAATTTAGCGCCGAATCAAAAATTAAGTATTTGGATCTCTACGTTTTATTACAAAAAAACGGATATCCGTATGAATCAAATTTTAACGTTAAAAAAATCGAAAATCTATTCTTTACTTACGATAAGAATTTATTCGACGTATTTAAGTTTATGATCCCTAGAAATCCTCGTCCCGATATTGAAATATCGTTTAATATTATGAGAAATAAAAATTTCGAGTTGTATTTGAAAGTTGAAACAGACGATATAAAATCTCCAAAAATTTTAATTCGTAGCGATAATAATTTGATAATCCAAAAAAGCGTCTATTACGATACGATATATCAATCTTTAGATTAATATAAAGGAGCGTTAATCATTTTTTCGTTTTTTAAATCAAATCTACATAGATAAAACTGATTTTGGGATTTATAAAAATTGTAACCTATAAAATAAACGGCATCCTCGACGATCTTAATTATCTTATAAACCCCGGTATAAGTCTGTATTGTCTCTAAATATTTCAAATTCTTATCATACTTAATAAAAAACGTATTATACTCGTCGTCGATAATCGGTATATACAAATTATCTTTGTAAAATCCTTTTCCAAAATAGTAGTAATCGTTATTAAATATTTGTTCCGCCAATAAATCTATTTTCTCAATTTTATTATTTTTTATAATACGAGTTTTTTTGAATTTTGACCCTTTAGGCGTCGACGAATTATAAACTATTAACGAATCGTCGATTTTTATATATTTAAAAAAATCGCGTTCATGTTTCTCGCTAATTACTTCGGTTATTTGAAAATTATTTAAGCCGATTTTATAAATAATATTGTTGTTTTTATAACTATTTCCAAATAAATATAAATCTTCGTCGTTTATAAAATAATCGGTATAGATAACGTTTACGTTAACGACCCGACCGACTGAAAAATTTTTACAACGATTATGCGAATAAATTTTAATTTCGGATTGATAAGCGCTATTTAGTCTGTTAGGTATGAAAAATAGATGTTTTTCGGTCAATATATATGTCAAACCGTCGTTATCGGAAATAATAGGGATCAATTTGTTATTTTCAAATTTTGACAGACTTATCCCCCCCTTAAAACTTTCGATAAAATAATACTCCCCTTCGACGAAGTAAAAATCTTTTAAAATAAGATTGTTTCCTTTATATAATCTTTTAAAATTGACGTCTTCCGAGTCCGAAATATAAATACTATTTTCGTACGGAAAAATTATTTTCTCGCCAAAAACGTAATTCGCAGATAAAAACGCAATAAGCAATAACAAATATTTTTTCATTTTTACCTCCCCTAAACTATTCTTTCAAACAAATTATATAACGCCGAGATTTATATCGAACGATGAACGATATAATACGCCCGGCGTTTTTTAAATTTTAACAATTATATATTTCAGTTTCGTATGATCTCAAACCCTTTATACAAAAATGGGGAGTAATACAACTCGTCCGCTACTATTAAAGTTTTTTTAATAGTAGATATATAACTCTCCAATTTAGCCGCCGCTATATCTTGGTTGTAAAAATAAATAGTCTTATAATACGATTTGACGAAGTTGTAAAGCCCCGACGAAGACCAATCTATAACCGACGAATTCGTATCTAAGTTTATACCCAACTCATTATAAATCCTCCAAACGACTTTAGTACAATACCACCAGTAGTTATCTTCCTTAGTCGTCGCCGAAAAAATATTCGCAAAATTATTAAAAAATCCGTATCTCATATTGGTATTTCTCGCGTCGCAGTAATAATCCATTTTTTTTTGAGATAAATCAAGTTTATTTTTATCTATATAACTGCGCGAATATAAAACGGCGACGTTAGGCTTACGCATCCATTGATTTGGAGTTTCAAAGCCGGCGCCTTTTATTACGGCGCTATGCAGACACGGAGAGTCCAGATTAGTCGGGTCAAATTTATCCAGATCGAGCGTCGCCGCGTGATAGTATTTGCCTCTCGTCGATTTGGGAGAGACGTATGTAATAATAGCGGACAAAATCCCGTCGTAACCCCCGCTAAGATACACCGCTCCGTCTTTATTGAATGGAAGAGAGCTAATCGGAGAGTAACTCCCTTCGCCGGACAATCTATCGATCGCGGCGTTTTTCTCCATAATAAAATTTTCATAAAGATCGGAATTATATTTTCCATCATACTCTTGGAGTAGATTTTCAAACTCCTCTTCAACTTTTTCATCTCCCTCTTGAAAAGCTCTTGAGTAAAGTTCGAACATTTTTGACACTTCGGCATTGAGAGTTTCTTCTTCGGCCGTCTCATTTTCGTCAAAAACGTTTGTCCGACAAGATATCAAAGCTAACGTAAGCGCGATAAATAGTAATACTTTTTTCATAATAATCTCCTCTTTGTTATTTATATATAAATAACAACTAAAAGTTGATTTCGTTATACAGATTTTACAAAAATTAATTAATTATTTTTATGTTAATATTTATGTTAATATAAAGATAAAAAGCCGAACGCAATAAATTAACGCCAAAATTTTTAAGAAATTTTAAAATTTATACTCGCAAATATTTTCAATAATATCTATTAGAGATTCTGATAATAATTTCGAGGCAGCGTCGAGATTATTTAAGAAATCGCTATCGACCTCCCCGTATCCATAGTCCGTCCCGACTAAGAGAGGGATAAAAACTGCGCCGCTTAGATTTTGCGCAACGTAATAACATTCCATATCGACAAAAGCTCCGTCTGTTTTTGCATAATTCTGCCTTAAATCTTTATTATTCAGAGCTTTTTCCAAAGAAATAACCTTTTTCTCCGCTAAAGTTATTTTTTTTTGATCTTTAATATAATTCTCAGCTTTTTTATCGATAGCTATTACTTCGTCGCCGTCGGAGATAAAAAGCGGGACGTAACGCCTAAGAATATCAAAATCGTCGTCTAAAACGGCGCAAGTTCCGGCTTTGATGAAGATAGAATTTTCCGTATCAAAACTTGAGTTTGAGAAAAAATTCTCAACGGCGCTTTTTCCGACTCCGGTAATAAAAACTTTTATCGACGCGTCTTTATATTCGCCATTATAAGCGGCGCTTGAAATCTTAGAAAATTTTATCTTTGAACGATATAAGAAATTATTCGCTTCGTTCGGAAGAGCAAAAAAAATAATTATTTTTTTCAATATATCCCGCCTACAACAAATTCGACGCTAGTTCGGCGAGCTCCGATCGTTCCCCTTTATCGAGAGTAACGTGCGCGTATAACTTTTGCCCTTTAAACTTATCTATCAGATAACTAAGTCCGTTCGATTTCGAGTCAAGATAAGGGGTGTCGATCTGATAAGGGTCGCCGGTAAAAACTATCTTAGTATTGGCTCCGACCCTGGTGATTATCGTTTTTATCTCGTGCGGAGTAAGATTTTGCGCTTCGTCCACTATAAAAAATATTCTTTCAAGCGATCTGCCCCTGATATACGCCAACGGCTCTATAGCCAACTTTTTGTTCTCGGTAAGTTCGGTAATCTTTGCGTAATTGGTATCCGTCTCTTGAAATTGATTTTTTATGACCTTTAGGTTGTCCCAAAGCGGTTGCATATACGGATTAAGTTTTGATTGAATATCTCCCGGTAAATATCCGATATCTTTATTGCCAAGCGGTATAATCGGGCGGGAAAGATATATCTGCTTATAGTCGGATCTTCTTTCTATAGCGCAAGCTAACGCCAACAACGTCTTTCCCGTCCCGGCTTTACCCGCAAGAGTTACTATTGGAATATCGTTATTCAAAAGCGCGTCCATAGCGAATATCTGTTCGGCGTTTCTCGGTTTGATCCCATAAGCAAAACGCTTATCAACTTTTACAATTTTTTGCGTTGCAAAATCATATCTGGCTAGAGCGGAATTTTTATTCGCCCGTAAAATAAAATATTGATTCGGATAAATACTCTCTTTTGGAATAAAAAAATCTTCTATATCTAACTCAAAGGGGGACGCGTAAAGTTTATCTATTATAGACGAATCGACGTCGTCGTAAAGAGCTTTGCCAATATAAAGTTCGTCGATATTTCGCACCGTTCCCGTTATATAATCTTCGGAAGGTATGCCGATCGATTTGGCTTTCATTCTAAGATTGATGTCTTTCGTAACTATAACGACGTTCTCAATCTTATCGCGATTTATCATCGTATAAGCCGCGCCCAATATCCTGTGGTCGGGCGAGTCTTCGTAAAAATATTTCTTAAAATCGTGGTTAGCATAATCCGAAGGAATTATCTTGAGATATCCCAGCCCGTTTCCTAAAGGGGCTCCGGCTTCAAAGTCGGCGTCCGTAAAAAGAGCGTCCAACTCCCTTATAAACTCTCTCGCATGAAAATTTTTGAGATCGTCTCCCTTTTTAAATTTATCAATTTCTTCGAGAACTACCATCGGGATGACAATATTATTATTCTGAAAACTATATATACAACTTGCGTCGTGCAGAATTACGTTCGTGTCTAAAATAAAATTTTTAACCATAATCCGTCCAATATCAAAATTTTATCTCTTCGTTCAAAGTCGTCGTAGTTTCGTAAATTGTTACCGACCGCATAAACTTATATTCCCAAATACCCGGACCAGACTTTCTGACGTAGAAATCCATTACGGTCGAGCCGTACGTATTAATACTATTTTCGTATACTTCGTCGATCCACTTGAGATTTTGAGTATATGTATAAGTACTATTAGCGGGAACTGTAAAAGGATTTTTCTTTATCGTATAACACTCGATATCTTTAGCTTCCTGCGTCAAATCTTCGTTTTTATTAAAACCGTAATAACTCGCCTGAATTTCGGCGTTATAATCCGTATTGTTCGTTAACGTTACTTCCAGCGTCGTTTCGAATATTTCGTAATGAAAGTCTAAATTTGTCAAGAGAAAACAGGATGAATTTATCAGCGCTAAAAATAAAATTATAACTAATCTCATATCTTAGTATTATAACCAATATTTTCAAAAAATCTAAAAAATTTGCGCATATTAATAACGCGCAAATTTTATCTCAGCCATTTATTTTCAAGTTGGCTAACTATCTCCGTTCCAAGAATTTTTTTTAACCCTGCGTTTATCGTATTTAAAACTTTTATATTCCCTTTTTTTACTACTATGCCGTAATACTCTTCCGTAAAAGGCGCTCCGACTATCTTTAATTTGCCCTTATATTTATCGTTATGAAAAACATAACTAGCCGCAATCGGCGTATCCGAAACCACGCAGTCTATCGCGCCGTTAGCAAGATCCTCTATGGCAAAGCCCAGCTCGCCGTAACTTTTCAATTTAACCCCGTCAATTTTCTCTATCTCGTAAACGCCGGTCGTCCCTATCTGAGTTCCAACCGATCTTCCGACTAAGTCCTGTAAAGAGTTGCAATCGTCTTCTTCATCTCTTACTATCAATACTTGCCCGGCGTTTATATACGGAATTGAGAAATCGTATTGCTTTTTTCGCTCTTCGGTTATGGTAACGGAAGATATAATGGCGTCGTATTCTCCCGATTCAAGTCCGACAAATATGTTTTCCCATGCGACGCTTCTGATTTCCACTTTAAATCCCCCCGCTTCCGCCGCCGCGTTTATCAAATCTATGTCAAATCCGACAATATTCCCGTTTGAGTCGATCATCTCCATAGGAGGCCACGTCGCGTCGGTCGCAACAGATATTACCCTCTCGGAAGATGCTTTTTTACATCCAAGAGTAAATAACAGAGATACTGCTACAAACGCCGTTAAAATAAATTTAATAAATTTTCCCATTCTACGTCTCCCTAAATTCTCGCAAATAAAATATAAAGAATATTATATTAATATAAACTCAAAAAGTCAAAGATAATTAACAAATTATGAAAATTTTCTTATTTTTGTTGTTATTTTCCAACTTTGAAGATAATATATTTTGCCGGAGTTAATGAAAATTTTATTTTGAGAAATAGTATGGATTATAAATCAAGCGGAGATAAATCGAATAAAATTCGACTCAGAAAGGAATTCTTAAAAATCAGAAATAGTATGGATAAAAAAGAGATAATCCGGAAATCAAAACTAATATTTGAAAATATTATTCAAAACGGCGACTTTAAAGCGGCTCAAACGGTTTTCTGTTTTTTATCGTTTGGAAGCGAAGTCGTTACCGACGATATTATTTCGTATTGTCTCGAAAACAAAAAAACAGTCGCCGTACCTAAAATTAGAGACGGAATAATGACGGCTTGCGAGATAGATAAAAAAACTGAATTTTTTGTAAATAAATACGGAATTAGCGAGCCGACCGACGATAAAATTATCTTAAAAGCAAATATTGATTTAACGATAGTCCCGGCGCTAGTATATAACTCCGGCGGCTTTAGAATAGGTTACGGCGGCGGCTTTTACGACAAATTTTTAAGCGGCTATCCGGGACGTTCAATCGGGATTATATTTAAAGAGTTTATATCTGATAATTTTATACCCGACGAGAACGACGAGCCGGTCGGATACGTTATAACGGATTAAAACTACGTTAAATGTTAAAAGAAAAACTCAAGCAATAACCGACTACGGCTCTATACGCCTTTAAAACTTTGATACTTCCGGTAAAACAATCCGTTTAAGATATTATTCAGATAAAATATTGACAATTCCGTTATACTTTTTTATAATGCATTAATCTACTGGGGCGGGATTCTTACGATATGTTTATAAAAAAACTCACAATTAACGGATTCAAATCATTTTGCGATCAAGCTGAAATATCTTTCGATAAAGGAATTTCGGCTATAGTCGGTCCCAACGGTTGCGGTAAATCGAATATTGTCGACGCCATCAAATGGGTAGTAGGCGAACAAAAAACCAGAGCGCTTAGAGCGAACAATATGACGGACGTCATTTTTAAGGGGACCGAAGAACGTCGGGGGCTTGGACGCGCCGAAGTAAAACTTGTCATAGTAAACGAGAATAATATTCTCCCGATAGAATTCAACGAAGTGGAAATATCGAGAGTAATATTCGCCAGCGGAGAGAGCGAATACTATATCAATAAACAAAAAGTCAGATTAAAAGATATTCAGGAGTTGTTCTTTGATACCGGAGTCGGCAAATCCGCATATTCCGTTATGGAACAGGGCAAAATCGATATGATTCTATCCAACAAACCTGAAGACAGAAGATACATTATAGAAGAAGCGGCGGGCATCACAAAATATAGGGTGAAAAGAGAGGAGGCCGACTCAAAATTGTATCAAGCCGAAGAGAATATAATAAGGATTAAAGACATAGTAAAAGAGGTAAAGACTCAATTCGAGCGCTCTTCGGATCAAGCTAAAAAAGCCGACGAATATAGAAGACTATACGATAGGGAAAAAGAGCTTGAAATTGAGCTTAATTTGAACAGAATAGTAAAACATAAACAAAATAAGAGCGAATTAACCGACGAACTTGAGAAAGCGACAAAAGATCTGGAACAGGTAAAAAAGCAGATCGACTCTCTGGAAGACGGACTTGAGGAGAGAATGATTTTCTTAAACGATATGGAAAATCAAAAAATTGACAAACAGAGAGAAATATTCCAGATAGAGAGCGAAATTAGAATTTTAACGTCGAGAAATTCGTCGTTAAAAGAGCAATTGATAACGCATATATCCGGCCTCAAGTCCGAAAAAGAAAAAATAGATATGGCGGATAAAAAAATTGCCGAATTGTCCGACGAAGTCAAAGGAATCGAAGACGCTAGAATCGAAATGGAAGAGAAACTTTTAAATCTTGTAAAAGACGAAGGGTTTTACAATTCCAGCGTTACGGATATAGAAACGAGAGTTAAAAATAACGAAGAGACGATCTTAAATATCAAAAAAGAGGTCGACTCTTTAAACCGGCGCGTAGAAGAGAGACGGGTTGAACACAAAAATATAACGGATAAAATGATCGAAAGAATCGATCAGATATTGAATTTAATCGACGTAGACTCTTCCGAAATTATTAAAATAAAAGAGAATCTAAAGATAAAAATTAAAAATATAAGCGAAGAATTGCCAAAAAGAAGAGCTTTTATAGACGATATTGTTAATTCGGGGTTTATATCTAAAAATTCATCTGAAATAATCAATATTCTTAAGGAATTAAAAGAAAAAATTGTATCCATTGAAACAAATTTATTTGAAGTTGATAGAGACTTAAACGCCTATATAAAATCTACCGAAGTTTTTATGGACGATCTCTTTAATCCCGAAGGGATAATTCAGACAAAGAAAAGAATAGAGATCGATATAAATAAAACAATTGAAAATATCAAAAAATCAAACGAACATATCGAAAGACTGCAAATAGAAAACAGAGAGAACAACGTAAAGAAAGAGGAGTATAAAGACGTTTTACACAATATCCGAATAAACATTTCCACTATAAGAGAAAAAACCAACTCGATGGATAAAGAGTTGTCGAGAATTCTCTATCTCAAAGATAGTATAGAAAACGGCAAAGACGAAGCGGCTCGAAAAGCGGAATTTCTTGAATCGAAGATAGACGATATTAGGGACGAACTTGCCGATATTGAGACTAAGTTAAACTCGATGAAAAACGACAAAGAGGGTTTAGAAAAAAGAATCAGAGAGCTAGACCTCGGAATACAAAAAGAGAATTCTAAAATGTCCGAAGAACAAAAATACGTCAAAGAAGTTAATCAACGATGGGAAAATAAAAAAGGTCAAATCGAGAGATTGAATTTAAAAATTACGGAAGCGACTACTACCATCAACAATATTTACGACAGTTTTTACGAAAATCTATCAATAAATTTATCCGAATACGAATCTAAAGGGGGATATATAACAAACAGATCCTACGAAGAGGTAAGAAAAGAGCTCTCGGAGGTAAGAAACGGGAGACAGAGTCTCGGAAACGTCAACCTAATGGCTATAGAAGAGTGTAAAGCGTTGGAAGACAGATATAAATTGCTAAGCGAACAGTTAGATGATCTAGAAAAATCTAAAAAAGATACTATCCAGATGATTTCAGAAATAAATAAAATTTCTGAAGAGATGTTTTTAAAAACTTTCAATCAAATTAAGATTAATTTTCATAAAATTTTTAGAAAATTATTCGACGGCGGCAACGCTGAAATAACTTTGACCGATCCAAAAAATCTTTTAGAGACGGGAATCGATATCATCGCTCATCCCCCCGGACAAAAATTCCAGAATATTACCCTGCTTTCCGGCGGGCAACGAACGATGACGGCTATATCGCTAATGTTTGCCACCTTTTTAGTTAAGCCCTCTCCGTTTTGTATTTTGGACGAAATAGACGCGGCTCTCGACGAAGAAAACGTCGCGCGATTTATAAACTTGCTAAAAGAATTTAAAGAGACCAGTCAATTTGTTATTATTACGCATAATAAAAAAACAATAACAGCTTCGGACGTTATGTATGGAGTAACTCAGGAGCAAAAGGGGATATCAAAAATTGTTTCCGCAAAATTTGTTGAAAAAGTCGAGTGATTTTTTCAGGAAAATAAAAAAACTTGTTCTCGATTTAGTAAATAATAACTTCGCCGAAGTTATGAAAATTATTCTGGTTATCGGCGGAGTCGTTATTGCAATAACTTTAATATTATCTTTCATGATATCCGGCGGCGTTAAAAAGGTCGATACGACGGCTATCGAATCTATAAAGGAAGATTTTGGAATCGAATCGGAAATAGATTTCTTAACCAATAACGAACTTTTATTTCCCCAAAACAGCGTCTTCGACCTTTCGCTCGATTATATTGATTTAATGTCAATTAAGGAGTTTAAATTGCCGAAAATAGATATAATAATACAAGATTACGAAAATATTTTAAAAGATTCCATAGAGGAGGATCTAAAGTTTAATTTTGAAAAGAGGGGGGGAAAATGAGGTTCTTAAAAAACATCGGCGCTTTGCTCGTCTGTCTATCGCTTGTAGCGTGCGGCGCTACCGGACCCGCCGTGAAAGAGTCTATTCGTCCGAACGTCGACTCGGATACCTTCCATTCAAAGAAAATAACTAAAGATACCATAATAAGCGTCGACGACGAAGATTATTATCTCCCGGTTCCTAAGTCCTCTCCGGTAAGTTATCAGAAGAAGCGGGATAATATTAACATTTATAGAATTGACGATTATATCGTAGATGTAAGCCCGAAAAAAACTAATAAAATTGAAACTCAAGTCGACGCAATAAATAAAACAGATATTTTTTCAAGCGCCTCCGCAAATGAAACGGTCGATAAAAATATTTTAAATAAAAAAGTCAAAGACAATCCAATTATTACAAACTCGACAATCAAAGAACTAACCGAAGAGAAAACGCCGTTTTCCGCCGAAATCGATTCAAATTTCCCTAACGACTTTAGCAGTCTTGATAGCGACAAAAATATTTTAAGCTACGCTATCGAAATTGAAGATAAAAATTACGATCTTTCTAACAACGAAAAAATCAGAGACGTTAAAATAATCGAAAATAAAATAATAGAGATTGCGGGGGAAGAGAACGGCGAACTTTCAATCTCTTTAAAGGGATCAAATTGGATTCTGAGAAAGATCGAGCCGGATTATATAAAATTAACGGAAAGAACAAATACTGAAAATAATACCGCTTTTATCTTTAATATTTTATCGGTAGGGAAAGTAGATGCGTTGTTTACAAGATTTGACGCAAAAAACAACTATATTGAGAGACAAAGCTATGTTATTGTAATAAAACCGAAAGAATTTGTCGTAAAGAACGCAAATTCTAAAGAAAATAATAATACAACTAAAACGAATACTTTGACGGATAAAAATCTAACCAACGAAAACAATAAAAAAATCGCCCTAGACTTGTTTAATTCGAAAAAATATGGCGAATCTAAAGATATTTACGAAAAAATATTAAAAAACGGAGGCGTCGACGGCGAAATATATTATAACCTCGGTAAAATTAATTACGCCTTAGGAGATAAGGAGAAAGCCGTCGATAACTTTACGCTTAATCTTGGTATAAAGGATAACCCGTTTTATAAAAAATCTTTTTTTGAACTCATAAATACCTATAAAGAAACAAAAAGATACAGAGAAGCCGTCGACGCTTTTAACAAACATAAAAAAGACGAGTTTTCCGGCGATAAAGATGTCGCGATAATTTTGGCAGATTTATATTATCTGATCGAAAGTTACGGTCCGGCTATTGCGGAATATAGGAAGATATTAAATATGTTTCCTGAAACTAATATTGAAGACAAAGCGCTGTTTTATCTGGCAAATTCTCTTGAAAAAGATAAAATTAATCCCGATTATAAAGAATCTTACAGATTATATAAGATTTTAGTAAACAAATTTCCGGAGTCCAAATATTACCAGATCAGTAAAAACAGACTTCTATTTCTTGAAAGGCATTATTTAAAGGTAAATTAAACAAAAAAGACTTGACAAATAGCGTCGTTAAATTTTACAATAGCGCTATCGCGGCGATTTTAAGGAGACCGTTATCTTAGTGAAAAAATATTTTTTTATTTTCTGTTTTGTCGTTTTTATCTTTTCGGCGTACGGCGAAGACGAGCTTTTAAGCGCAAAAGATTTACTTCAAAAATACTCGGACAGTTTCAAGAAAAATGTCGCGGACTATGAAGCCGACATAACCTGGACTCAAGATAATAACGTCCAAAAAGGCAAAGTATATTTTAAAAACCCTCAAAAGTTAAGAATAAATTTTACGGAACCAAACAGACAGGTAATATGTACAAACGGATACTATCTCTGGGTATATATCGACTATTTGAGTCTTGTACTTAAACAGGAAATTTTAGCGAAAGAAAAGACTAAAAATTCCGACGGAAAAATAGAAACCGTCGTCAATCCGATATTAATTAATCCTATGGGTTTTGATAAATTTTTAACCTCTTACTCCATAGAATATTTTGAAACTAAAAATGTATCGGAATACAAAGACGGTTCGAAAGTTTATACGTTGAAATTATTAAGATGGCGCTCCTCAAAAAACGGATTTAATACCGTTTTTCTTACTATTCAAGACAACGGTATAATCAGAAAAATAGAGGGAATTACCGCGGCTTACAAAAAAATTACTTTAGAAATAGATAATTTAAAATTAAACTCAAAAATTAGCGATTTGTTATTTAACTATGAACCGCCCGCGTCGGCTAACGTTGTAGATAACTTTATATCAAATCAGGGAGATAGTTGAAAGTATGGAAGCTCTAGGAGAATTTCTTAAAGAAGCTAGAATAAAAGCCAATTTATCGATTATGAACATAGCCGAAGAGACTCATATAATGAAAAAGTTTATCGAAGCGATCGAAAAAGAAGAGTTTTCGGCGTTCCCCGGAGACGCTTATTTGAAAGGCTTCTTAAGAACTTATTCGGAATACTTAGGATTAGATAGCGAAGAGATCATAAGAAAATACGAAAGAATCAAAATGGCCGAAACTCCGACCCCTATGGAACAATTAATACCTAAGCCCAAATATGACTTCAGACCTATAATAGTCGTTATTTTGATAATCTTGACGGCGGTCGGTTTAGTCGTCGGCGGTTTTTTCGGAGTTAGAAAAATTATTAGAGCCGCTAAGACCAACGACAAAAACAAGATTGAAAAAGTAAAAGATACGACCGCAGTTAAAGAGACTAAAGCGAACGTTTATAAGTTGTCGGAAAAAGAAAAGTCTCTAAACTCTCTTAAAAAAGGAGATATTATCGAATTTACCATTGACTCAAATGATTACAGAATATCCGTCGCGGAGCTATCGCCTACCGTGATTTTAAACTACGGATCGGGAATGGAGCTCTTTTTAGTCCACAACTATCAGCATAAATTAGATATGAACGGAGACGAGAGAAACGATATAGAGATTGTTTTAAATCAATGGGACAAATCCGGAGCCAATATCGCTTTTAAATTATACGATCAAAGCGAATCCACTTTATCAAGTTTGGACGGGAAAAATCTCAGAGGAGAAAATCCTGAGACAATCGTTACAAGAGATATAATAGAAGAGCTGTCGTTTTCGCTAAATTTCTCCAACGATCAGTTTCTTAGATATCAAATCGACGATAAGGAAGCCGTTGAAAGTTATTTTAACGCCGGAGCTTCGCTAAATATAAAAGCCGCCAAATACGTTATTCTTTGGTTAACGAACGCCGGAGCCGCCTCGCTGAATTTTTTTAATTACGGCAAAATCTTTTCCCCGGGCGAATCCGGCAAATGCGAAGTAAAACTTATCAGATGGGAGAAAAATAATCTGGGAGGTTACGACCTACAATCAAGCTCGTTAAAATAAATGGAAAACATCTATTTAGAAACGCTTGGGTGTAATAAAAATCAGGTAGATTCGGAGAAAATGTTATACGTTCTCGAAACCGCCGGATATAATATTGTATCGACGCCGGATTTGGCGGATATAATAATCGTTAATACTTGCGCTTTTATAAAATCAGCCAAAGAAGAAGCTATAGAGGTAACGCTTGATTTATTAAAATTTAAAGAGTCCGGTAAATGTAAAAAACTAGTCGCGGCGGGTTGTCTTGCTCAAAGATATAAAAATGAATTGATCAAAGAAATTCCTGAAATAGATCTCATTTTTGGAGTAGGCGACGTTTCTACCATAGCCGCCGCTCTTAACTCGCCGGAAAAAGTTTGCGCGCCGCCGTTTTCAAGCAACGTTACGATCGGGCGGAAAAACCTGAGTTATCCCGGAAGCGCGTATTTAAAAATAAGCGACGGCTGCTCAAATAGATGTTCTTACTGTTCGATACCAATTATTCGGGGCGACCTCAGATCGATTGATATCGACTATCTAATAGAGGAGTTAAAGTTTTTACAAAAAGGAAATCTAAAGGAATTAATATTAATTTCGCAAGATACTTCCAGCTATGGTAAAGACATATATCGGCAATCTAAACTTGGAGACTTAATAAAAGAGTTGTCCAACTATTTGAACGCGACGGATTGGCTAAGAGTTCTCTATCTACATCCGGATCGCGTCGATCTTGAACTTCTACATAAACTTAAAGATACGCCAAATTTTATTCCATATTTCGACATACCGTTTCAATCGGGATCGAATGCGATTTTGAAAAAAATGAACAGAAAAAGGACGTCCGAAGAGTATATAACGCTCGTTGAGAATATTAGAAAAGTTTTTGATAATCCCGTTATAAGATCGACTTTCATAGTAGGTTTTCCGGGCGAAAGCGATTCTGATTTTATAGACACTATAAATTTTATAAAACAAATCGAAATAGATTGGATTGGAGCGTTCGCATATTCAAGGGAAGAAGATACGATTGCCGGCTCGATGAAAAATCAAATTAAATCGAAAGTAAAAACCGATAGATTAGACCATCTATTATCCGTTTCAGAAGAAATTTCCCAAAATAAATTAAAACGATTTGTAGGAACTAATCAAAAAATACTTATTGAAGAAAAAGTAGAAAATGAAGAGTTATATATAGGAAGGTTTTGGGGACAAGCCCCCGAAGTAGACGGATTGGTTGTGATTGAGTCGGATTCCGCTCAAATAGGCGAATTCTGCGCTTGTAAGATCGTTAAACAAAACGGAAACGACTTTTTTGGTATAGCGTAATTATTAAAAAAATTTGTTTGATATGCGTTAAAAAGTTTGCCATAATTTTAGCGACGATTGTCGATTTATACAAAGATTATATTCTTGGGTAATTTACGTTAAAACGATACGTGGAAAAACAAAATGATTTATCTAATTGATACCGGATTACCTTTTTTCTTAATCTTGAAAACAGATACGTATTTGATATATCTAGAAAACCGACGGGCGCCTAAAAATTCTTAATTTTCTTGACTAAAATGATATATTATTATAAACCATTACATATGGAAGCAAATTTTGTCGAATCAGAGCTAAATAGAATTGAAAATAGTTACCAAAATCTCAGAAAAAGGAGAGAAAATATTTATCTTATAGTTATAAGTTTGTATTTTATGATTCCTTTATTGTCAATGTTTATTTTAAGCAGATTTTATAACGAAGTTTACAACAGACTTTCAACGAGAATAGTTTTGTTTACTTTAACGGCTATCGGCGTAGTAATACATTTTATTATAAAATTCTATATTAAACAGAAAGGTAAAATTAATCAGACTTTAAGAAATGAAATTGATAGTTTAAAATATAAATACGGCTCGGACGATTTTGAAAACATAGTCTTGAAAATTTCTCAAGAAAACTATGAAAACAGAGGGATAGTATTTTCTAAAAACAGCATAAAAAAAGATTTTTTCTGGAATATTGTTTTTGAACATTTAAAAATTAGCATTGCCGACTAAATTAATTAATAGTAAGGAAATATTATGAATATAGCCATTTTTACAGACTGCTACAAACCGATAAAAAACGGAGTGGTTACGTCGATTTCTCAATTAAAAGACGGACTAGAAAAACGCGGGCATGAAGTAATTATTATAACCGTAGACGTTCCAAATTATGAAGAGAAAGATGAAAATATTTTTCGATTGCCTTCGATAAAAGCCGGATTCGGATCGGGAACAGAACAAAGGTTTGGTATTTTCAACCAGGGCGCAATCAATAGATTTTTAAAGAAAAAAAATATTCAATTAATCCATACGCATACGGAATTTCCAATAGGATATTGCGGTAAATGGGCGGCTAAGAAATTAAAGATTCCTCACATACATACGACTCATACAATGTGGGAAGATTATACGCACTATCTGATGAACGGAAAACTAATTTCAAAAAAATTAGCCAGAAAAATATTATCTACATATTTGAAAGGGGTTACTTCGATAATCGCCCCGTCTATAAAAGCAAAAAATTATTATAGTATGTTAGTTCCTCATACGCATATAGAAATTATTCAAAATGGAATTGACGAACTAAAATTTAAGTCGTCAAATATTACCGATAATGAAATATTGCAACTAAGAAAAGAGTTTGGTTTAAAGAAAAACGATTTAATTTTGATTTTTGTCGGTAGAATAGGACGGGAAAAAAGAGTTATGGAGTTGCTTATCTCTCTGTCGCCCGTAATAAAAACGGCAAATAACATTAAAATACTGTTTGTCGGCGACGGTCCTCAATTGGAAGAATTGAAAAAGAAAGCCGTTGAGATGAACCTCGCTAAAGAGGCTATATTTACGGGATTTGTGAATTGGGATATAGTTTATAGACTTTATTCAATATCTGACATTTTCGTAACGGCTTCCTTAAGCGAAGTCCATCCGATGACTCTAATAGAAGCTTCTATGTGTAAACTGGCTATAGTCGCTCGAAAGGACGATAGTTATTTGGATCTTGTTCGCGACGGAGTTAACGGATTTTTAGTAGAAAACGACGAAGAGATAACAAATAAAATAAAAATGCTTACAAAAGATAAAGAGTTGCTGAATAGTTTTAAAAGAGAAAGTTTTTTGATTTCGAAACAATTTTCGTCGGAAAATCATGTAGCGAGAGTTGAGAAATTTTATCAAAGAGTATTAAAAACTTATCCAAATAAATTAAAATAATATTTATTTTATGTTATGCGTTAATAATAAACTATTGATTCTAAAAATATTATATATACAAGGGGAAGTTTTATGAATTATTATAGTACCGAGAAAAATACTCCTCCCGTTAGTTTTGAAGAAGCTCTTTTCATAGGGCTTCCTCCCGATAACGGATTATATATGCCGGAAGAATTTAGAGAGGTCGACAACTCTTTTTATAGCGTCGACAATTTTGTAGATTTATCATATTTGATCGCTAAAACGTTCCTTGATAATTTAATAAAAGAAGAGGATTTATATAATATAATAAGCGATTGTTATAATTTTCCCGTTCCTCTCATAGAGCTTAAAGATAATATTTTTTCTCTAGAACTTTTTCACGGTCCTACCGCGGCTTTTAAAGATTTTGGAGCCAGATTTATGTCTAGAATTATGAGTTGCTTCCTAAAAGGACAAAAAAAGAAAATCACAATACTTGTCGCTACTTCGGGCGATACGGGATCGGCTGTGGCGAACGGATTTTATAAAGTAGATAATATCGACGTTGTGATATTATATCCCAAAGGAAAAGTCTCGTTATTACAAGAGAAACAATTAACTACCCTTGGCGAGAATATAACGGCTTTGGAAGTGAACGGTAATTTTGACGATTGCCAAAGAATGGTAAAAGAGGCTTTTTTAGATCAAGAATTATGCTCTAAAATAAATTTATCTTCGGCAAACTCGATAAATATCGGCAGGCTATATCCGCAATCCTTCTATTACTTTTGGTCGTTTAACGTATTATATAGAAAAAAAGGGGTAAAAGAGGTTGTTTTTTGCGTTCCGTCGGGAAACTTTGGCAACCTTACCGCCGGCGTTTTTGCCAAAAAAATGGGAACGCCTGTAAAGAAATTTATCGCCGGAACGAATATTAACGACGTTGTTCCGGAGTTTTTATATACCGGCGTTTACGCTCCAAGAGCGTCAAAACAGACGCTTTCTAACGCAATGGACGTTGGCAATCCGTCTAACTTTAAGAGATTAATAGATATTTATAAAACTAAAGAAAATATGGTAAAAGAGATTATAGGTTATAAAGTTACGGACGCCGAAACTTTAAATACGATTGAGAGAGTATACAAAACAGATAAATATCTATTAGACCCGCACGGCGCCGTTGGATATAAAGCGATAGAAATGTATAAAAAGGATAATACTGATAATATACCCGTAATATTGCTTGAAACTGCCCATCCGGCAAAATTCAAGGACTCTATAGAAAATAATTTAAAAATTAATGTCGATATTCCCGAATCGTTAAAAAAATGTCTTAACAAAGATAAAAAATCGATAGAAATTGATAATAAATACGGCGAATTAAAAAATTATCTGACTACCAGATAGTTTATTTTTTACAAAAAATATTTTCAGAAGCAAATATTTTTAATTCGCCCGGCGACAATTCGAAATCAAGGTTATGTATATATCCCTTGATTCTGTCCTCCGGCGAATAGTCTTTGATCTTTTCGCTTTTTAAGATATCGTTAAGGTTATTTAAGACTATTTTTTGATTTTTATAAACGTCTTTATTTAATATAATCAAAACTTTTTGACTATTCCACTCTTTGATAAAACAAAATACGTTCATCCAATTGGATTGATCGACTATTTGGATAGGGCTCTCTTCCTTTAGAGGTAATAAAGAGTCTTTAATAGACAGTATTTTTTTGATCTTATCGGAAAAATCAGTTCCGGTATCTTCCCAGTCGGCGGGGGTCGTATCAACGGTATTAATAGCTTTAAGAAAACCAAATTCAAAACCGGTCGTAATCATAAATCCTTTAGAAAAAATCGCCTCAAAATAAAGTCTTTGTAAAAAGGCGTTTATATTTTTATTGACATCGGCCATTAATCTTGGCGTATCATGCGATTCGGGGAAAGATATAGAGGGGGCAATATCTTTCGTTATGTTGTACTGTTCCAAGCACCAAGAATCGTTAAAATTCCACCATTTTGACGAGTTAAAAATATAATCGAATCCGCAACTAGATAAAGTTTGAATTTGTATCGGAGTGCAACCCAACGTTTCGGCAAGAAATAAGATATCCGGATACAATTTTTTTAAAGAGGGTATAACAAACGACCAAAATTCGCTAGGAACTTGATACGCGGCGTCGCATCTAAATCCTTTAAAACCAAGTTTTAGGTAGTATTTGCATACGTTAAGCAAATAGTCCCATAAATTATCCCTATCTTCGCTTGATTCTAGATTAAACGTAGCTAGATCGCCCCAAGTAACGTATTGACCGTTTTCCCATGCTCCGGGTCTTTTAACGTCTCCGTTTTCAAGAATATACCAATTTTTATGGTCTTTAATCAAAGGAGAGTCGATGGAAGTGTGATTAATAACAAGATCCATAAATACGCCGATATTTGATTCGGAACATTTCTTTATAAAAGAGGCTAACTGCTCTTCAGGCGAAGATTTATTCGTAAAAAAATTTTCATTAAATAGATAATAGTCTTTTGGGGCGTATAAGCTTCCCGAAAAACCCGGATAATGAAACGGATTTATATAAATGGAATTAAAACCCATCGCGGCAATTTTTTTAATATTCTTTTCCCACTCTTCCGTATTTTTATATAATTTTGGAAACAAATTATATATATACAAAGATTTCATACCTTCCCTCCAAGTAGCGTAACAAGCAAAGCCTTTATTGTATGTAAACGATTTCCAGCCTGTTCAAAAACATACGACTGTTTAGATTCAAAAACCTCTTCGGAAACTTCAAGATAGTGGCTCTCTTCTTCGTGAGAAGCCGGAAGACAATGAAGAAAAATGCTATCGGCTAGTCCCGTCTGATCCATAACGAACTTATTGACTTGATAATTCTTTAAAAGTTTTATCCTTTCATCTATATCCGGAGCGTTTTCCTCTCCCATGCTAACCCAAACGTCGGTATATACTACGTTAGAATTTTTTACCGCCTCTAAAGGATCTTCGGTTAAATAAAGACCTGCCTTTTTAGATAACAATTTGGCGGAAACAATAAAACTATCGCTAGGCCAAAGCGATTTAGGCGCGGCGACAAAAATATCGACGTTCATCTTTAGACACCCTACTATCAAACTGCAAGCCACGTTATTTCTAGCGTCTCCAATATAACAAACTTTTAGTCCCTCTAATTTATTGAATTTTTCTTTTATTGTCATAAGATCCGCAATAATCTGAGTCGGATGCTCTTCGTCCGTTAGTCCGTTTATTACCGGAATACCGGAATACTCTGAAAGTATTTTGACAGTCTCCTGTTTATATCCTCGATAAATAATCGAATCAAAAATCTTTCCAAGAACCCGAGCCGTATCTCTTACGGACTCTTTTTTACCCATCTGTATATCGTTCTTACCCAAAAATTCGGCGTGCCCCCCCTCGTCAAAACATGCGACGCTCGCCGCGCAACGCGTGCGAGTAGAAGTTTTTTCAAACAAAAGCGCGATATTCTTATTTTTTAACCTATATTTGTATATTCCGTTTTTTTTTTCAGCTTTTAGCTCTATTGAGAGATCTATTAATCGATCAATCTCGTCCTTACTTAAATCGTATAAAGATAAAAAACTCTTATTACCTAACTTCAAATCCTTTCCTTACAACCGTCGATATTGATAAATTACAAAATAAATAATATTTTGTCAATATTCAATTAATAAAATCGTAATAGTCGTTATTTATTTAATTTTATAGCCTTCTAAATTAAAGAAAAAGTCAAGAATTTGTCCTACGCGGACGGCGCAAAGGGCTACCGCCCTTTGACCGGGTAATTAAATTAAACCCGTAGAGATTAAAAAAAATCAAGAGCGTTTTACAATAAATTTATAAAAAAAGAGAAACTTGTAAAGCCTCAAGTTTCTCTTTTTTTTTGTTGTCAAAAATAGAGTTACATCATCACAATAAATTCTTTTTTATCTCTATATATAAAGAAATAAGCGCTTTGATTCTCGGAAGCTTTCAATATTTTTTCTACCTCTTCGATATTTTTAACAGGCTTATTATTGATTTTCGTAATAACGTCGCCCGCTTGCAGTCCCGCCTCTTTGGATATTCCGCTTGGATTAACTCTAAGTATCATAACGCCTGAGATGTTTTTATCTATTTTATACTTATTTCTAGCCGTTGCGCTAAGTTCGGCAAGTTCAAATCCATATTTTTTAAACGCGCTGCCTTTTTCTTCGGGAACGGTCGACGCTATTTGAGTTTCGTCGCGAGCCCCCAAAGTAACGGGAATATTTTTAATCTCGCCGTTTCTGCTGATTTTAAGTTGGATTTTTGTTCCCGGAAAAAGATTGCCGATAGTTATAACCATATCGCTGGAGGTACGAATTTTTTTACCGTCGACTTCCAAAACGACGTCGCCCGCTAAAATGCCGGCTTTTTCCGCCGGGCTGTCGTCGAATACTTGATTAACTAACATTCCGTAAGTAATATTTTTTAGATTTAAAGTTTTTATACTCTCTTCCGTAAGTTCCTGGAAATATATCCCAAGATATCCATGCTCGACTTTGCCGAACTCGATGATTTGATCCGCCGTTTTTTTGGCTATGTTTACAGGTATAGCAAAACCAATCCCAATACTGCCGCCGGTTTGAGAATAAATCATATTGTTAATACCTATTACTTCGCCGGAAATATTGATGAGCGGTCCGCCGGAATTACCCGGATTTATAGCGGCGTCGGTTTGAATAAAACTGGTCAAATTTACCTGATCCGAATTGATATTGCTTCTGCCTATCGCGCTAATAATGCCAAAAGTCATAGTTCCGTATAGACCGAAAGGGTTTCCTATAGCGATAACGAAGTCGCCTACGGTTATCGTATCCGAATCGCCGAATTTAGCGACTTGCAATTCGTCTTTTGTAGTAATTTTAACCACAGAAATATCTACTCTAGGATCGGACCCAAGGATTTTTCCGTCGTAAAATTTCTTCTGATCGACGGTTATTTTTATCTTATCGGCGCCTTCCGTTACGTGATTGTTAGTGATGATAAAATAGTCTGATCCGTTTTTTTTATAAATAACTCCCGAACCAAGCCCTTCCTGCTTGAATTCTTTTTCCGGAACGTCGCTCTTTGGACCCCTGTTATTCGGATATCCAAAAAAGAATTCAAAAGGATCGATCATTTTCTGTTTAATTATTTTTTCGGTCCCGATAAAAACTACCGACGGCGTTTCGTTTTTCGATATGCTGCGCAATCGGCTTTGTAAATCAGAAATATTCTGCATATTTAAATTTGTAAAAACCGGTTTGGTTGAGTTGGAATTATCGGCGCGATTTGAACCGGAAATGTCCAAATTGCTCTCTTTACAAGATAATAGTAATAGAGGTAAGACGACGATAATTAATGCTCTAATACGATTCATAAGTATCTCCTAAATATTAGATTTTGATAAAAGATTTTTGTTTATAATATAATAAAAAATAAATCTAATAAAAGTAAAATTTATTTATTTTTACCGAATTTAAAATTTAATATAAATTTCTTTACAATATGGAGTTTAAAAAAATTGTTTTATATGCGTCAATTTTCCTCTCCTAAAAAACCGGCGGGTTATTTTTGATTTTCAATATTTTCTTGACTTATTTTCTAAAATATATTTTATTATTTATTCGATTATAAAAGGAATAAAAAGTGGCAAATAAAACAGACAACATAGTAATTCCGAAAGGATACGATCCGTTATTGAGTATTAAAGAAACGGAAGAAGCGATTAAAGAGATAAAAGATTTTTTTGAAAAAAGTTTGGCGGAAAGGTTAAATCTTACTCGGGTTTCAGCCCCATTATTCGTTCTACCTGAAACAGGGTTAAACGACAATTTAAACGGAACAGAACGACCGGTTTCTTTCGACGTAAAAGATATTGACGGTAAATCGGTTGAAATTGTCCAGTCTTTGGCTAAGTGGAAAAGAATGGCTCTAAAAAAATACAATTTCGATAAAAACGAAGGCATATATGCAGATATGAACGCAATAAGACGCGACGAAGATCTCGATAATCTTCATTCGATTTACGTCGATCAATGGGATTGGGAAAAGATTATTTCAAAAGAGGAAAGAAATATAGAAACTTTAAAATCTATAGTAAAAACTATATATAAAGTTTTTAAGGATACCGAAGAATTCCTATCTTCAAAATATAAAGCGTTAAAAACTTATCTTCCGGACGAAATATTTTTTATCACTACGCAAGAGTTGGAAAATAGATATCCTAAATTAACTCCTAAAGAGAGAGAGAATGAAATCGCGAAGAAATTTGGAGCCGTGTTTTTAATGAAAATAGGAGATAAACTTAACTCCGGTATCCGACACGACGGAAGAGCGCCCGATTACGACGATTGGGAGCTAAACGGCGATATTATATTTTGGTATCCGGTTTTAGAAAAGGCGTTTGAAGTTTCTTCTATGGGTATAAGAGTAGACGAATTTTCTATTGTGAAACAATTAGAAAAAGCCAAATGCGAGGAGAGAATACATCTCCCTTTTCATAAAGATATAATAAATCGCGTTTTACCGTACACAATCGGGGGCGGTATAGGTCAATCTAGAATCTGTATGTTTTTTCTTAATAAAGCTCATATCGGAGAAGTTCAAAGTTCGGTTTGGTCGGAAGAGACCGTCGAATATTGTCATAAAAATAATATAAATTTATTATAATCGGAGAAGATAAAATGGAGTCAATAAAAAGATTATTCATAGACCCGTCTAAGTTTTACAATAAAAATATTGAAGTTTCCGGTTGGATAAGAACGATAAGAGATTCAAAGTCGTTTGGTTTTATAGAGATTAATGACGGCTCGTTTTTTAAAAATCTTCAAATTGTAGCGGACGAGAAAGATACGTCTAATTATCAAGAAGTATTAAAACTATCTATTGGTTCCGCCATAAGCGTTCAGGGAATATTATTGGAAACCCCTAACGCAAAGCAGCCGTTTGAACTTAGAGCCAGTTCAATAACAATCGAAGGTTATTCGGCAAACGACTATCCTTTGCAAAAGAAAAAACACTCTTTTGAATTTCTAAGAACAATAGCTCATTTGCGACCGAGAACAAATACCTTCTCCGCGGTTTTTAGAATTCGATCGGTAGCCTCCTACGCAATACATAAATTTTTTCAAGATAGAGGCTTTGTTTACGTTCAAACTCCGATAATTACAACCAGCGATTGCGAAGGCGCGGGTCAGATGTTCAGAGTAACTACGCTGGATCTTAATAACGTTCCCAAAAACAAAAATTCAACAGTGGATTATTCCAAAGATTTTTTTGGTAAAGAGACCAGTTTGACTGTCAGCGGTCAATTAGCCGGCGAAGCTTACGCAATGGCGTTTAAAAATATATATACGTTCGGTCCAACTTTTAGAGCGGAAAACTCAAATACGGCAAGACATGCGGCTGAATTTTGGATGATTGAACCTGAAATCGCCTTTGCAGATCTTAACGACGATATGGCGCTCGCCGAGGATATGATAAAGTATATAATTAATTATGTTTTAGAAAATTGTCCCGAGGAAATGAAATTTTTCAACGATTTTATAGATAATTCGGTTTTAGATAGATTAAACAATATCGTTAGTTCTAAATTCGGCGTTATAACCTACACAGAAGCCGTAGACCTGCTAAAAAAAGAGTCTGCTACTTTTGAATATCCCGTAGAATGGGGTATAGACCTTCAAACGGAGCATGAGAAATATTTGACGGAAAAGATTTTCAAAAAACCTCTTTTTGTTATTAATTATCCAAAAGAGATCAAGGCGTTTTATATGCGTCAAAACGACGACGGTAAAACGGTAGCCGCTATGGATCTGTTAGTCCCCGGCGTCGGAGAAATTATAGGGGGCAGTCAAAGAGAAGAAAGAATTGATATTCTTGAAAAAAAATTATCAGATTTTGATCTAAAGAAAGAAGATTACTGGTGGTATTTGGACTTGAGAAAATACGGCGGAGTCAAACATTGCGGATTTGGTTTAGGATTTGAAAGAATGATAATGTATCTTACCGGTATGACTAACATTAGAGACGTTATTTCTTTTCCGCGAACTACTAAACAAGCTGATTTTTAAATATATTTTTTCTCTCACCTATTCAAATTTATTAGCGGAGCCGCGGTAGTAGTCGGAGTAATTTTGTTAATTCTTTATTTTATTACCTCCTTGTCCGGCAAGAACTAAGATACGCATTCCGAGAAATCCGAATAATATTTGTAAAATTTAAAATTTCGTTATTTTTCTCAGTTTTTCTATTAGTTTAATAAATCGGGAAAAGTAGTTGAATAATTTTAAAATATTTCTTATAATAGTTCTATGAAAATAATATCAGAGTATTGTAAAAATTTAGGATCAACCGAGCCGACTCCCGGCGGCGGTTCGGCCGCCGGAGTCGTTCTTAGTCTTTCGGCGTCTTGCGCTGAAAAAGCGGCTAGATTTTCCATACACGATCATTTAGAAAAATATATAGAGTCGTTTGTAGAAATCAGAGAAGCCGGTTTGAAATTATCGGACGAAGATGAAGCGGCGTTTCTTGGTTGGAAGAAAGCGAGAGAATTACCTAAAAGTACCGATAAAGAAAAAAAAGATCGAATCGACCTTATAAATTTATACGTTGAGCAATGCGTATTAGTTCCTTTTACTATCGCTGAAAAAGCGTTATATTTATCGGAAGTTATACTTGATTTTGTTCCATTCTGCAATAAGTGGCTAATTAGCGACTTACAAATAAGCGCCTCGTTTGCCCAAGCGGCGTTTGACTCGGCAATTTATAATATAACAATAAACATCCCTTATTTAAAAGACGAGAAACTTTTGAAAAGGTCCAAGGGTTTCATAAATACAAATAAAAAATATTTACCAAAATTATATAAAAATATTATTAAGAGTTGCCAATTAAGACTAAAGAATTAAATTCTGAATTATCAGCCCGGTCGATATTGGCAATATCAGGTTATCAAAATCCCCCGTTGGAAACGCTTCAATAACAGCTCCCGCGGCGGAGATTACTAGCGCTTGAGAAATATCGAGACCGCATAACAAATATACCGAACAAAGAGTAATAAAACATCCCATAGAACCGCTCATTGTTTTACCAAACGTAAATGGAATTTTAACTCCTCCAATTATCTTTCCAAATAAGCTTGCCACTCCGTCGCCAAAAGACACCGCAAAAATAGCTAAAGTCGCCGTCCTATAATCGAATAAAGTAAACGTTAAGAATATTCCGATAGATAAAGTGATTGGCCCTAATACCAATTTGCCTTCGTCTCTCGATCTCGAAGCTATTTCGGTAATTCTGGATATTATCGGTATACGAATATTTTTACTACGTAAAACTTCGGACAAAAAATATATTAACGTTACGATCAATAATCCGACTAAAACTAAACTTCTTGAAAAAAAATATAAAAAGGGCGTAAACGATGAAAACATATGAATAGCTTTACGAAAAAATTCTTTTTTTAGCGTTTTTGAAATAAATAGAAGATTCTTAATAAAATGCGCCAATTTTTCCCCTTAAATTATAGATCCCAAAAAACGGTAATTTTATATTTGAATTTGTTTTCTCTAAATTTAAGACTTATTATACATAGATTAAAAGCCATATCTATAGTAATATTGTCGCCTTCGCAGCTTTTATCGGTAAAAGTTAAATCTCCAAATTTTTGAATCGCTTCTTTAATCATTTCATCTAAAGTAAATTTTTCGTCTGAAATTATATTGAACTCTTTATCTATCTTTTTTATTTTAACCAAGAATTTTTCAATATACTTCTCTTTTTCCTGTTCCAACTTTAAAACTTTTTGAAGAGGCAGCAGACCGGAATATTTACTTGCTTTAATTCTTTCATATTCCTGAGTTATTTTTTGAGCGTCAAACATATTTACGTCCTTAAATAAATTATTTTTTATAAATCTTCAAAATTTTCAACCTTTAAAGCGTCCTCTATCGCGTTATTAATAATCACGCTATATTTTACATTTTTATTATATTTTTCCTCAATAACCTCTTTAATTAACTCTTTTACTCTCTCTCTATTTTCAAAGACTCTATCTTCGCTCAATTCGTCGCGTAATTCATTTATAATATTTGTAGCCAACGCCGACAAATCATTTTTTGATTTATCAGAATTAACAACTATTTTATCGTTCTCGTTTACCCCGTTTTCATTAATCAAACGGTCGTCGTCTACCTCTATGCCTTCTGAAAGGCTATTTTCAACATCCGATATTATTTCGAGATCCCTCTTACTCTGAATGTTATACGCCGCCTCCAGATCATTAATGGCTTCCCCAAGATAGACGTCTAAACTATCGTTTAACGGACCTATCAAGTTTTCCTCGTTTGACAAATCGCCGTCAAAAGCGACATTTTTTATATCGCTATCCATCAACAAACTTAACGCTTTATAATAACTATCCTCAATACTTCCTAAATTCTCAAAAATAAAATTATTTTGGTAGTCGATCGTACTTTTAAAATTAAGAATTACTTTATTAACAACGTTTATTGCAAATTCATTTAATCCGTCGGACCAATCGTAATTTATTTCTCTTTCGCAATTTTCTTCAAATAAATATTCCGAAATTTTTTCTAGCGTATTATATATAGATTTCATAAGAATATTATATTTTTGAAAACAGCGCTCCATTATCGCGTCGATATTTTTCAAAAACTCCATTTTATCTAAGACATTTTTAAACGCTTCCGATACGTCGTCCGTCATATCGCAAAGATGCCATAAATCGCACTCCTCTATACCTTTAAATATATCCCGAACGCTATCAAAGTCGTTTTCTTTTTCGGCAATTTTAGTTATGATATGATTTCTGATTTGCGAAAATACCCTATCTCTTACCGCAAATAAACTATTCCAAATATTTTTCCGAATATAATCGCAAATCGTTTTTTTTTTGATTAACATCCCGGTAAAAATAAAATAAGAGGCGTTGGTCAAATTATTTTTTAAAAGAAAATTTAGTTTTAATATAACGCCGTAATACATGTTATCTAAATAGCCGGGGCTTTTAATAATATTAAAATTTGATTTTACTATAGCGTTTAAGATAGCAATTAATGTTTCATTATCGTCAATCTCTTTAAATATCCGATTAAATTGAACAAAACGCATTTCATCGATAGAGATAAAATTTAGTAAATTAATAATAAGATTTTCGTTATTTGTTTTAAATATTTCTAAAGGCATACGGCTATCTAAAAATTTTTGATAAGAAAACTCTCTTATGTTATTATATAGAGTCTCTTCATCTTTTTTCCGTTTTAGAAACTCTATAAAAACATCGCTTTTTATTCCTCGATAATCCCCTTTCTTAATGAACGATAATATTTTCCTGAGAGTTAATTTATTATTGATTAATGTAAAATTTCTTAAAAATATATTAATCCCATTAATATTTTTCTTTAAATCAATCATTCCGTCTTTTTGATTTTGTCCTTATTTTTATTTATTATATAACGCTTTTTTCTACTTAGTTTATTGTACCATATTTATAAAAAATAGGGAATTTTTTTATCTCTTTTATTAAGTATATAGATTTGATCTTTTTTTGAAAATTTTAGTATTTATATCTTTTATTTAACATTTAGTTATGTTATAAATTCACTTTGTAAAGATTTTTATATCTTTTAAACGTTGTATTAATATACAAATAATCATAAAGGAGAATTTTGATGATTAAAATTAATTCTAATTATCTAAAGTTGCAAGGAAGTTATCTTTTTTCCGAAATAGCGCGATTAGTAAAGGAGTATCAAGAAAAAAATAGAGACAAAAAAATAATTCGTCTTGGAATTGGAGACGTAACGGAACCTTTGCCTCAATCGATAGTGGGCGCTATAAAAAAAGCCGCAAACGAAATGGGCGTAAGAGAGTCTTTTAAAGGTTACAGATCGGACGAAGGTTATGAATTTTTAAGAGAAAAGATAAAAAATCACGATTTTTCAAGTAGAGGGATAAACATAGATATTGACGAGATATTTATCTCTACCGGCGCAAAAGAAGACGTCGCAAATATTCAAGAGATACTTTCCGCAGACTCTAAAATCGCAATAACGGATCCCGTTTATCCGGTCTATATAGATAGCAACGTAATGGCGGGAAGAACGGGGGATTTTAAAAACGGAAGATTTGAGAATGTATGCTATTTGGATTGTTTAGAATCTAATAACTATATTCCGGATTTGCCAAAGGAAAAAGTTGATTTGATATATCTGTGCTTTCCAAACAATCCAACCGGGCAAGTAGCAACAAAAGAAATTCTAAAAAAATGGGTAAACTACGCAAAAGAGAATAAATCTTTAATAATTTACGACGCGGCTTACGAAGCTTTTATTACGGATCCTTCAATACCTAAAAGTATTTTTGAAATAGAGGGGGCGAAAGAGGTCGCCATAGAATTTAGAAGTTTGTCTAAAACGGCCGGCTTTACGGGCGTTCGTCTCTCTTACGCAATTGTCCCAAAAGAATCCAGAGCTTTTGACGAAAACGGCGTAGCGCATTCTTTGAATAAATTATGGAACAGAAGGCAATCTACAAAATTTAACGGCGTAGCCTATATTATTCAAAGAGCCGGAGAGGTAGTTTTTACAAAAGAAGGAAGAGAAGAGGTCGATAAAATTATTAAATACTATTTAGGAAACGCCAAAATCATAGGGGAAGGAATAAAAAAACTAGGCATTAGGTATTCGGGAGGCGTTAACGCCCCGTACGTTTGGTTGAAAACGCCTAATAATCTCTCTTCGTGGGATTTTTTCAATAAGCTGCTCTCGGAGTGCCAAGTAGTCGGAACTCCCGGCGTCGGTTTTGGTAAGTGCGGCGAAGGCTACTTTAGATTATCCTCTTTTGGTAAAAGGGAAGACGTAGAAGAAGCGATTGATAGAATACAAAAATTGTCGTTGTGATATGAAAATTATTAAATTTTTTATTTTAGGGCTATATTTACTACTTTTTATTAACTGTATTTCAAATAACGTCAAAGAAAAACCGTTAAACGTTACGCATGAAGGAACGTGGACGGGTAAAAACAACCTCGGGCAAAATTTCCATTTAAGACTTACGCCCGACGGTTATGCCGATTTGTCGATTGACAAAAAGAGCGCGGCTCCTTTTGACAACTATTCAAAAATATATTATGTGATAAATTATGATAAAAATCCTATTTTTTTGGATATAATTTATACAAGAAAAGAATCCAAAAGCGTAGTTTACAAATTTATAATAGAGTTCCTAAGTAAAAATATGTTTAGAATTTCCGGAAATTTGGACGGCAACAGACCTATAAATTTTGAAGACGATAAAACTTTTCTGTTAAAAAAGAAATTCTAACTAAAATAATTTAAGTTCAAATTTCTGATTTAAATTTAAGTTTATTGTTATTATTGATAAGTAAATGAAAATTATTTAAATTTTAAAAAAAGAGAGAAAGATGAGCAAAAAATACCTAATAGAAGGCGGTTATCCGCTAAAAGGAATTATCAAACCGAATGGGAACAAAAACGCCGCTCTTCCGGCTATTGCGGCGGCGTTATTAACGGACGAAGAGGTAATTCTAAGAAATATTCCTAACATCGAAGACGTTAATATAATGTTAGAAATATCAACGCAGCTGGGAGCGACCGTAAAAAAAATAGATAAAAATACGTTAAGTATAAAAGGCGGTATATCGTCGACGACAATCAATCCGGATTTAGGAAAAAAAATCCGAACGTCAATTTTATTTGCCGGACCTCTTCTTGCAAGAGCCGGAGAAGCGATCCTCCCGCCTCCGGGCGGCGACGTTATAGGTCGAAGAAGACTCGATACGCACTTTATTGCGCTTTCCGAACTCGGTTGTAGAATAGAAATTTCTACTAATTTTAAAATGACCGCCAATAAATTAGTAGGAAAAGAAATATTTTTAGACGAAATGTCGGTAACCGCTACCGAAAACGCCGTAATGGCGGCCGTACTAGCCGAAGGCAATACCACGATACTTAACGCGGCGAGCGAACCGCACGTTCAAGATTTATGCAATATGTTAATCTCTATGGGGGCAAAAATTGACGGAGTCGGTTCTAATATTATTAGAATAACGGGCGTTGAAAAACTTCATGGAACAGATTTCACAATAGGCACAGATTTTATGGAAGTCGGTTCATTAATAGGACTCGCCGCCGTTACGAGAGGGGAAATAGAGATTACTAACGCAAATCCTGAAAACATGAGGATGTCCCGTCTTGTTTTTGGAAAACTAGGCATCAGATGGGAGACGGACGGCAGCTCGATCTTCGTCCCCGCGCATCAAGAGCTCAAAGTAATCTCCGACATAGGAGGGATGATACCAAAAATCGACGATTCGCCCTGGCCGGGTTTTCCGCCGGACTTGATAAGCATTATAATAGTTACAGCTACCCAAGTTGAAGGAACGGTGTTAATTTTTGAGAAAATGTTTGAATCCAGAATGTTTTTTGTCGATAAATTGGTTTCTATGGGAGCGAGAATTATTTTATGCGATCCTCACAGAGCCGTCGTTAGCGGTCCCGCAAGACTAAAAGGATTAGAACTATCTAGTCCGGATATAAGAGCGGGAATGGCGTTAGTGCTAGCGGCGCTTTGCGCCGAAGGGCGTAGCGTTATTAATAACATAATACAAATTGAGAGGGGCTACGAGAGTCTGCCTGAAAGATTGCATAATTTAGGCGCAAAGATTAGCGTCGTAGATAATTAAATATGAATGAAATAATTTTTGCAACGTTTAATAACCATAAAGTTTACGAAATTAATAAAATTATAAATAATTATAAGATCGTCTCGCTAAAAGAGGTAAACTTTACGGACGAGATTATTGAAAACGATAATACGTTTATCGGAAATTCTCTTATTAAATGCAAGGCAGTGTATGAGTGTTATAAAAAGCCGGTTTTAGCCGACGACTCCGGTATTTGCGTAAATCAACTTAACGGGGATCCCGGAATCCATTCCGCTCGATACGGATCCCCCGAATTTAACGATAAAGAGAGATATCAATTCTTATTGAGCCGACTTGATAAAAATAAAGATCTATCAGCATCTTTTGTTTGCGCCTTAGTTTTGTTTATAAATCCGAACAGAATTTATATTGCGCAAGAAGAAACAAAGGGATCGATAACCTTTAATCCAAAAGGAAATAACGGTTTCGGATACGATCCGATTTTCTATCTTAGCGAATACGATAAAACTATGGCGGAACTATCCGATGAAGAGAAAAATTTTATATCTCATAGAGGTAAAGCGGCAAGAATTCTAAAAAAATTTTTAGAAGAGAATAAAATATAAACGTTTTCTATTTGAATCTTAAATTTCAATAAATTTAAACAAAACGCTTTAAATCTATTGAAATTTGGGAAATTTTTATAAATTTGTCGTTATCCAAATTTTTCTCAGTTGTTTTTTATTTTCAAATTACGAAAATTTATTTTTTCTGTAACTTGTTTATATAAAACGAATTATATCATCGCAATAAAACTATAATTTTTTTGATAGCGATTTGGTATTTATAATCGGCGCTTTTTTTTATATCATAACGTTTTATAGAAAATTATAAGGCTTATTATGAAAAATACGGATTATAAAATATATTGGGACGAAATAAAAAAAGAATTAGAACTCGTAATAAGAAAATCAGATTACAAATTGTGGATTAGTAGAATAGAATATTACGACTTTAAAATAAAAGATAAAGTTATGTACTTATCCGTTCCCTCTAATTTTATAAAAGATAATGCTTTAAGATTTAAGGAAGATATAGAAAGCATATTAACAAGAATTTTTGGACAAACGGCGTATATTGAATTTGTTATTTTTATTCCAAACGACGAAGCCGTTGAAGAGATAAGAGAAAGCGCTCTTCCAAAAAAAGAAAAAATAGAATTAAAAAAACAGAACGGCGCGCAAAATGATAAAAATATTGACAATATTGAAAACTTTTCATTCGATTCTTTTATAGTAGGAGCGTCTAACGAATTTGCTGCAGAAACGGCTAAAATTGTCGCTCAAAATCCCGGTATCAAATATAACCCTTATTTTATATGGGGGGATAGCGGTTTAGGTAAAACTCATCTTTTAAGATCTATAGAAAAATATATCAAGGAGTATTTTCCCTCGAAAAAAGTATTATATTTAACCTCTGAGGATTTTTTAAACGATTTTGTTCATTCGTTTTTAAACAATACCCAACAGCAATTCAGAATAAAATATAGACAGCTAGACGTTTTGTTAATAGACGACGTTCAATTTTTTTCCAGTAAAGAAGCTATTCAAGCTGAATTATTTCATACTTTTAATAAACTTTCAAATTCTAATAAACAAATGGTTTTTTCTTGCGATCAACCAATAAACAAGGTAAAAAAAATAGAGAATAGGCTTCGAAGCAGATTTTCAATGGGATTAACCGTAGATTTGAGACCGCCTGATTTTGAGTTACGTATCGCCATTTTAAAAAGATTGTCTTCCGCGTATTCGTTGAATTTTACCAGCGAGGCGATGGAGTATATCTGTTCAAATTCATCCGGAAGCGTAAGAGATTTAAAGGGCTCTTTTAAAGATCTATTGGCGTATTCCAGCATAATGAAAATAGAAACGATTACAAAAGACGTTGCAATCGAAAGGCTAAAAGATAAAATTACTACTAATTTATACTCTTCTCCAATTTCCGTAGATAAAATTATACTCTCCGTCTCTCAGTATTTCAACATTAAATCCCACGATATCACGGGAATAAAAAGAACCAAATCAATTGTTCTTGCAAGACAAATTTCCATGTATTTAAGTAGAAAATTAACAAGACTGTCGACTACTCAAATAGGCGCTTTTTTTGGGGATAAAGAGCACGGAACCGTAATGCACGCTACAAAAAAAATTGACGATCTTATTATAAAAGACAGTAAAATAAAAAACGATATAGATTTTCTTATCAATAGTATAAGAGATTAAAAACAAGCAAAAAAATTGTTAATAACTTGTTTGAAAATATTTTTATTGTTTTTATTACAAAAATATGATAAATATATTTACATAGTTATTAACAATGTAAATATATTTATCATTACTATTTATATAGTTATTAACGTTATTGACAGACGTACTAATATATACTACTAAATTTATATTAATATTAATAGGTAGGGTATAAAAAATACAGGAGATTGTATGAAATTCATTTGTTCAAAAGAAAGCATCTTAAAAATCTTAAGTATAGCGGAGAGTATCATCTCTACAAGAAATAGTATTTCTATATTATCTAACGTTCTTCTAGAAGCAAAGAATAATTTGGTTAAAATAACGGCTTCTGAAACGTCGATTACCTTTGTATCGGAAATAAATGCGGAGATTTTAGAAGAAGGTTCTGTTTCCGTATATTGCAACAGGCTATATACTCTCGTTAGAAAATTATCCGGAAACGAAATAGAAATTTTTTCCGACGAAGAAAATGTCGTTACAATTAATCCTAAAGAGAATAAAAAAATAGAATACAAATTAAAAGGAATTGATTCGGATAAATTTCCTCCCGTTAAAATCACAGACGACGTTAAATATTTTTCAATTAAACAGGAGATATTTACAGAAATGACAAAAAAAACAATTTTTGCCATATCTCCGAGCGACAACAGAAAATTTATTAATGGCGTTTTTTTTGAAAAAACGGAAGAAAGTATAAAGATGGTTTCTACCGACGGTAAGAGATTGGCGTTTATAAAAAAAGAATTATCTATACGGGAGATAGATAACGGAAGCGTTATTATACCCCCTAAGATACTGCACGAAACTATAAAATTATGTTCAAATAACGGCGATATCCAGATGGGATTAACTCAAAAAAACGTTTTTATAAAAATAGACAATTTCTTTTTTATTTCAAATTTATTAGATGGAAATTTTCCGCCTTATCAAAAGGTTATACCTACCGAGTTTGTAGGAAATTTTAAAATAGACAGAAAAACTTTTTTAGAATCTTTAGATAGAATTTCTCTTATGGGAGACAAAGATTCAAATAAAGTAATTTTATCAATTTTTGATAATGAGTTAAAAATATATACTGAAAATATAACGTTTGGATCGGGAAAAGAGATATTATCCGTGGATTATATAGGAAATAAATTTGAAATAGCTTTAAATATCATGTATTTGATCGACGTTTTAAACGTTTTATCTGAAGACGACGTTTTAATCTATTTTAAAGATTCTCAATCGACAATTTCGGTAAGGCAAGATAAAGATAACGATTATATCTATATTATGATGCCAATGACTATTTAATGGAGAAAATTTGTTTGTTAAATCTATAAGCGCGACAAATTTTCGAAATTTTAGAAATTTAGAATTTTGTTTTAAAGAACAAGAGAGACATATAATAATAAAGTCCCCAAACGGAACGGGTAAAACTAACTTTCTCGAATTATTATACTATTTTACATATTTAAAATCCTTTAGAGCCGTTTCCGACGGCGAGTTAATAAATAAAGGGGAAAACTACTTTTCTATTTTAATTAATTACGATAACGACGAAGATAACGAAATATCTGTTAAATATTTAAATAAATCTAAAGAGGTCGTTTACAACAATAAAAAGATAAAAAGATACTCTGAAATATTTGGAAAATATTGTTCGGTAGTTTTTTCAAGCGACGATATGTTAATTATTAAAGGAAATCCAAACTACAAGAGAAAATTTTTTGATATGTTTTTTTCAATAATCGATATCGAGTATTTTTATAGTATTAAAAATTATAATTGCGTATTAAAACAAAAAAACGCTCTTTTAAAAAATAAGTCGTTTGATAAAAAATTGTTGGAAATTTATAACTATCAGTTGGCGCAATATATAAATATTATTCAGCAAAAAAGAGACGAGTTTATTAAGATAACCAGTAAAGATTTTAACGATAAATATTTAGAAATAGGCGATTATAATTACAGCGCCAAAATTATCTATTATCCTTCAATTAAAATTAAAGAGTTTACTCAAGAAAATATTTTTAACTTTTTAATGGAATGTTGCAAAAAAGAAGTTGAACTTGGCTTTTCTTTTTACGGCGTCCATAAAGATAACTATCAATTTTTATTAAATAATCTGAATTTTAATAGTTACGCTTCTTTTGGTCAAACTAGATTGGCGTCGTTAATTATGAAAACCATACAAGCGGATAATTATAAAAAATATAACAATATTTCGCCGATTTTATTACTAGACGACGTGATTTTAGAGTTGGATAACTATAGGAAGGTCAAATTTGTTTCAAAAATATTTGATTATAAACAGTTTTTTATTACAATTAGCGACGATACTCTTTTAAAAATTTTTGAAAAAAGTTCGTATTTATCATTTTTGGAGATTATAGATGGAAAAATACAAAAAAGTAACTTTAATTAAAGACGTTATACCGTACTGCTTTTATAAAGGGGAATATAAAAACGAATTTTATCTTGATTTAATAAAAAAAAATTGGAAAGTTATTGTGGGAGAAAGACTCGAAAATTTCATAACGCCGGATAAAATAATAAATAAAAAATTATATATATCGTGCGCTCATACGGGTTTTATTCAATCTCTTAATTTTCAGAAGGAAAATATTATTAAAAATATTTCAAAAAATATTGAAAAAGAAATAATTCTTGATATTAAATATTTTATAGGAAAATCAAAGCGCTAAATATAATAGCGCTGCTCCGTCGGTTTTTTGGGGAATAAAAAATATTTGTTCCATATGCGTCGAATTTTTTTGAAACAGGCTCGCGTTGTCTATTTCTTTACCCCAAAAAACTGACGAGCTACTTAAAATAAATTATTTAATCTTGACATAAATTGTATAAAAATGGTATAATTCTTTTCTTTAATGGAAATAACAATTAAGTTTATAAAATATAGGAGATAAATATGAAAAGAACGTATCAACCGTCGAACGTGAAAAAATTTAGAACTCACGGCTTTAGAAGCAGGATGTCGACAAAAAGCGGAAGATTAATTTTAAAGAGAAGAAGACTTAAGGGAAGAAAAAGATTAACGGTATCGGCTTAATAAATTATGAAAAAGGAAGAAAGAATAAAAAAAAGTTATGAGATAAAAAATATACTCGACAAAGGGGCGGTAGAAAAAACGGCTCGATACGCTTTTTATTTCGTTAAGAACGAATTAAATATAAATAGACTCTGTATAGCGGTAAAAAAAAAATCGGTAATTCTGTAGAAAGAAACTACGAGAAGCGAGTCGTTCGCGAATTTTTTGACAAGATAAAAAACGAGATAAATAATACGGACATAGTTATCTCCGTAAAATCTAGAAAAGGAAATTTTTCGGAGAAAAAAGAAGATTTTTTATTTATTCTAGAAAAGATGAAAAAAAATGCTATTTTTAAATAAGATTGTAATCCTATTTATAAATATTTATAAAAAATTTATTTCGCCTTTATTTGTTTCTTCTTGTAGATTTTACCCTTCTTGCTCCGAATATGCAAGACAGGCTTTTGTTAAGTATAATTTTTTTAAAGCGTTTTTTTATACATTGTATAGATTGATTAGATGCGGTCCCTGGAGTAAAGGGGGATACGATCCGTTAGAGCGACATTGGAGAGACGATGGACAATAATAGGACTTTTGTTTTTATGATAATACTTACCGTTATTTTTGTAGGTATTAACGTTTATTTTATGTATAACGTAAAAGATGTAAAAAGCGATGCCGTTATATCGAACGGCGCTTCGGAAAAGAAAAATAGTAATATTGAATCAGAAACAACGCCGGAAATGGAATTTGAAGCGTTATATGAACAAAAAGAGACTTTAGAAGAGAATATTATATATGAAAATAGAAATATTTTACTTGAAATTAGTAGAGTAAACGGAGAAATAGTCAAAGCTTACGTAAAAGATAGTTTTTTGGACAAAAATCAAAATAAAAAATTTAGTATTGTAACAGGCAAACCAAATAATAACTCTCTCAAGTTAAAGTTTGGATCATGGTTAAACGGAAAAACAATTTCAGAATTAACCGGCGGTAAGGAGAGTTATACGTTAGAAAAAGTTGACGACAAGTTTATTTTTTCTACAAAGATAAAAGATATAAAAAACGAAAATATTTATAAAATTGAAAAAATTTATACGTTTGTGGAAGATGAAAATATTTTTAGGTTTGACGTAAAAATATCTAACGATAAAAACGAGCAGATGAACTTTGATAGCTCCGACGTCGCTTTTAGTCTGGGATGGGGACCGGATCTAAATTCCGACGGACAAAAGTTTAATAAAAGATACGATATGTATTCTTATTTTAATGGAAAGAAAGTTGAAAAAATTGATATTGATAATAAGCTCGTTAAAAGATCAACCGTACCGGGATTTGGAGAAAAGTATAGACAAGGCGGGGAAAGTTGGATTGCCAGAGAAGATAGATATTTTGCGGCAATAATTTACCCGGACAGCCAGAATTATAAATACTTTTTTGATTATAAAGATAGTCGGGAAAATAAGTATTATTGCGGTTTTGAGAGATATACGGAGAATTCAATGCTAGAATCTTCCTTTTACATCTACATTGGTCCTAAAATTAGATCTATTGTTAGAAAGTATAATAATTTTAAAGATTTTAAGTTAAATGATACGAATTTTTCCAAAGTAGTTGAATATAAATTTTTTGGATTTGGCGACGTTATGGGGGTTATCTTAAATTTTATCTATAAATTAGTAAAAAATTACGGATTAGCTATAATAATTTTAACAGTATTGATAAAATTATTATTATCCCCTTTGACTTATAAAAGTATGGAGTCGCAGGAAAAAATGGGTAAATTACAGCCGAAACTTAAAGAACTGCAAGAAAAATATAAAGATAAACCGGAGATATTAAACAGAGAAACGATGAATCTATACAAGAAAGAAGGCGTTAATCCTTTTGGCGGTTGCTTCCCTTTGCTTTTACAGATGCCTTTATTGTTGGCGATGTATCAACTTTTAGATAAAATGGTCGAACTCAAAGGCGCCGGATTTTTATGGATAAAGGATTTATCTCTTCCGGACGCCGTTATAAATTTTAATTTTACGATACCGTTTGTTAATATAAGCTCGTTTAATATTTTACCTATAGTTATGGTTGCAACGCAAATTTTTTCGAGCCTTATTATGCCCGATATGCAATCTAATAAGCAGGCAAAAATGATGATGTGGATGATGCCCTTGTTGTTTTTCTTTATGTTTTATAACGTATCGTCCGGATTGGTTTTGTATTGGACGGTAATGAATATATTGAACGTTATCCAACAATTGCTAAAAAATTCGATGAAAAATAAAAAGATTTTGAAAAAAGCTTAGTTTACATAGAAAGGAGAGAATTATGATAACTAGAGAATTTTCCGGTAAAACGGAAAAAGAAATAATAGACAACGCGTTAGATACGCTCAAACTCAAAGAGGATCAAGTCGTTTTTGATTTTGAAAACAAAGGAGGTATATTTTCTTTCGGGAAAAAGGATTTAACGGCAAAAGTTTCTTTTGAAGACGACTTGTTATTCGGAAACAGATGTCTAATGTTTGTCAAAGAACTACTAGAAAAAATGGATATTGAAGCAAAAATTTATTTAATTGAAGAAGACGATGAAAAAATAATCATTGAGATAGAATCGCCGGATTCAGCGCTTATAATAGGAAAACAAGGTAAAAACCTTGAAGCTATTCAAACTATAGTAAACGTCGCCCTTAACAGAAACTCTAATATATGGACCAAGGTGATAATAGATATAGGAAATTACAGATCTCGAAAAGAGAAAATGCTAAAAAAAACCGCTCTTACCGCCGCTATGCAGGTAAGAAAATCCAAAGAAAGCGTTCTTTTAGATCCGATGAATCCTTTTGAAAGAAGAATTATACATATGACTTTAAAAGAAGAAAAAAACGTCGAAACGGAATCGGAGGGCGAAGGTTTGGTGAAAAGAGTTAGAGTATTTTATAAAGAATAGTCGTTATGAATCAATTAGATATATCTTATTGGAAAAATAAAAAGAAAAAGAGAATTAAAATTTTTGTCTCTTCTTTTATCAACTATAATTTTTATAATTCTATAAAGGATAAAAACATAGATATTTTTAGGATCGATATCGAAGAAATTGCGATAAACCATAATATTAATTCTGTAAATAAAGTTTCTTTAAACGATTTAATTATTAATTTTAAAAACAATTATATAAATAATGCGTTTTTAGCCGTTGATATACCGGTTATCGATTTGTATAACGAAGGTAAAGACGTATCCAACGTCGTCGATATATACAAAAAAAGCGACGTAGATTTTATAATATTAAATATAGAACATAATGTTACAAATATCGCTAAGAAATTAACAAATTTTGGGATACCTTATATAATTTCGTTTAAAAACGGCTACGAAGACGGCGATTTAAGAATAAGCGTTTGTATAGAAGAGCTTATTCATTTAGGGAATACCGGAGCTTATTTGATTATAACAGAAAATTTAAACGAACCTTTATATAATAAAATACGTAATAGTTGTCCAATTCCGGTTATAAGCGATAGCTTAAATAAAGATAACGACGGTCATTATTTATTGTTATCTAAAATCATAGGGTTAATTGAAAATAAAAATAGTTTTTTAAATATTAAAGATCTTGTATCTCAGTCGTACGATATATATCTTAATAAAATTAATGAAAAATAGTAAAAAATATATATGCGTTGAATGCGCTTACGCCACCATGTCTTGGATTGGAAAATGTCCTCAATGTAACTCTTGGAATACGTTAATTGAGGAGAAACAACAAGAAAAAGAGTTTATATCTCGACAAGAGATAAAACTGAATTTATTAAAAGATATTAAAATTGATCCTCATGAAATTATAAAAATTTCTGACAATGATTTGAATATGTTCTTTGGAGACGGCATTGTTTGCGGTTCAGTTATTTTGCTTTCGGGTGAGCCCGGAATAGGGAAATCTACCTTTCTTTTTTATTTAGCGGATAATATTGAAAGTAGTAGAAAAATATACTATTTTTCCGGCGAGGAAACTTTACAACAATTAAAAATTAGAGCGGAGCGACTTGAACTAAAAAAGGATAAATTTTTTTTATCAAATAATAATGATTTAACCGCAATTCTAGAGTTGTGTAAAAAAGAGAGACCGGATATAATTTTTTTTGACTCCATTCAAACTTTGAAACATGAAAATATTGAAAACGACGGTTCTGTTAGTAGTTTATCTCAGATGAGGATTTGCGCTAACGATATAGTCGAATTTTCAAAATCTTTCAATATTCCCGTTATTATAGTCGGTCATATTAATAAATCGGGCGAGATAGCCGGACCAAAAATTATCGAACATTTGGTCGACGTCGTTTTGTATTTTGAATTTGACGCCAGAAATAACTATAGAATATTGAGATCGGTTAAAAACAGATTTGGAACTATCGATAATATTTTGTTTTTTGATATGTTGGCAAAAGGTTTAAAAGTTGTTGATAATAATCTTGAAACGCTGAAAGGGAAAAATATTTATAATAGCGTTGTTGGAAAGTGTAAAACGATCGCCGTAGAGGGGATTCGTACTTTTTTGATAGAAATTGAAGCGTTGGTCGTACCTACGGTATTTGTTAATCCGAGAAGGTATTCTGAAGGGATAGACGTAAGCAGAGTTAATAAAATTATTGGGGTAATCAATAAATATTTGAATGAAAATCTTAATAATTACGATATTTATGTTAATATAACTCAAGGAATAAGAATTAAAGACGTGGGAATCGATTTGGCAATAGCTATGGCAATATATTCTTCAAAAATTAATGCGGCTATTAAAGGAGATACCTGTTTTATCGGAGAAATTTCTTTGACCGGAGAGATACTTAGCGTGAAAAAAATGTTCAATAGAGTAAAAGAGGCTGAGAAATATAATATTAATAAAACCTATTTATCAGAAAATATCGATATTGAAAATAAGGAAAATTGTATTATAATTGAAAATGTTAGAGATATGAAAAATATTTTTAATAAATAAAGTCCCCTGTCAGTTTTTTTGGATGGGGAAATGACACATATGGAACAAATATTTTTAATTATTAAATTATTTTTTATTCCCCAAAAAACCGGCGGGATACGCGAATAAAAATGAAAAAAATATTGTCTTTCTTAATTTTGATTTATTTCGTTTCATTTATCTGTAGCGAAGAAAATCCGAAAGCGTATATAGGCGTCTCTTCGCCTTTTATGAAAACGGACAACGCCACTGCGAAATTTTTTAATAAACAATTTATTTTTGAATTTTTATCGAATGAGACCGAAGTTAAATATAATTTTGTAATTTTAAACGATTATGAGACTACAAATAACGACGAGTTTTATCGGTTGATCAAAAAAGAGGCTTTCGAAAAGCAAATTGATTATATACTATACGGCGAAACATATACAATTAATAATAGCGTAATACTTAAATGTTCCTTAATAAATCCATACGACGATTCTATTTTATTTATGAAAAATTTTAGGTCAAAGAACGATTATACTATAAACGATTTTCTTACGACAGTTTCAATTGAATTATTTAAAATATTAAATAATTCTACGTTGACGATTATTAAACAAAAGAAAGCGATCGTCAAAGACGCAAAAGAAGACGACGACTTATCCTTAGAAATAAAAGCGAATACAAAACATGAAATAATGGTTTTTAACGGCTTTTTAAAAACTACTCCAAGGGTTATCTCGTTTGTACATAGTTTTTATGGATATTATTTTTCCCCGATTAATTTTTTTTCATTGGGCGGAGGTTTGTTCTGGGGATTTGGAATAAACGACGATAGATTATTATTTAATTATAGTATCGATAGCTCTAAAAGTTTCTTTATCGGGACTAGTACCGGAATTAGTTTTCATATTTCAGGATATGCGGTGGAGCCCTTTGTCGGATTAAAAATTGAATTGTGTTATACTATAGATAAATATCTGGATTTATATATTCCGATAGAGACCGGTATAAAAATTCACATAAGGAAAATGAATTTTTTTAGTATATACAACTCTTTTCAGTTTACCGCTTATAATTTGTTTAACTATAAATGGGAAAACGTATATATCATAGGAATAAATATTGGATATGTTAAAAAAATATAAAATTCTAATGTTTTTGTGCTTCTCAGTATTTACGGTTTTTAACGGTCAAGAGGTTGATTATACTAAAGATATTTACATAATTAAGAATTTTACGGAAGAAATTACGGCTGAAAATAACATAATTGCCGATTATTTTTTTGACTTAGCTCTTGAAAAAACTCTAAATGAGCATAAAGAGTTAAGAGTTATTAAAAATAACGAGAGTTTAGAGGTAACCAGTATTAAACAAATTTCAAATTATGTTAATATAAATAACGCCAGCGGTTTTTTTTATATTATGTTGAACAAAAATAAATCCTTTATAATTATGGATATATCCTTGTATAATAATTTTGGAGAGATGTTATCGGTAAATCAGTTTATTTTAGAAGAGAAGACTGAAGTCGAAACAAATATTGAATATGTAGATAGCATGTATAATTATATGGTAAAATGCGTAGAATTGTTAAAAACAAAAAGCGCATTATTAAAAAGAACTAAAAAAATTGAAAAAAATAAAACAAAACGAGATTTTCCATATATAAATATTTATCTCAACGCCGTTTCTTCGAAAATATACTTTGATAATAGAACAAACTCAAAAATATTTTCTTTTTTCCCGGTTAGTTTATTTTTTTCATTTTATCCGGTTAAATATTTTGAAACCGGATTATTTGTAAAATTTGATTTTGACGACATGATTTACAAATATTATGATTTTACGCTGAACGATTATAGATACTACCACACAACTTTTAATTTGGTTTATGGAGTTTTTTTTGGCGGATCATTCTTTTTTGATATATACCATTATTCGTTAGGGTTGAATTTATATAATATTTTTTATTATCTTCCCGATAGTACGGAGTTCAAAAAAACAGAGGATTATCGTAGTTACCTTTTACCGCAAATATCGTTTTATCAACGGCTCGATATTAAAATATTTAAAATTATAAACTATTCTATTTATTTTATAATTAAGACAATACCTGAGTTTTTTTACAAAGATAAATATTTTTATTCCGAGCCTTTTAAATATGATTTCATCGTTATAGAATTTTCTATACTTGGTTTCTCAATAAATCTCTAAAGCCGTATCCTGTCGATTTCTTGCGAAAAAAATTACGCGCAGTAAACGTATCTGGGATAATTTTCGATTACGAGGGCGTATAACAGCTGTTTTCGAGCGGTTATATTCAACAGTTGTGTCATTTTACCCAAAAAGTCGTTTTTCAACTTATCAATCCTTAATTTCTTGCCAACAAGCTCAAGAAATCCTTCCAACCCGTGTTTTGTAACGCCGTTATAAAAAAACAGTATAATATCTCGAACCGTCGAAGCCATACCGAATTCGTTATAAAAATAATGCCATCTTTTAAGTTGTATATAGTCCGCTTCGCTGATCCTAAGGTATTTATCCAACCTTTTATCGTCGGAGCTATCTATAACGGAGTATTCGGAGCGATGATTTCCTATTATTCTTTTCATTTTTGGCATTTTTTTGTTAATAAGGCGAAACATCGTTTCAAACAGTTTACTGAACGTATTAATTTTGAACTCTTTTAGTAAGAAATCTATGACGTTACTATTCATAGATTCAGACACTATAAAGTGAAATAAATGTTTTTTGTTTTTCATAAAATTTTCTCCTTTTTCTTTTATATATATAACAACTAAAAGTAGAAAATTCTTTACAAAAACTCGGATAATTTTTTAGAAAATAACAAATATTTTGCTAGTTAAAACTATTTGTTCCATATGTGTCAATTTCTTTCCTCAAGAAACCTACGGAACGCAAATCAAAAACAGAAATTAACTTTAATTTGAAATTAAGATATGCATTAAATATCCATATATAATAAGCGTATTTATAACGAGGGTAATTATCGTTTGTTAGAGTTTATCTTTTTCGCTAAAAACTATAGCCGTATAAGTTTCAATAGACAAGTTGTTTTTTTTCCACTCCTGCGGATCTATCATAGCTTTCATACATAAATTAGAAAAAAAATCGTCAAAGTTTGGAAGTTGTTCCCATACCTGAGGTAAGAAAGTGGCAGAGTTCATTCCTTTTTTAATAATTACTCCGTCTTTATATGGAACAATTAAATTATATAACTCTTTATAATTTTCGTACTCAACTTTTTTAGGCGGAGTTAAAATACTAATTTCAATACAAACGTCATTAATTTCTTCCGGGGACAACGGATTAAATCTATAATCGGAATAAGCGGCGTTATAGGCGTTTTCAATAACCGTTTGATAGATAGGAAATTCTGGAGCGATGTATCCGATGCAACCGCGGAGTTTGCCGTTTTTATGTAAAGTAACAAAACCTCCTCCATTACTTTTTAAATCTTTTGAAAGATCTTCAATCTCTTTTTTAGAGAGCCATATCTTTCGAGACTTAGTTTTAATTGTTTCTCTAGCTAAATGCAATAAATATTTTTTACTTTCATTTGAAATAGTATTGTTCATAAATTTATCCTTAAGAGCGAAGATGTATCTATTATACCATATTTAACGACATATTTATCTTTATAGTTTAAATGTTTCACGTGAAACATTTAAACTATAAAGTGTCCCGTCAGTTTTTTGGGGAATAGAAAATATCTGTTTCATATGTGTCAATTTTTTTGAGACAGACTCGCGTTATCCATTTCTTTACCCCAAAAAACTGACGGATTACAACTATAAAGATAAATACTCTTGACATTTGGGTAAAAAGAAATTATTATTGTGAAAATTTTTACGTTTAAGGAATATATATATGGTTGATATAAAATATATAAAAGAGAATGCGGATCTAGTCAAAAAAAATGCGGTCGACAGAAATGTCAAAATTGACGTTGATAAAATTCTGGTTTTATATGAGAAAAAAGTTAACGCGCAGATAAAAGCCGACGGATTAAGGCAAAAAAGAAACGAAAATTCGCTAAAGATGAAGAGTCAGCTTAGCCCGGGAGAGAGGTTAAAACTTGTAGAAGAAGGGAAGGAATTTAAAAATGCGATTTCCGTATGCGAAGAAGAAGAAAGAAAATTAGAAAGAGAACTGAATGAAGAGCTAAATAAAGTTCCAAATATGACGCACGAAACTACGCCGATAGGCAAAACGGATAAAGATAGTAAAGAATTAAGAAAAGTTGGGAAAATAAGAAATTTCAACTTTAAACCAAAAGACCACGTTGAGATAGGGCAAGATTTGGATTTAATTGATTTTGATAACGCTTCAATAGTATCGGGGCAGAAATTTTATTATTTGAAAAACGAAGGGGCGTTATTGGAATTGGCTTTGACGCAATATGGAATAAAAAAGTTAATAGAAAAAGGATTTACTCCTTACTTGACTCCGGATTTGGCTAAAAATACAATTCTTGAGGGTATTGGTTTTAATCCTAGAGGAGATGAAACTAATATATATTCTATAGAGAACACAGATTTATGTCTGGTTGGAACCGCTGAAATTACTCTTGGAGGATTATATTATAACAAGTTATTAAAAGAGGAAGATCTCCCGATAAAGATGGTTGGATTTAGTCACTGTTTTAGAACGGAAGCCGGAGCGGCCGGTCAGGCGACAAAAGGATTATATAGGGTTCATCAGTTTAGTAAAATTGAAATGTTTGTTATTTGTAAACCTGAAGATTCGGACGATATGCTTGAGTTTTTAAGAAATATTGAGGAAGAGATATATCAAGAAATAGGAATACCATACAGAGTTTTAGACGTAGCGTCGGGGGATTTGGGCAATCCCGCTTATAAAAAATACGACTTAGAAGCATGGATGCCGGGAAGAAACGATTATGGCGAAATAACGTCGACTTCAAATTGTACCGACTTCCAATCGAGAAGATTAAATATCAAATATAAAAACACCGAAGGTAAAAATATTTTTGTTCATATGTTGAATGGAACGGTAATTGCGGTTCCAAGAGTTATTATTTCGATTTTGGAAAATTTTCAAAATGAAGATGGAACTATAGATATACCAAAGATATTAATACCTTACATAGGTAAAGATAAAATAACAAAGAGATAGCTCATGGAAAAAAAAGAACAACTTGAATCATTGTATTGGGAAGTTAAAAACTGTTCTAAATGTAAACTATACAGAGGAAGAAATAATCTTGTATTTGGAACAGGGAATCCCGACGCCGATATTATGTTTATCGGAGAGGGACCCGGAAAACAGGAGGATTTACGCGGCGAACCGTTTGTAGGTCCCGCGGGAGAGTTATTAACTGCAATAATTGAAAAGGGAATGCTTCTTAAAAGGAAAGACGTTTACATAGCCAACGTAGTTAAATGCAGACCTACAATAGATCTGAGAGGCGAGCGAGATAGACCTCCGGATAAAGATGAAACGGAGGAGCTAATTCGCCTTTAAAAAGGGACGTTTGGGAAGATATAAAAAAAGTATTGAAATTTTTATCGCAATTTTAAATGCTTATTAGCGCCTTGTTAGTTTTTTGGGGAAATATGATTATATTTAACTGTTGCGTCGTTTTATCCAAAAAATCATTTTTTAAATTTATTAAGCTTTAATAAAAAAGTCCGAAGCGTGCGCTTCGGACTTTTTTATTATCGTAAATATGCAAATTGAGTTTTTTTTCTATTTAATTTTTTGCACGCCGTATCCATTGATTGCTCCAAATAGCTTAACGGCATCGTCTAATGGATATTTATTTGCATACATACCGACTGTCGTAGAGATTTTGCCAACTTGGTTTATTCCCATAGCCGAACGGAAAACGTTTGCAGGCGAGTTTGGATCGAAGTCGGCGCTTTCTTTATATGAAGTATTGAGGAACTCTTGCAAATAGAGTTTGTTTATAACATTTTTTAGTTGAGTAGGATTTTCAAGTTCTATGTTTCCGCTTGATTTTGCAAGTTGTTCAACATCGTCGAACATATCCCAGCGTATGCGTAAAAATTTTCCGGAACCTGGCAGAGTTAAGTCGGCTTGTTTGTTCATAAAGAAAATATTGTACTCGGCAGTCGTAACTCTTGCAGCTTCTTTGCTTTTGTCTGAGTCAACATATGTTCTGTCTAAACCTGATAAGCAGCTTAATCCAATGATGTTGTGATGAACGTCGGCGTCAATTCCCGTCATGTATCTAAATCCGTAACCCATGTCTTCAAAAGCGCTTGTTCGCGACCAAGTGAAGAGCGCAGTATTGTAGCAAAATTCAATTTTTGACACATTTGTTTTTGCCGATGCGCCTCTAACTTCACAGGCAGACATTGCGTTTGCAACAAACACATTGTTTTTTATGGTAAGTTTGCCTGTTTCCACTGCCAATTGAATTGCATACCATGCGCTATTTGTGAATGTACAGTTTTGAATTGTCATGTTGCCGTCGTAGCGCCCGCCAATAAGCGGCATTTTAACGGAAGTAACATTTTGTTCTGCGCCGTTAATTCCGGTAGCAGGCGGGTGCATTAGCATTCCCATTTCAAATTCTTCAGGTTTGCCTTTGTTTGGATGGTATCCGTTTGATTCGCCTCTGTCGAAAATAAATCCGTCAACCAAAATTTCAGCATTTTTGCTTGTTACTGCGATAGTTAAAAGCGAGTAGTTTCGCGCTGTTCCGTTGCTTGAAGCTGGCGGTTGAATTTTAGCGGCATATTTAATAACGTCGCGAGTTGAGAAGTCGTCTGAGTAGCCGCCAATCAGTTTAACTGGCTTTTTCATTTCTAAGTAACCCGCGTTAAGTAAACCATAGTAAACGCCTTGAGCTACCATAATTACGTCGCCGTCTTCAGCAACATTCATAGCTTTTTGAATGTTTTTGAACGGCGCCGTTTTGCTACCGTTATTTTTGTTTGAGCCTTTTGCATTGCTCACGTAATAGGTTGGTTGCGCAATTGCGTTCATTGCGCATAGAAGCGCAATTGCAAGTAGCGTTGTTTTTTTCATCTCGTCTCCTTTTTTGATACTAATTTGTAGTATGAATTTTTTTGTCATGTTTTTGACCGTATAAGTATATAATAGAAACTAATGTTTGTAAACAACTAAAATCTTGTACTTTGTGTCCGTCAGTTTTTTGGGGAATAGAAAATATCTGTTTCATATGTGTCAATTTCTCCCCCCCCAAAAAAACTGACGGATTACTTGTACTTTTATTTTTGGTATTTACCTGAAAATAATTATTAGTATTGCAAAGCGACAGTTGATAAAGTAGAGTTTAATGTGTTTTCTTGTGTGATAGTGTTTATTCCGTCAGAGATTCCTGACCAGCTTGATCTACATGATACAAATAACAAAAACAATATAAATAATACCATAGTTTTTTTATGTTTCACTAACAAACAGATTCCCAGTACGGCGACAAAAGCTCCAAGTAAAATAAAAAACATCCACGTTACATTCCACCAGGGCGAGTTCGCGTCAAACATCCATAGCAATAGTTGATGCCAAAATTTTATGCCTGTAGCAATCGCAAATAAGTCGAACAGCGCATAACAACCGCCGAACATGTAAATCCATCTCCACCAATAATTGTACTTGCATTCTCGGAAAAAGGTAACTATGCCAAGAATGCATAACAGCGCGAGTATGCCTATTATGAGAAAATAAGGAAAACTTTTGTTTTCTAAAATACCGATCCAAAACGAAGCGTATGATTTTCTGTCAACAAGCGCCCATATTCTGTGTAAGTGAAACAGACCAAAGAATATAAAAAAATAAGGTTCCCAAGCGTATATTTTTTTCATAAAATCTCCTCAGCGACTATAGTATAACTTTTTTCGGGAAAAGCGCAAAAAATAACATAAAATTTTCAAAAGTATTTACATTTTGACGGATCGTTGCGTTATAATTAGACCGTATAGGCAATATGAATGTCGAGTTTTGGAAAAAACATCAAAGCGCATCTTTGATATATTTATTTCCTTCCCTAGAATTATCAACTAACTTCCTTTGCGGTCTTTGCGTCTTAGCGGCGAACCAAAAAGAATCCTCCCTTGACCATTTCTCCCTTTTATATTAAAATCCCCTGACGCGGTTCAATATTTAATTTCTTGAGGAAGCTATGAAAAAAATTAAATTAGATTTTGGTTTAGTACTTATAACAGTACTATTTGGAATGATTGCTTGTAAGGGTTCGCAGGATACGCTGAATAAGCCGAGCGTACCGGATGTACCGGATCTCGCCAAGTTTACACTTGCGCTTTTAGAACCCTCTGGAAGCTTTAAAATGGGAACTATATCTGGGTATAGTAGCGAACAACCCATACGCGATGTTACCTTAAATTCGTTTTATATAAGCGACATTGAGGTAACCCAAGCTGAATGGAAAGCTGTTATGGGAGAAGAAAACAATCCTAGCTACTTTAAAGGCGACAACCGACCTGTAGAGAATGTGAGTTGGTATGATTGCATTGAGTTTTGTAACCGCAAGACTATAAAAGAATTAGGTGAAGCGCATTGTTGTTACAAGCTTAACGGTAAAACAAATCCTGCTGACTGGGGAGCGAAGGGTAGTAGTTGCAATGCTATGGACTTAGATTTGATCAAAACAGGAAGACGCAAAGAGCACAAAGGGGCTATAGTGGTAAGTAGTTGGAATGCTATGGAGTTAGATTTGACCAAAACAGGCTATCGTTTACCTACTGAAGCCGAGTGGGAGTATGCAGCTAGAGCTGGTGTGAAAGAAGGCGCGACGCTTGAGAATCCGCTTTATAGCGGTAATGGCAGCGATGGCGATACCGGTAATGCCAGAGATTATGCTTGGTTTCGGGATAACACTGAGGGCTACGTCAATGAAACCCGTGATGTAAAAAAGAAAAAGCATAATGGAAAAGGCTTATATGATATGAGTGGAAACGTTTGGGAGTGGTGCTGGGACTGGTATGTAAGTAATTATTATACAACAGCTAATGGTAATCCTGATGTTTTAAATAATAATCCTACAGGACTTGACTCTGGACTGTACCGCGTCATCCGTGGCGGGGGCTGGTACGACGAGGCGGTTTACTTGCGTCCTGCCTTCCGTAACTACAACTCGCCCGATGGCGCAGACAACAGCTTGGGGTTCCGCCTTTGTCGCTCGGCTCCGGCGCCTTAAAAAAAACTCCAAGCTTGTCTGTAAACTCAGCAAAACTTCAAAATTATTGTTTTAAAGCGCATATGCGTTATGGAAGTGTTTTTTCACTTTTTTGAAGATATTTGTTAGTTTTTGGACAGTCTCCTCCTGTTTTTTAAGGAGTTATCCCGACTTTCCCCATCTTTGCGGTCTCTGCGGTTTAACCTTAAAATCCCCCTTGTTTTTTTATTTATGTGGCGCTATAATAAAGCTCATGGAGAAAAACATGGCGTTTGATTTTAAAAAAGAGTATAAGGAATTTTATCTTCCAAAAAACAAACCGGAAATAGTTACTGTTCCAAAGGCGAATTTTATTGCAGTTCGCGGAAAGGGAGATCCGAACGAAGAAGGCGGGGCGTATCAGCAGGCGGTGGGAATATTATATGCGGTAGCGTATACTTTGAAAATGAGTTACAAGACTGATTATAAAATCGAGGGCTTTTTTGAATACATCGTTCCGCCTCTTGAAGGTTTTTGGCGGCAGGATGGCGTTGAGGGCGTTGATTATGCCAACAAATCTTCATTTAACTGGATTTCTGTAATCCGCTTGCCGGACTTTGTTACGAAAAAAGATTTTGCATGGGCTGTCGAAACTGCGTCTAAAAAGAAACAGATTGATTGCTCGGTAGCGGAATTTCTTACCATCGACGAGGGGTTGAGCGTTCAGATGATGCATATCGGTCCGTATAATGACGAGCCTGCCAGCGTAAAAATTATGAATGATTTTATAAAAGAACAAGGTTATAAAACAGACATAAACGAAAAACGACTTCATCACGAAATATATCTTTCTGACCCGCGAAAAACCGCTCCTGAAAAATTGAAAACGGTTCTGAGGCATCCGATAAAAAAGATCTGAGCGCAAATAAAGGTTATGTGATGAAAAGTGATACTATTGTAACTGATAAACAAACATTGCTGGATAATCTCGATAAATTGCATGCTACTAATTCATACAGCTATACAATTATCACAGCGCGCATAATGAAGTAAATTTCAGAGCATGACTCCGATGAATATTTTTGCCGTTTCTGCCGGTTTTCTTCATCAAAGACAAAAGGCTAAAACTTTAACGCCTCATCGTCCAAGAGAAAATCAAAAACGTCGAGAATTAAAATACCGTTTTCAGTCCTCCAAGGTTTCTCTGAGCCCTTAACGATAATGATTTTTTTGAAATTATCCTCGATATGCTGCAGGGAGCGGCTTTCCTGCAAGGTTTTTTCTCGAGTATCAAGGCGCAATGCAGACTGAATATAATATCGCGCGCTGCCTTGGTTGCAGATAAAATCCACTTCTGTCTGCTTGCGTTTGTTTCCCTCGCGGATTTCCACCAAGCCCACATCCACATTAAACCCTCGAATAACAAGCTCGTTATAAATCAAGTTTTCCATAAGATGCGACTCTTCTTGCTGGCGAAAATTCAAACACGCGTTTCGTAAACCGATATCGCTAAAATAATATTTATGAGGCGTTTGAATATATTTTCTGCCTTTAACATCATAGCGATTTGCCTTTTCTACGATAAAAGCATCTTCCAAAAAAGCTAAATACGAATGAATTGTATTAATCGACAACTCTTTTTCGCCGGAACTTTGGTAGGTCGCATAAATTTTTTGCGGATTAGTAAGGGCGCCGATAGACGAAGCTAAAATATTCACTATGGAAGCTAAAACGTCTTCCCTCTTAATCTTATATCGCTCCACAATATCTTTAAAATACGTCAGCTGAAACAGGTTTTTCAAATAAGTCGCCTTGTCGGCATCTCGTTTCATGGAACAAGTCAAAGGCATGCCGCCAAAGGTTAGATAATCAGTCCAAGCATCCTGTTTTTCACCTTTATAGACCGACATAAATTCCTTAAAAGACAAAGGATACATCCGCACCTGATCATCCCTCCCACGAAATTCAGTAATAATATCTGAAGAAAGAAACTTTGAATTGCTTCCTGTAACATAAATATCCAAGTTTTTTTGATACAAAAGCCCCGTAAGCAAAAACTCAAAATTTTCCACCAGTTGAATTTCATCTAAAAGTAAATAAGTAGTTCCTTTTTGTATGCGGGATTGTATATAATTGTTTAACTTTTCAAGAGCCTTATGAAATTGCAAGTTTTCAACCCTGTCAAATTCAATCTTAATAATATTACTTTCAGGAACGCCATCAGCAAGTAAATAATTTTTGAAAAGCGGATCTAGTAAATAGGACTTCCCCGATCTGCGAATCCCTGTAATAACTTTAATCAAACCATTTTCCCGTTTTGCAATTAGTTCGTCTAAATATAAAGGTCTGTTTATCTGCATATCAAAACCTCCAGCAAATTGCAAATGGCATTTGTTGAATATTTTTGCCGTTTCCGCCACTTTTCTTCATCTATTATACTAAAAAAAAGATTTTTCCGCAAGGATTGATTTTCTATATGTTACACATCCGATTAAGAAGTTGTGAGCGCAAATATTTTGGAGAAATGATGGATGTTTGATGGATGTTTAAAGAGGAAAAAACTGGTATTGCGAAATTGACAATATTAAAATTACCATTATTTTGCGTAGCTATACAATTATCACAACGCGCATAATAAAGTAAATAAAAGTACTCAAAGGACAAAATCTTATATATAATATGACAGACAGCTGTCATATTATATTTTGTATAACTAAAATAACGCTACAATCGAGAAGGAGAATTATCATGGGAAGAGCAACGTCAAAAACAGATTTACTAAATACTGCGCAAATCAATTTTAAAAAGCTAAATGAATTCATTGCATCGATGTCGGAAAAGGAACTGAATACGCCGTTTGATTTTTCAGCGGATGTAAAGAAAAAAGAAGCGCATTGGTCGAGGGATAAAAATGCGCGAGATATTCTTATTCATCTTTATGAGTGGCATCAGCTTATCTTACATTGGGTTTCTGCAAATATGAACGGTGAAGCGAGACCGTTTCTTCCGGAACCGTACAATTGGAAAACGTACGGCGATATGAATGTCGAGTTTTGGAAAAAGCATCAAAACGCGTCGTTAAAAGACGCTGACAAAATGTACAGGAAATCTCATGAAGACGTCATAAAACTTGCGGAAACGTTTTCAGATACAGAACTGTTTACCAAAGATATTTTCCCCTGGGTTGGAGGCAGTACGCTCGGTTCGTATTTTGTGAGTACAACGGCAAGTCATTACGATTGGGCGATGAAAAAACTGAAGGCGCATCAAAAAAATTGTGAAAACAAATAAAGGTTATTTGATGGAATATTACCGAATAAAAATTCAAAATACTACCGAATGAAAATTGAAAATATGACCGAATAGGACTTGAAAAAACGACCGAATTGCGCTATTATTGTACAAGGGGAAGGCATGAATGATGAGTCGTATTTACCAAGATTGATAGACAAGCAGGTTGCGCTGAAACTGGAAACCTTTGGGGCTATTTGTATAGAAGGCGCCAAATGGTGCGGAAAGACGCGGACTTCAAGACGCCATTCTAAAAGCGCCATATATTTAGGCGATCCGAGCGGGAATTTTCAAAACAGAGAGTTGGTAAAAATGGCGCCCAAAATAGCTCTGGACGGGGAGGTTCCCAGATTAATTGATGAATGGCAAGAAGTACCTTCGGTTTGGGACATGGCGAGGCATGAGGTTGATAATAGAGGGAAAAAGGGACAGTTTATTTTAACGGGTTCGGCAACTCCGGTACAAAAAGGGATATTACACAGCGGAGCAGGCAGAATCTCTACGATTAGAATGAGACCTATGTCTTTATTTGAATCAAAGGATTCATCGGGACAAGTTTCGTTGCGCTCTATTTTTGATGAAACATTTGAACCCAAAGCAACTCCGGATATCGATTTACCAACGCTTATAGAATTAACGATTCGGGGCGGTTGGCCCGGTAGTTTAGGCTTAAGTCGCGAACAATACAGCCTGATTCCAAAAGAATATATGAATTCGATAATAAATCATGATATTTACAGATTGGAAGGAATCAACAGAAATTCAAACAAGATGTATCGCCTGCTAAGATCCCTTGCCAGAAATGAATCAACAACGGCTTCAATTTCCACATTAAGAAAAGACATCAAAGAATATGAGGACGATGATATTGACAACGATACGATCTCTGCCTATTTGACTGTATTTGAAAGATTGTTTTTAATTGATAACCAGAATGCGTTTTCAGCTAATATACGATCGTCAACGCGTATTAAACAGTCAGATAAAAGACATTTTGTAGATCCGTCTTTGGCAATTGCCGTATTAGGAGCAAACTATGACGACTTGCTGAATGACCTACATACATTTGGATTTATGTTTGAAGCCCTTTGCGAAAGAGATTTAAGAATATACGCAGAGAGCTTGGGCGGGCAGTTGTATCATTATCAGGATTATAAAAACAGAGAAATTGACGCAGTCGTTCAACTGGAAGACGGCAGGTGGGGCGCTTTTGAAATAAAATTAGGGGCAGACGCCATTGACAGCGCCGCAAAGTCATTAATAGAAATAAGAGACGCATTAGAGAAGGAAAATGCAAAAACCCCGGATGTTTTGGCGGTTGTTTGCGGTCTAAGTAAATTTTCTTACCGCAGGGAAGACGGAGTCTATGTTGTACCGATTACTGCGCTGAAACCGTAAAAATAGAGGTTATTTGATGAAATGTGATACTATTGCGAACGATACTTACGTAGATTTTAGATTTCTACGAAGGAGAATAAAAACATGAAATTATTTTTAATTGCATATATCGGCGTAGCGATCTTTGCGTTTTTTCTGTATAGAAAAACTAGACTGGTTGAAGCGCCTGAAGGTAAAAATCCTGAGACTGTTTTGCAAAAAGCGTTTTTTACAATTATTTTTATAATGTTAATATTGATTTGGATACCCTATCCAGGGGCATTTATTACAACTATAATGTATCTTGCTACTCCTGCCTCTAATGATGAAAATTTTCTTGATTTACTTCGTAGAATGTTTTTATATATATTTTTAGTTTATCCCTTTGCGTTTTTCTTTTTGTTTTTTATTGGAAGAAAAATGGTTTTGAAGGATAATAAAGGACTGGGATATTTTCTTGCGGTTTTGCCTATTATATTTGTTTTTGCGTTTTTTTTGTTTTTGATTATTGGGATGAGGGGTTGAAGAGAGTAACAATATGAGCGGCATAGAAACATTTATTTTGGATAAACGTGCGAGAAAAAATATTTAGATTTTTATAGTTTGAAAAATAGGAGAATTATCAAATGAAACGTATGAAAACAAACCCGTTTTTTTTAGGAATCTTTTTAATTGTAGTTTTTTATCTCTTCTGGGGAGTTTCTCAATTTGTAGGTATTAAAATGCGACAACCATTGCAGTCAAGTCTGCTATTTTCTATTGCGTTTACAGGATTGATTGGATGTTTTATTCCAATATATTTCAAAAATAAATTTCATTGGAACTACAACGAACCAAGCTCAAACAGAATAATAGGGTATCTTTTTTTGGTTGTAGCAATTGTTTTTTCAACGATACTTTCCGGCGCGCTTCTGAAAATCATTGAGTTGAACTATTCTTGGATTATAATTTTGAAATATATACTGCTGTTTTTCCCGATGTCGTTAGGACTCGGCTTGTTTGCGTTTTTATTAATTCCGAATATGATATGCGAATGGCAAAACAATAAAAAGAAAAGCGCGCTGTTAGTTATTTTAATTAGCGCTTTCTTCTTTTTCTCATTTTACGTTGATTCGTTATTTCAAGATATAGCGCTTGCCGTTACGATGGGATTTATCGGATTGCTTTTGGGACTTGGTTATCTTTTTCTTAGAAGTTTTTGGATTGTATATCCGGTTCTTTTTATAATAATGTTGGTAAATACGTTGGCGGACAATAAATATGATGAATATAATTTTGCGATTGTAATTGTAAGCGCGTTGTTGTCGGCGACGATACTCGTAGTTGATTTTATGAGGAGTAGAAAATGGATAACGAAAAATCGCTTAAAACAAGTATCAAAATAATATATTGCGTTACGTTGACGCTCAGCATGCTCGTCGGATTTTGGCATTTTTTCGCGCCGCGCCTGTACAATTGGTATGACTATCTCCCAATGCAATATGAAAATCTCATAGTCGGCATTGATTATACAAATTTATGTTTTTCAGCGTTGCTGTTTGGAAGCAGTTTCGTTTTACTACTGTTGTCGAAAAGCGCTTTTTCGTTAAACTTCGAAACAATCGTTTTTTACACATTCTTAACTGTTGTGTGGGTTTTCAGAGCTTGCCTTGCGGCGTTCATCGAACCGTGGCCGCCGGAACCGATTCCTGCTGTTGCGATTGGACAATTGATTGCTTCAGTCGTTCAAGCGTTGTTGATGGTTTTTGCGACGCTAAAACTTTGGACGACAAGAATAAGAGGCAGAGGTAAAGCATAACGCGCGCAAACAGATTACGTTTACAATATAAGAAATATAGGGGGGGATATAAATATGAATAAAAAGAACTCAGCTGTTATTTTTTATGCGCGGCTTATCGGGGCTTTTTTTCTATTGGCTTTTGTAGCGTATGGTTTTGGAAGCCAATTATTTGCAAGCGAGGATAATCCGACAAAAATTTTAGGAGCATTGTTAATCGTTACAAACTCGCTTATGGTTTTAAGTATCGGGATTTTACTTAGGAAAACATTGAAGCAATATAATCCGCTCGTTGCCAACATATATCTTTTTACAAGGATATTTGAAGCCGTCGCTTTATCGAGCGTAATCGTTGTAACGTTCTTAAAAGGAAACGTATCAAAAGACTTAGGGTATATTTTTGGAATGCTCGTTTTAGGAATCGGCAGTATTCCAATGTGTTTGACATTGCACAAACGTAAAATCGCCCCGTCTTGGTTAGCGCTATGGGGAGCGATCGGTTATACCATTTTTGCATTTGGTATGTTAATGGAGCTCTTTGGTTATGAGTGGAGTATGTATCTCCTCGGCCCCGGCGGTCTTTGGGAGGTAACCTTTGCGATTTGGCTACTTATTCGCGGAAGCAAGAATGTAAAACCTGAGATCGGTTAACAAGCGCTTAAATTTTAGATAATTACAATAACCAAACTTAATAAATAGGAGAGAAAATGAAGAATCAATTAACAATTATCGGCGCAGGAATAGCCGGATTATCAGCTGGCATATACGCCCAAAAGAGAGGTTTTCAATGCGCGATTTATGAGCAACACTATTTGCCCGGCGGCAACTGTACCAGCTGGAAAAGAAAAGGGTATACATTCGAAGGCGGTTTACATTGGCTAACCGGATCTAAAAACGATACGCCGCTGTACAAGGAATGGAACTATTTAGGCGCTATTTCTCCGTCGACTACAATCCACAATCGAGAAGCTTTTATATCATGTATCTTTGATCAACAAATTATTTCTTTTTATACGAATCCTGAACGTTTGAGAGATCGTTTATTAGAGATACCGCCTGTTGACGAAAAAGCAATCAGAGAGCTGTATAAACAAATTCGTCGTTTTTCCGGTATGGTTATGCCGATATTTGATGCGCCCGGCGTTAAATTAAAAGAACGGTCTTCAAAACTTTATTTATGGAAAATGTTATTCTTGGCTCTACAACTATCGCCGTTTGGAAAAATCTCGGCAGAGGAGTATGCAAAAAGATTTAAGCATCCGGCGATTCGATTGATGGTTCAAGAAGTAGCCGGAGCTGAAAACAAAGCAAGCCATATGCTGACGCTTTTAGCGAGCGCTTGTTCCGGCGACGGAGGTTATCCGGAGGGAGGCTCTATTGAAATGGCAAAACGTATGGCTACGTACTTTGAAAAACTTGGCGGAAAAATTCACTATTCAAATACCGTCGAAAAAATTCATTTGGAAGGTAATTACGAAAGTCTATTTTTAAATAACTATGCTTCGTATCCGGATTATGCCCCGTCCGGTTGTACCGCGCTTACTTGTATTTTGTTTGGTAATAGTTATGATTACTGGAAAAAAGCAAAAGATAACGGAAGCTATTCAGAAAAAAAGAAAGAGTTGGCAGAAAAGTTTGCTCATATGTTAACGAATCATTTTCAACTAAGTCGCGACGAGATTGAGATTATTGATATTGCAACGCCGTTGACATTTGAGCGGTATTGCGGAACATATCGCGGATCGTGGATGACTATCGATGAAGTTGGGAAAAAGGCGGCAATTTATCCAATCAAATCGGAAACAATATCTAATCTTTACTTTGCGGGTCAACGAATCATGTCGCCGGGAGGTACTCCGGTAGCCCTATTGACCGGTCGTCAAGCCGTTCAATATCTGTGTAAAGATAATAACATGTCATTTTAAAAATATGAAGGCAAATATGAAGGCGGTAAAATAAAACTCTAATACCAATTCGGCTCGTTTACATCGCAGCCATGATTTTTAATCCGCTTTTCTACCATAACAGTGAGTAATTTTGAAAAGAGGTATGTGACAATTTTCCCTGGAGGAACTTGCGCTTGTTCGTATAAGCTGTCTGGCGCCGAGGTTCCTTTTTTGATATGCTGAATAAACAGATCGAAAGCTGGCGCGATTTTTTTTCGTCGTATGTGTTTTTCCAAGGGTTGACCGTCCAGCATGGCGCCGACGCCAAGTACAAATCCGCCTTGCCACGAAAGACTATTTTGCTCTGCGAATAATTGAAGAGAGGTTAGTCCATGTCGGTGCGTGTGAATATAAGGCATGCCTCCGTTGATAATTCCATAAAGTTTTTGGTTGGAAAATCCGCCAATTGAAGACGCTCTTTCCAGCAATTCAATCAGTCGAGCAGGATATGTATTAATGTAACATGGACCGGATATGACGATTGTTTGCGCATTTTGCATTGCTTGCGCAATTTCATCCAAACTGCCTTTTTGCGGAAGGAAAAGCAACTCTCCGCCGTCGGCAACGGAGCGGATCCGTTCCAGCAACATAGCGCTTGTTCCTTTGCGCCTTGGGCTCGCGCAGAGGAGCAGAATATTTGAATTATTCATCGTATCTGTTTTATTATTTGACATATGCAAAATCTCAGATTTATTCATAGCTAACCTCATTAGCAATTTTTTTAATCGCGTCTGTTTTTGAATTACTGTCAAGTATAAAAGCTCGTCCCTTGACATTCATAATAATGCAATTTTCTTTATGCAAAGATATAAAGGCTGTTCGTTCCGCTTCGCTAAGCTTGTCTCCGAATCCTATCATGTGATAGAGTATTTTTTGATTTCTCATTCCTTTGATCATTTCGCCGTCGCTTACTCGATAGCGAGGATCGGCTATAGGCATCATACGATCCATTACTTTTTTTATATGTCGACTGACTCCGCCAAATACCGCAGGGGAAACTAAAACAAGCGCTCGACAAGTTACAATTTTTGGCAACACAGTTTGCATATCATCCTGAATAACGCAACGACCAAAGGTTTTGCCGCCGCAACTTCCGCAAGAAGTACAAGGCTCCACATTAATCGCGTTAGCGATAAAATGAACGACTTGAGTTCCGCTTTGGAGCAACTCTTTCTCTAACGCCGAGCCCCACCTTTCTTTGCTTTCATCAGAAATAATTACCGTCATATAATTACAAGTTGCGCCGTTTTTTATTTCTCGAATATCTCGTTCCAATATTTATAAATCTTCCAAAGGAATCCTGTCCGGGTCGGTAAATTCCCATTTTCTCATAAGGCGTTCCCACAACTTACTAATACATACGTCGTTATATTTGTCGCCGGGGTATACTTCAAGGATTTCCATAGTTATTATATTCCCTCGCAAAACCCGATCAAACCTTAAAATTTGCGGTTGCGGGGTATCTTTGAGATCAAAAACTTTCGTTATTGTCGTTTTATTATGCGGGTTATGTATAGCGAATTTGATTTTTTTAGGTCGGGAATTGTCTTTGTAAAGATGCGGGCGCTCGTAATTTATAAAGCCTGAAATTAGAATAAGGACTTGAACGTCGCCGTCTCCAAGAATCGGACTTTCTTGCGTCATACCGTCTTTAGAACTATCAAATACGACTTTTTCGCCCTTGCCGTTATTGGGCATCGCAAAACATCCGGTAAAATCCTTACCGCTAAACAAATTTTCAACCGAGTATGTAGTTTTTCCCTCAACAACCTCGTTTGTCGCGCGGGCCGTCTCGCGCCATTTGAAAAAGCCGAAAGAAAATTCCGAAAGCCGCCAAGCAAGCGCGCGCTCATGCGCGACCTTATTATCTTTTCCTATAAACTTGCAAAAATATTCGCAGTAAAGAAACAGATGTTCGTTTGCCGAGTTGCGAAAAAACAACGGCGTATCATAGTCGCCATACAACTGCTTGTCAAAATTCATGCGAATAAACGAAAGCCCGCCGCGATTTGAAATTTTGTAATCATATATTTTTTCACGATTGGGAGATTTTTCTTTCTCAGTAAAATTGGTAATCTTAACTTTTGAGCCGGGCAAAAAAGTCATATCGCGCCATTCGTCTAGACTGTATTTATACCCATCGGGCGACTCTTGGGCAAAACTGCGCAATGCGTAAAGAATAAAAAGCAAACTTAGAAAAATTTTTCTCTTCATACGACAACTCCTAAAATTTTAAATCGATCATAGCGCAAAAATCGACGCATATATGGCGCATGGAACTGAACCCTCGATTTCGCGTCCCGCGCGTATGCGAGGGGGAAATCGAGGGTTACGTCTCCCCCAAAAAACCGACGAGGTACGCTATAGCGCCTGTTGTCTTTTTTATTGTCTTTAACCGCCCAAAGCAGCAGAACTTAGGAAACCGAAAAGAAAAGATAAAACGAATCCTCCGGCTATGATGCCCAAAATCAGCGCGATTACCTTTCCGACGCTAACCGGAGCTCGTCCTCCGACCTTGCCGGTTTGACCATTAATCAAGAAGTTATAGACTTTGTTGTTAAATACGTAGGAGGATATCCATAAGGGGAGTAAAATATGTTTAAATTTTACGTTCTTATGGTCGGTTGTGAAGCTTACTCCGCGTACTTCGTCGCCTCCGATTTGAGCGACTATTCCCGAATATATTTTGGACTTGATAATTTCCGACGCTTCGCGCCACCCCTCCTGTAAATTCACAGTATATCGTTCCGCCAAAAAACCGGATAGATATTCGGGTTTATAAGAGGTTAATTCTCCAAGATTGAAAGGTTCGATCCTTTTCACGATTCCCTGATCCAAATTAGTCGAAGCGGTAATCAATACGTCGTCGAAATATTCAGAATAGTTGCCGCTAGTCCATTCCCATTTAGTTTTTCTTACCTGCTCCGCGACTTGACTTTGTCGTCCTTCGGCGTCCGTTACGGTTCTGTATTCGGTTACGTAATAATAAGTCCCCCGTTCTCCCGTATATTGAGAATACGTATCGGAGTCGTAAGTCCAATACGGCATATATACTCCGCTTATTTTGTTTAACGTATGGGTTTTTTTAAGAGCGCTCGGAGCAAAAAATTTCTTCTTGATCCACTCCTTAAACATTCCAACGGCTCTGTTTTTATCAATTTTAAAAGGTATTACCGTTTCGGGGGCGATTGTGTTTTGATCTTCATTTTTGACTACGTGCGAAGATCCGCAGAATGCGCAGAACTCCGCCGTTTTCTCGGTATCCAACAGAGTTTCCGCGCCGCATCCGTTGCATTTGATAACTCTTTTCTCATCGCCCCAATTGTAGTTAGCGTTCTTTTCGGCGGAACTTATGTCGTATTCCTTGATTTCGCCCGCGGCGCTTTCAATAAAAACGGTATTTGAACAAAAAGGGCACTTTAATTTTTGAGTCCCCGGATCAAATTCCATGATACCGCCGCAAGATTGGCAGGCAAATTTATCCGTAGCAGTTTTTTTTGTTATATCCGACATAATATCCTTCCTTATTGTTTTCTGACAATTATCAAACGTTTGCTATCGCTCTACGCATTCGGCAACGGAGGCGGAGTTCCGCCAAAAAGCCCCGATAAATCGGGGACGCTTCCCGCCGCAGACCAATTTGCCATACCCTCTTTCCAAACAAGAGTCTCCTTTGTAAGCTGGCCCGAAGAGATCATCTGTTTTATGGCGTTAAGATCGAATGGACCGCCTTGTTGACCGTTAACTACCGCAAAAAACTTCACGGCTCCCGGAATAGGCGGAGGCATACCGCCGGAGTTTACGTTTGTTCCTCCGATATTTTTATTCATACTGTTTCCCATCATAGCGCCCATCATATTTCCCATCGTCAAACCTACTCCCATATCGATCATGGAGTTGCCCCCCTCTTTTTTAGCGAAGTCGTCGATTGAGTCGGCCATCTGAAATTTTGCGTATTCGTCGAGATTGCCCATTATCCCCATCGAAGTCTTTTTGTCCAACATCTTCTCGACCTCTTCGGGAAGGGATAAATTCTCAATGTAAAATGAAGAAATTGATAAACCCAAATTGGCAAATTCTACGTTAAGCTTTTGAGCCGTCCCTTTGCTTAGCTCGTCGTAGTGCATCGCAAGGTCTAAAGCCGGAATTTGCGCCTCGGCGATATAGTCGGTTATTGAAGAGATAACCATTCTTTTTAGTTGACCCGATAATTCGTCGGTCGTGAACAAAGATTTCGTTCCAAGCGCTTCTTTCAAAAACTTAACGGGATCCGAAATCTTATAGGAGTATATCCCAAATCCTCTCAATCGGATCGCTCCAAACTCTTTATCTCTCATCATTATAGGATTGGTAGTCCCCCATTTCTGATCTAAAAACTGCTTCGTATTAATAAAATAAACGTCCGCTTTAAAGGGCGAATTCAATCCGTATTTCCATGATTTTAAGGAAGTCAAAATCGGTATATTTTGAGTAGTTAACGTATGTCTCCCCGGTTGAAAAACGTCGCCGATATTACCTTCGTTTAAAAAAACCGCTACTTGAGACTCGCGAACGGTTAATTGCGCTCCGTTTTTTATCTCCTTATCGCTATCGGGAAACTTCCAAACCATTGTATTCGCGGAATCGTCCACCCATTCGATAACGTCGATAAATTGACCTTTTATAAAATTAAATACGCCCATTCTATTCCTCCAACGATAGATTATAGATTATACGACGGATTATAAGTTATAGAAAGGAAATAGTCAATATAAAAAAAATAATTATATGTAATCCCGTCAGTTTTTTGGGGTTTGTTCCATATGTTTCAATTTTTTTGAGACAGACTCGCGTTATCCATTTCCTTACCCCAAAAAACTGACGGGATACTAATTTATATAAATTAAAAAATTTTTATAACTATTATTTAATGCCGATATTATTTGTAAAAGGATGTAAAATTCAATTTATTATTTATAATTTTAAGATACCTTTTACTAAATTATAACTAAAGAGCTTAATATGGGTAAAAACGGAACGATAATATACGCTACGACGTTATACGACGGTAAATCTAAGCTGGATAACGTTTATGTAACTATTGAAGGCGATAAAGTAGTCGAAGTTTCTAAAGAAAAAAAGGAGTACGACTATTCCGGGGTAGTTACTCCGGCTTTTATCGACGCGCATTCGCACATCGGGTTGGAACGACAGGGCGAACCGGGACAAGAGGGGGAAGTTAACGATCGCGCGAGTCAAATATTGCCGACTCTCAATCCCCTAAACAGCGTTTATTTTGACGATAGAGCTTTTGAAGAAGCCGTCGACTTTGGCGTTTTATATAGTTGCGTCATACCGGGAAGCGGAAACCTTATAGGCGGAAAAGCGATGGTTATAAAAAATTTTTCAAAAAACAGAAAAGACGCCGTATTAAAAGATTACGGATATAAAATGGCGTTGGGATACAATCCCCGCTCGACGACGTCGTGGAAAGGAGAAAGACCAAATACTCGAATGGGCGTTTACGCGTTACTTGAGGATAAGTTTGAGTCGGTTCTTGTAAAGAAAAAGAAAGCGGTTTTATCCAAAGAGAGAAAAATCAAAGAGCTTGAAAACAAAATAGCTGAAAAAAATCTTGGTAAAGAATCGATAGAAAAAGAAAAATCTATGATAAATAAAGAGTTTGAGCTCGAATTTAATACGGAAGATTTGGCTTTACTCGAAATTCTTGAACGAAAGAAGACCGTAAAAGTTCACGTACATAAGGAAGACGACGCCCTATATTTGATAGATCTTGTAAAGAAATATAATATTAAAGTTACGGCGGATCATGTTTGCGACGTTTTTCATACCGAGGTTTTTGACGATTTAGCCGACGCGGGGATAGATATTGTTTACGGTCCTCTGGGATCGTTTGATTATAAAGTCGAATTGAAAAACGCAAGATATGCGAATGTAAAAAAATTAATGGACTCTAAGGCGTTTTTCGGACTTATGACCGATCATCCCGTTATTCTTACGTCCAATCTTAGAGAGTCTTTGAAATATTTTTTGATTCAAGGAATGAGCGAAGAGAGCGCGATCTCTTTGATTACATATAAAAATGCAAAAATTTTAGATTTAGACGACAAATTGGGGAATATTGAAGCGGGGAAATTGGCAAGTTTAGTAGTTTGGAACAAAAACCCGTTTTATTTGGGCGCTTATCCGGATATAGTGATTGGCGAAGGCAAGATATTAAGAGACAAAACATAAAAGGAGGCATAATGAAATCGTATAAAATTAAAAGTTTCCTTTTCCTTTTTATTATTTTATTTTCTCCGGCGTCTAACGCGTTTTGCGAAGAGGTTTACTATAACGACGCTAAAATAAAAATGTTAATACCCGCCGACTGGACTATGCAATACGAAGAAAACGGACAGATTGCAATTGGTCCCAATGGAGATATAGTAATAATTTTTATGTTGATGAAATCCGACGCTACTTCTGACGCTATAATAGAGTTAAAAGATCATATTAACTCTTTTATTGCCGACGTAAAAGAGACCACAAATATTGAACCGCTAACTCTTAACGGATTGTCCGGCTACGCTTACGACGCAAGAGGCGTTCTAAACAAATCAAGACCGATAGACATAGGGGCGATGATTTTAATTAATACAAATAATAAAATTGTAATGGTTTTGGCTCTGGCAATATCGGAGACTTATAAAAAATACGAAGAAAGTTTTCTATCAATAATAGACTCTATATCTCCCGTATCCGTTAAAGTTTTAAAAGAAAAATAGGCGTCTAAATAAATTCTTATTTTAGTTGAATTTTAATCGTAATATAATATAATTCCATACGCGATGAACCAACTTAAAGGAGACTGTTTTGGATATAGATTTTGAAAAAGGAAACGGATTAGTTCCGGTTATAGCTCAAGACGCCGAGAGCGGAAAGGTGTTAATGCTCGCCTATATTAACAAGGAGGCGTTTGAATATACTTTAAAAACCGGTAGAGCGACTTATTGGTCAAGATCCAGAGGCAAACTTTGGAGAAAAGGAGAGGAATCTGGAAATTTTCAAGAGATTGTCGATATTCTAATCGATTGCGACAACGATACGTTAATATACAAAGTTACGCAAAAAGGACTGGCGGCGGCTTGCCACGAAGGGTATGAAAGTTGCTTTTTTAGGAATTATAAAGAGGGCAAATGGGTTTATAACGGCGAAATAAAAAAATTTGAACCGAATGAAGTATATAAAAAATAAGGGGATGCTATGGAAAATGTATTAAAATTTGGAATACCTAAAGGAAGCCTGGAAGAGGCGACAGTCAATATGTTTAGAAAAGCGGGATACAAAATAGTTACGTCGTCAAGGTCTTATTATCCGACGGTAGACGACGACGAACTCTCTCTGCTTATGGTAAGAGCGCAGGAGATGGCTCGATATGTAGAGGAGGGAATTCTCGACGCGGGGATAACCGGTAAAGATTGGGTAATAGAGTCTGAAGCCGAAGTCGAATATATTTCGGAACTGAACTACTCAAAAGCGAGTAAAAATCCCGTAAAATGGATTGTAGCCGTTCATCAAGATTCAAACATCAAAACGCTAAAAGACCTTGAGGGGAAAAGAGTGGCTACCGAAGCCGTCGGACTGACAAGAAAACATTTTGAAAAAAGAGGAGTTAAAGCCCAAATAGAATTTAGTTGGGGAGCGACCGAGGTAAAATGTCCGAAATTAGCCGACGCGATTGTCGATATAACCGAAACGGGATCGAGCTTAAGGGCAAATAACCTTGTTATTATCGACGAAGTGATGATTTCAACGACTCAATTAATTGCAAATAAAGAGGCGCTAAAAGACGGTTGGAAGAAAAATAAAATAGAAAATATCGATATGGCGCTTCAAGCGGTGTTAGAAGCGGATAATAAAGTCGGACTAATGTTGAATGTTGAAAAGAAAAATCTCGATCCGATTATAAACGTTTTACCCGCTTTACAGAAACCGACAATCAGCAATCTTAGCGACGACGGCTGGATTGCCGTAAATACTATTATTGAAGAGAAGGTTGTTAGAGATCTTATTCCTATATTGAAAAAAAACGGAGCTTCGGGAATCGTAGAGTATCCCTTAAACAAAATTATTCTATAGCGCTCTCGCTCATAGTAAAAAAGGCTCGGAATGAATAAAATAGCGATTGTCGCTCTAGAGAAGAAGTTAAATATACCGGAATTTATGGCTCGAATATCTCTTTTAGGAGAGAAATATAATATTGAATTCGAGACTTTTTTTTATTCGAATAAAGATTTTGATTTGTATAATATTTTACATAGAGAAAGAAAAGACGTTGGTAAAGAATTTAGCGCGGCTTTTTCCGTCGGCGGAGACGGGACTTTTCTTTATACTTCAAGGGTATTTGCCGGATTAGATATACCGATATTCGGTATCAATATGGGGCGCTTGGGCTTTAATACAAACATTGAGATAAACGATCTTGAAGAGTACTTAAAGAAATTTATCGACGGCGAAGCGCTTTTTGATTATAAAGCGTTATTAGAAGTCGACGTTGAAGGGGAAAACGAAATTTTTACCGTTTTAAACGAAGGGGTTATATCTCATACCGGCATATCCAGAATGATTAGGATGAAGGTTTTTCTGGAGGGTCGTTCGGTGTGCGACTTTAACGGAGACGGTTTGATTATCAGCACGCCTACCGGTTCTACCGCCTATAACCTTAGCGCGGGGGGACCAATTTTGCATCCTTCAGTCGACTCTTACGTAGTAACCCCTATTTGTCCTCACACTCTCGCTATACGTCCATACATAGTCCCTTTTTCAGAAAGTATAACCGTTAAGATTAAAGAGTCGTCGGCTCAACCGCAGATCACTCTCGACGGTCAGAAAGTCATTTTATTGGATATAGGTCAGAAAATATCTTTTAAAAAGTCTGAAAAGACCGTTAAGGTCGTTCGGGGAAAAAGAAGTTTTTCTGAAATACTTAAATTAAAACTTGGGTGGACCGTATGAAATTGAGGCGCTTATGCTAAGATATTTACAGATAAAAAACTTTGCGCTTATAGATAACAGCGAAATAGAATTTTCAGAGGGCTTGAATATTATTTCAGGGGAAACCGGCGCCGGCAAATCGATTATTATTCAAGCGCTATCGATACTGCTCGGCGGAAGAGCGAGCGTGGATCAGATAAGAACGGGATGCGACGAAGCGGCTTTAAACGGAGCTATTTCAATAAACAACAAAAAAGTTCAAGAATATCTAAAAACGTTAGGGATTGAAATTGAAAACGACGAGATAATCGTTAGAAGAATATTGTCTAATAGCGGTAAATCCAGATCGTTTATAAATGGAACTCAGGTAACAAGTAAAGAGCTGTCCGACATATCTGCGGAACTTTTTGATTTTCACGGTCAACATGAAGGGGTGTCGTTATTAAGGAGAAATACTCATATAAACTATCTCGACGATTTTATCGACATATCGGGAGATTTAACGATTCTAAAAGATCTCTATAACAGATTAAAAGCTAAATATAAAGAGTTAAATCTGTTGCTTTCCGACGACGACCAAAAAGAGAAGAGAATCGAGCTTATCAAATTTGAAATAGAAGAGATTGAATCTGCAAAAATCAAAGACAACGAAGACGAAGAGTTGCGAAATGAAATAAAAATTTATGAAAATGTAGAAAAAATTTCGTCGTTGTTTGAAGATTTGAAAAACAATTTTAGCGGAAATGAAGGAATTTTATCTAAACTTAGGATTAGCAAGAACAGTTTGGCGGGTATTGCCGAATTGGATAAGAGATTGAAGAATAAAGACGACGAGTTATCCGACATTTTTTACAAATTAGAAGACGTATATTCCGAGTTGAATAATTTTTCCAGACAATACGAAACGGAACCGAATAAGCTGGACGCTCTTATAGAGAGAAGCGAAGCGATAGAAAAAATGAAAAGGAAATACGGCGGATCGATTGGGGCTATAAGAAAATATTTGGTAGAGATAAAAAAAGAGCTTAATATGATAATATTTTCCTCCGAACAGAAAGAGAAAATCGAAAAAGAGTATGCGGAAATACAAAAAATGTATATCAATCAAGCCTTAAAAGTTTCAAAAATCAGAAAAGAGAAAGCCGTCGTTTTAGAAAAAAGCATAATAAACGAACTGAATAAACTTGGTATGGAAAAGTCTGATTTTAAAATAAGCGTAATAAATGAGGAATCGGAAGACGATTATATAGAAATAAATCTCAAAAAACTAAAATACGGCGAAAACGGGATAGATTCCGTTGAATTTTTAATAAGCCCTAACGCCGGCGAACCTCTTAAAAGCTTGATTAAAATAGCTTCCGGCGGAGAACTGAGCAGAGTGATACTGGCGTTAAAAACCATTCTCTCAAGTAAAGATTCGATAGAAACAATGATTTTTGACGAAATAGACGCCGGAATCGGCGGTAAAGTGGCTATTTCCGTCGCAAAATCGCTTAAATCAATATCTAAAAACAGGCAGGTAATCTGCATTACCCATCTTGCTCAAATAGCGGCGCTTGGAGACAGAAATTTTTTAATAAAAAAAGAATCTCTTAATGAAAGAACTAAAACCTCTATTCAACCTCTAAACGAAAGTCTCAAAAGGAATGAAATTGCCAGAATGTTGTCGGGAAACGTTACCGAAATCAGTCTGAACCACGCTAACGAGTTAATCTCTTCGTTAAACTCAAATGATTAATGAGATGAAATATTATTTTGACAGAATTTAAATAATAATCGATAGCGAAAAATTTTAACAAAAAATTTCTAATTTTACGTAAATTTAAAAATATTTGTAATAAAATAAATAAAGGGTTTACTTTTAGTTTTTTTGCTATATAATTTTTAATACAAATACTATTAAAAAGAGGATTTATTATGAAAAGATTTTTAGCTGTTTTTCTAATTTCTACTTTCTTGTTTAGCGTTAGCGCTCAAAGTAAGAAGTATGTCATGCCGTCGAACGATATCAATAAATGGTATTCGACGGGAGTTTTTTACGAGATGTACGTCAGGTCTTTTTACGATTCTAACGGCGATAAGTACGGCGATTTTAGAGGCGTTATTGAGAAGATAGATTATCTGAAAAAACTCGGCATATCCGGTTTGTGGTTAATGCCTATAAACGATTCTGATGAGAGAACAAATAACTACGACCCCGTAGATTATATGGCGATCGATCCGACTTACGGGACTATGGACGATTTTAAAGAACTACTTTCCGTTTGTCATAATAACGGTATAAGAGTAATATTAGATATTGTTGCAAACCATACTTCCAGTAAGCATCCGTTTTTTATCGACGCGTCGACTAACGTCGATTCAAAATATAGAAATTGGTACGTATGGTCGGACAAAAAAGATAAAAAATACCACGAATCGCCTACCGGATTTTACTACGCGCATTTTGTCAACACCAAACCGGACTTAAATCTTGAGAATCCGGAAGTAATAGAATACTTGAAAGGCGTTATGAGATTTTGGTTAGACGTCGGAGTCGACGGTTTTAGATTCGACGCCGTTACCAACTTTACAGACTCGGAGGAAAAAAATCAGGAAATATTCAGAGAGTTTAGAAAAGTTTTATACGAAGACGCCTATAAAGACAAAGACCTTTTTATTATAGCCGAAGCCTCTTCGATCCCATATAGCAAATATTTAGGAAACGGTAAAGATATGTTTAACGCCGTATTTGACTTTAGAGCGGCGAGCGGTTTTATGAGAATGGTAAAAAACGGAGTTCCCTTTACAAAAAACGGAGTCAATCTAGTTGAAGATATTGTAAGAAAATATGCCGAGGATAAAAATTTTTCGGTAGTAAACGGAACTTTTTACGGCACTTTGCTAACAAATCACGATCTCTTTACCGGTCAATTTCGACCATTCAGAGAATTTGAAGGAAATATAGAGAAAGCCAAACTCGCCGGCTCGTTGTATATTACGTTGCCGGGTATCCCTTTTGTCTATTACGGAGAGGAGATCGCTTTGGACACCCCGACCTCTTTTAAAGGGGATAGATTTTTGCGATGCTGTATGCAGTGGGACGATAGCGCAAACGCCGGATTCACGACTAACGCTAAAAGTTGGAATATAATAAATCAAAATTACCCCGACTATAATGTAAAAAAAATGGAAGGCGACGAAAATTCTATTTTAAATCATTATAGAAAATTGATAAATATCAGAAAAGAGAATACCGCTTTGTCTCTGGGATCTTTTCAATCTTTACCGACCATAGGAAAAAACGAAACTATTATCGCGTATTACAGGGAGCATGAAGGTAACAAAATCGTAGTTATACACAATTTCAGCGCTAAAAAAGGGAAAATCAAACTCGATTTGACCGGAACGGGCTTGGAGACCGGCTCTCCTCAATTTGAGACGCTCTTAGGAGATATAAAGCTAAGCGTAAAAAAGAACGTTTTGAGCTCCGCCTCTATAAACGCAAATTCTTCGGTAATACTAAAAGTTAAATAGCTTAATATCGTATGTTGAGGCGCTGGGGAGAAGAATTTGGTTAATAAAACTTAGAGGATGGTTGAATATGAAAAAGGAAGAAATAGCAGTTAAAAAATTTAAAGAAGGTTATAATTGCGCCCAATCAATGATTTATAGTTTTGCAGAGGAATTAGGAATTGATAAATCAATTTCATTAAAATTAGCATGTGGTTTTGGCGGAGGTATGGGGCGAACTGAAAATGTTTGCGGAGCAATAACAGGTGGAATTCTTATACTAGGACTAATTTTCGGTCGAGGTGAAAATGAAGACAAATTAAAGCAAGAAAAGGTATATATATTTGTTAGAGACTTTATTGAGAAATTTAAAGCTAAATATGGCGCAATTGAATGTAAATGTTTAATTGATGGTATTAATTTGTTAACTGATGAAGGACAAAATAAATTTAAAGAATCAAATATGATTTATAAATGCTATGAATACGTTGAAAATGCTAATAAAATAATTCAAGAAATTATCAAATGAGCAAAAATAATATTACCCGTTTTAAAGCGTACAATAAGATGTAAATCGCTATTTACGGAGGACTCTATGACAAAACGACGTTTAAATCGAAAATGTTGGTTGAGATTATTTTACAGGGAGAGAGAGAATGAAATTTATATGTCCGCTTGTTGTAGTTGACGACATTAAAAAATCTCGGTATTTATATGAGAGCGTTTTGGGACAGACTGTAAAAATGGATTTTGGCGAGAATGTTACATTTGAGGGAGATTTTGCAATACATCAACGAGAGCATTTTCAATCATTAATAGACAAGAGAGATATTATTAAAAAATCTAATAGTTTTGAGTTATATTTTGAGCATGACGATCTAGCGGATATTGTAAATAAAATTAAAAATTTAAATTTAGAATTTGTCCATGAAATAGTAGAACAACCGTGGAAACAACAGGTTCTTAGATTTTATGATTTTGATAAAAACATGATTGAAATTGGCGAGCGTTTGGAACATGTTGCATACCGTTTATTTCAGCAAAATCATTCTCTCGACGAGATATGTAAAATTACCTATTTGGACAAAGAAACAGTTGAAAAAGCTATTAACGAATACTCATAAGATGCAAGAATTATTACATATAAAAACCGGAGCTCTTTGGATGTTTCAACTTAGTTTATGAAGGTTAGATTAATACGATAAGATAGCATTAATAAAAAAAGAGACCGTTCTAAAGGCGGCCTCTTTTTTTTTGCGCTTTTTTAATCAATAACGGCTAAAATTTCTTCAAATTTAATTAGAAGATGATCTCTATCTCCAATTTTGATCTGAGTACCGGCGTATTTGTCGTAAATAACTTTATCGCCAATTTTAACTTTAATAGTATCGGATGAGCCTATGGCGATAACTTTACCTTCTTGAGTTTTTTCTTGCGCGGCTTGAGGAATTACTATTCCTCCGGAAGTTTTTTCTTCAGAAGTTTTTACTTCAATTAATACTCTTTCTCCTAATGGTTTTACAGTCATTTTTTTCACTCCTTATAATGAAATTATTAATTTAAAAAATTATTTATTTTTGAATAATTTACTAACAACGGTAAATTTAGTCAAGAAAAAGATTGACTATTAATTAAAATATATTTAAATTTGTTTCAATGAACGGTAGAGATAATAAGCAAAACAATAATTACTATTTTCAAAATGATTTTTTCAAGTCTTTAAATTTGGTTTCTTTTGTTGAGAAACGGTATAAAAGTAAGAATTTTGAAGAAGCTCTTGCCATATTACAGAGAGGTCTCGAGGGGATAACGATTGCTTCTTTTATGGAATTGAGCGTTTATTTTGATATAATTGCTTCAATTCTTTGGAAAATTGGCGAAAAAGAAAACGCTTATAAATTTTGGAAGAAATCTTACGAGACGGATAAAACAAACAGGCGTTCGGAGTTATCTTTAAGACTTTTGTTTGACAATGAAGACAAGAGAAATTATTATCAAGAACTCTTTATCAGATTAAAATTTAACGAATATTTTTCGAATAAAAAGCTGTTATCGCTATTTGGAGCCAATGAAAAGTTTGTGCTGGATTATCTTACAAATTTTTGGGAAAATAATATCGGCGCAAATACTTTAGAAAAATACGACGAATTAGAGTTAGTCGATTATTTTATAAAACTTAAAGTCTTTAAATCTTAATATTTATGGGAGTTTCTATCTATGTCCGAAGTAACAATTATTATTGGTAGCGAAAATGATAAGCCGATAATCAAGCCGTTGGAAGAAAAACTGCTTGATTTGAAAATCAATTTTGAAACGTTTGTTTATTCCGCGCACAGGAATTTACCAGAGCTTCTGGAATTCTTGAAAATTAATAAAACTAAGATATACATAGCCGCCGCCGGTTTAGCCGCCGCTTTACCGGGCGTCGTAGCGTCTCAGGCGTCTCAGCCGGTGATAGGAATTCCGCTTGCCGTCGGCGAGCTGAACGGTATCGACGCTCTACTGTCGATTCTTCAGATGCCTAAGGGGGTCCCTATCGCTACGATGGGTATTGGTAAGCAAGGATTGATAAACGCCGCTATAATGGCGGATAAAATATTAAAGTTGTCAAAATAATAAAAAGTCTTGATTAATATTAAATTTTTAGTATAATATCAAATAATCTTATAATAACGATTAAGTCGTAATCTTTTTCTTTTTAGGATTTACAAAGATAAGCGCTAGATTATCGTTATTTAAGCGAAAAACACAAATAAGGATAGATAAATGAAAAAATACGATGTTATTGGACTGGGAAACGCTTTGATGGACGTACAGGCTTTTATTCCGGAGAAAGTATTAAACAAATTAAAAATTAAAAAGGGCATAATGCATCTTATAGACGAAAGTAAATCCAGAGAAATTCTTAATAGTATTTCAAATTATAAAACGATATCCGTACCCGGAGGAAGTTGCGCAAATACTATATCTACAATTTCCATGTTGGGCGGGAAATCAGTTTATACCGGTATAGTAACAGACGATATGTACGGAAGACTCTACGAATCAAAAATTGCTCAAAGAGGCGTTAAAACATTAATACGTAAAGTGGATTTTGGAATAACGGGAACTTCAATTATATTAACGACAGACGACGCTGAAAGAACTATGAACACCCATCTTGGAGTATGCAGAGAATACTCGAAAGACGATATTAATTTAGACGTACTATCCGAATCAAATATTTTTCATTGCACCGGATACCAATGGGATACTCCAACTCAAAAAGAGGCGGTAGAATTTGCTATGGCTAACGCAAAAAAATTTGGGCTTAGCATAAGCTTTGATATTGCCGATCCTTTTTGTATTGAAAGAAATGTAGGAGAATTTAAAAAAATTATAACCAATTACGTAGACATACTTTTTGGCAACAAAGACGAATCTAAGATATTAACGGGAAAAGACGATCCGATTGAAGCGGGAAAAGAGATAATTAAAATGGGGGTAAAGATAGCCGTAGTAAAAGTAGGTTCTAAAGGGAGCTATATTTTTTCAGGCGACGACGTAATCAAAATTGATATATACCCTGCGGAAAAAGTCTTGGATTCAACGGGATGCGGCGATATTTACGGCGGCGGCTTTTTATACGGTTATTCTAAGGGGTACGACTTTACTAAATGCGGGAAAATTGCCAGTTATATGGCTTCTTCTATTATCAGCGTTCCCGGAGTTCAACTAGAATCGCTTGATTTCAATAAAATCAATAAGTTTATTGAAGAAAATATTCTAAAATAAAACAACGTCGACAATACTATCTTTCATTACGCCTTCGCTTTCCCGAGGAATAATAAAAAACCCGTCTGATTTGGAGAGCGAAGATATTAATCCCGATTTGTAGAAAGTTGGAAGAGCGATATATTCATTGTTCTCTGAGTTTAATTTTACTATAACGGCTTCTTCTCGACCGTTATTAGACGGATAATTTGTCGTAAGTCTGGCTTTGATCGTAAATTGATTTGAAACGTCGTTATACAAATACTTCAAAAAAGGCTCGACTAACCTCTTATATACAAAATACGCCGCCAGAGGTTGACCGGGTAGCCCGAAAAACGGAATATTGCCGATTTTTGCAGAAATTGTCGGTTTGCCGGGTTTTATTAATAATCCGTGAAATAAAATCTTAGCGCCCGGTATGCGATTTAATACGTTTATGGTTTCATCTTTTATACCTTTTGAACTGCCTCCGGAAAGAAGAATAACGTCGTATTTAGATAAGCAATAATTTACGATACGATTAATATCTTCGACGTTATCTTTTACTATACCGAGTTGTATTGGAGTTATTCCAAAATTTAGCAGTTCGTTAAATAACGCATATGAATTTATATCGCGAACTTGAGAGTTGTTAAGGTTCTTAGTAATATCGGCTATTTCGTCTCCCGTCGATATTATTCCGACGGTAATCTTTTTGTAAACCTCTATTTCGCTAATCCCAAGTCCGGCGAGTATGCCAATAGTTTTTACGCTAATTTTATCCCCTTTTTTTAAAACAACGTCGCCCTGTTTGCAGTCTTCCCCTTTTAATATGACGTTGTTCCCCGGCGAAGACGGTTTGTTCAGATATATGTAGCCGTCCTTATAATTATCTGTATATTCAACCATTACCACGCTATCCGAATTATTTGGTAATTCTCCGCCCGTTGGGATATAAACCGTTTCGCCGCTTGATAGAGATATATCGGGAGGCGCGCCCATCTTTATAGAGCCGATTAACTTGAGCCTACAGGGGTACGAATCCGACGCGCCAAAACTATCTGAAGAGATAACGGCGTAACCGTCGACAGTCGATCGATTAAAATTGGGTATACTTTGATCCGATTGTACGTCGGAATAAATATATCGTCCCAGCGATTCGTTTATATTTACTGTTTCAGACTTTATTATAAAATCTTTGAAATTTAATTCTAGGAGATTTAGCGCGTCTGATAAAGATAAGGCTTCCAGCATTTTGGCTTTTTAATTTATGAGAATTCTGTCAAATATATTAAACTGCTTCTTTTTGTTTAGATAAAACTCTTTCCCTTTGACGTCGCCGCTTTCGTCGACAACAATTTTTATTTTTCCAATTTTCTCATTTTTCAAATTGATTACGTCGGCAATTTTACCGTTTGAAACGGCGTTTAAGTTTTTTATGTATAAAATCATATCGTTGTTATCGGTAATATTAATGATTAATCCCGAATATTTATCTTCTAAAAGAGAATTCAAGGAATTTTGATACGTATATAAAATTGATTCCGAATTTTTTATCTGTTCGTCTTTTAGAGCAAGTTCTTCTTCTTTTTGAACGATTTTATTTTCGAGTTGAAGAATATCGTTTTCTAAATTTGAAACAATTTCGTTTAAATCCAGAATTGATTGATTTAAATTTTGTATAGCCAAATTCTTTTCCTCGACAAGAGAGTAATATCTGTTTATAAAAGTCTCGTATCTGTTTATCATATTCATATAATAATTATATAAACTATAGAATGTTTTGGGAATAGAATTTATGTACGGACCGTCGTTTAATCGCCTCATCAAAGATTTGAAACCGGCAATGTACTCTCTTGTCGAATTATACTCGCTTTCAGTCAAGACGTTTTCCTGAGCAAATTGGTCTTTATAATCGATTAAATAAGGGAAAACAAATACAACATTATCGGACGAAGCGTCGCTTGTCAAATCGCCGGTAACGTCGCCATTATGAACTATTGAATAATTTAGCGCCGTTTTTGAATCAATTTCATCAATTGAGGAGAGACGTAAAAACTCTTCGTCGGCATAAATTGGATTGTACTTTAAAATCAACTCTTTGATTTCTTTTTCTTTATTTCTATTTAAAATATTAATTAAACTTACGTAATAATTTTTTAAATTTTTATAGTTTTTATCCTTTTCCAGCAATATCCCATCGTAGTATTTAGCTATTTTTTTTCTTTCAATTTCAAATAATCTTTGCTGATTATTTAAAACTTCTTCATTTTTTTTTGCCGTTTCTATCTGTTTTTGATCGTATTGTCTGATTTTTTCTTCAATATCCGATATTTCTTTCTCTTTTTCAACCAATAGGCTCTGGTATTCCGATTCGAGCGCATATATTTTGTTATTGTTATCTCTTCGCATTATAGCGACTCTTTTATCAAATTCGGCGGGGGATAAATTTTGAAATTTTAAAGCCTCAATGTTCTTTAACAGTTCGGCGTTTCTTTCGCTGATTTTGAGTTGTTTTTCATTATTTATATCTTCGTAGGCTTTTTTTGCCATAATAAGATCGTTTTCGTACTTTCTAGCGGTATTGAGAATTTCCTTTAGGTTTACGTCGGTAAAATCGCTAATATTTATATTTATTTTACTATTATTTTTTTCAATGAATTTTGTTATACCGTATGTTATAAAAAAAGTTATGACAAAAAAAAGAACCATTGCAAGTTTATAAAAAATTTCTTTGTTTTTTTTATTTTTTTTGAATTCTTCTTGTAAATCGTAGAGATCCGGCGGACCGACTCTTTCCTCAAGGTGTTGCTCTAAGAAAACTGTAATATCGGCGTTTTTTCTCTTTATTTTGTCGTCATTGTCCATATTCCATTCCAATCCTTCGGCGGATTATAATTTAAAGTCCTATCTTTGAAAACGTCCGCCAATGATAACGAGCACTTAACAAACTCCTTATAAGCGTTTTTCCAATCGCCGTCATAATAAAGTTTTAAGCCTCTCTGAAAATTATCTAAATTATTTATAAGCTCTTCCGAGAAATCTTTTTCCCTAGCCGGATAATATATTTTTTTTCCGATAGTCTTACCTTTTACTTGAACTGTGTCTATTTCAATGAAAACTATACCGCTATTAATTATATTTCTTTCTATATCGTCTTTAATAAAATCCGAACATATTATCGGTAATTTATAAACTCTCGTAAGCCCTTCCAGTCTTGACGCCGAATTTACGTTATCTCCAATTACGGTGTTTGTCATTCTATCGTAAGACCCGATTGTTCCGTAAAATACGTCGCCGCCGTCTATCCCGACGCCGACTTCTATCAATACCGCTTTAAAAAGTTTTTCTTCCTGTTCGGTTAATTTGCCGTTCTTTTCAATAAGGTTTTTTCTGGCGACGTACATAGACGATCTTAATTCGGCGGTAACGTCTTGTATATCGTAAGCGCTGTTTATCGCTTGAAAAGATTTATTTATTCCGCCTTTATTGCCCGTCATTACGCCAAAAACAGCTAATAAGGCGTCTCCTATTATAGAACCTATTACTCCGTCGTGAAGCAATATATGTTTTATGGCTCTTTCGTAATGGACGTTAAGAAGCTTGATAATATCTATGCCTAAAGTCTCCGTCATATACGTAAAACTTTTTATGTCCGAAAAAAGAATAGATAACTCCTTTTTAGAGCCGTCCAGTTTTATAAATTTATCTTCATAAGCTTTCAAAGCGATATCTTTATTGACAAATTTGAGAAAAATATTCATTAAATTGTTGATAGAACTTGATAGGGAATTAAACGAAACTCCCAAAAAGGTTATTTCGTCGTTTGGCGCTTTTGACAAATCGATTAGTCCCATTTTTTGATTTTGTATCATATTCATTATCGAATTTGTGATAATACGAACGAACCTAAGTATGTATCTAATTATAAAAGTCCCAATAATCGCGGATAAAAACGTTAAAACAATTATTATAATCGAGACGTTTCTGAATATCAATAGGGACTCCATGTAAAACTCCCGCGCCTCTTCTCCAATTATAATATAAGCGTCCCATTTATAACTATATTTGTAAATTCCAAAATATTTATCGTTGTTAAATTTAAAATCGATAATTCCTTCCGTTTTATTACCGCGTCTATTTTCATTAAGAATTTTTAAAGTATCTTGGTCTTTAAAGACGCCAATTTTATTAAATTTGGAAGCTTCAAATAGTAAAGCTCCGTCTTTTTTTACTCCTATACTAATTGATTTGTTATACTGAAGATTTGTTTGCATTTTTTTTTCTATACTTAGAATTGAATTTTCAAGATCGTTATTAAATTGATAAATCTCATATTGATTCGAGCAGAAATTGTATACGTCTTTTAGATCTTTTATTAATAGTTGTTTTTGTAATTTAATTAATTTACCGCGATTAAACATTAGATTTATGTAATTAGTAGAAAAATTGGATACAAGGATAAAAAGGATAAATACGCTTAGGATTTTGATCGCTAATGGAACAACTCTCGTATTATTAATCTTTTTACCAAAAATGGTTTCAGAAATTTTCTTAAACATAAATATTCCTTGAATATCTGTTATTATACATTATGGTTAAAATAAATCAATATAATTTTTATTTTTTAATTAATTAAAATTTTTTAATTAATTAAAAAAAGAATATTATTTCAGAGTAAAAGTTAATATTTTAATAGATTTTTTTTTATGTCGATTGACAATTATTAGTTAAAATGATACTTATTAAGCTGAATTTCAAAATCAACTCAAGGAATAAAAATGAGCATAAAAAATAATCAGAAAAACAGCGAAAAGCTAGAGTCTAAGCTTAGCGGTAGGAATATTTTTGTTACCGTCGTAATTGCGATAATAATAGTAACTTTCATATTTACCGGCGGACCTTTGCTGGGCATGAACGATTTTATAAGAGATATTGGTAAAAACAAAATTAAAAACGAAGACGGTTCTATTTCTATACCAGACGACGCCCAGTCCGGTAATAACTCTAATAATCCTAATTCTTACGTAGGCAAAGTATTAAATGAGAAAATACAGATCGGGTTAAACGACGAGTTTAATAACCAAATTCAAAGAGTTTTCCAGACGCCGAATATGGATCCCTATATGAAATATCAATACGTACGATACTTTTTTGACAGGGCGCTGAATAAAATAATAGGGATGTATAACGCGAAAAAGATGAATATAACGATTTCGAAAAATTATTTAGTAAAAGAAATCGGGAAAAGATATTTTGCAGACGCCGACGGAGATCCGGATTACAACGCTATGAGAAAAGATTCGTCTTTGGTTAACAAATATTCCAAAGACGTAATGCAGGATCTTTTGTATCAAAATTATATAACGGATTTTTTTCAAGGTCTTCCCGTGTCTGAATTGGAAGGGTGGGATCTGTATAAAATGGAAAAGACTAAAATATCTTTAAACTATATTAATTTATCAAATCAAGACGTCGACGATAAGAGCCTACAATCGTTTTATAATGAATACAAAGAAAATTATAAAAAATATAAACTAAACAGATTGGTATTTAAAGATAAAAAAGACGCCGAGGCGATAGTCGGAGAAATCTCGGCAGATCCGACAAAGTTCAACGAGATTGGCAACAAATTAAAATCTGAGGATAAACTTATTAATATAGTTTACGATCCGGATTATTCGTATTTAAGCGATTTTGAATCTCAAGAATTAAAAGACGCTATAGCTCTTACCGAAACGGGAAAGGTATCTCAATCGATAATTCAAACCTCGATCGGACCTATCGTTTTTCAAGTTCAGGATCAAAAATATGGCGATTTAAACGAGGAAGACGTAATCCAGAAAGTAAGAACAGATTATATAGCCAAGAATTTTGCAATTATTGAAGAACAAAACAAGAATAGAGCTAATAATATTTATAATTTGGCTAAAAATAAAGGATTGGAAGCCGCGGCCGCCGCTAACGGCGTAAAAGTTGAGACTATGGAAAACGCCGTCGGTTTTATGGAATACGGTTTTCCTAACGTCAATCCCGATTTAACCGACGATTCTCTTTTTATTGTAAAACTGTTTAAGGGAAATAAAAACGACGTTTTTGAACCGTTCAGACACGAAAACGGATATATGGTGGTATCTATAAAGGATAAAGAAACTCCTTCTATGGATAAATTCGGCGAAGAGTGGTTGGATTTATATAAAAAATATTCGTCGGAAAAAAGCGACGATTTGGAAAATGATTTTTACATAAAAGAAAGAAAGAAGCATCAAGTTGTAGATAACTTTAATTATGTTTTTAAAATTCAAGATTTTATGAGACAAGAAAGCGCCGAATAATAATGTTACTTGAAGGCGACTTTACTGCCGGCGACGGAGTTATCCACAGCTACAAGATAGAAAAGTCGAAAAGTTCATTTGACACATTAGTTTTTGACGGGCGGTACGTACACTCAAAGTACCGTCCCGAGAGGGAGGGGGAAGACCAAAGATTTATAGCTAAATCTTTGGTCTCTATTTTTGGAGTAGGTTTGGCTTATTCCGCGCTAAATCTTATCAAAAATAATCAAGAATCCATATTTATAATTTTTGAACCGATAAAAGTTTTTTACGACAACTTCCTGAATATTTTAAAATCAAAAGCGCATTTGTTTGATCTAAAAAAAATTCTGCTCATAAACTCCGTCGATATTTCTAAAATTTATACTTTTATTTTACAGAATAATTATTTAGGCGAAGGCAGGATAAATTATTCCCACAACCAACTATATAAGGTTTTATTTCATGAAGATGAAACCCGTATAATTGAAGCTATAAAAAAGTCCATTGAAATGCATATTCAAAATATATTAACCGAGTCAAATTTTGCTTATTTGTGGACTAAGAATTTTTTATACAATTCGACAAATTTTTATAAATATCCCATTAGCGATCTAAAAGAAAATGATCAAGGCGATAATATTGCGATTATAGCCGGAGCAGGTCCTTCGTTAAACGTCGATATGAAAACGTTAAAGAGCTACAGAAATCGTTATACGCTGTTTGCGACGGATACGGCGATAAAGCCGATAATAAAAAATGGGATAATTCCGGATTTTATACTGTCTTTAGACGGTCAGTACTATTCGTTAGACGATTTCCCGTCAAATATTTTAGAACAGAGCGCGATAATCTGCGATCTTATATCATATCCGGGAATTGCCAGAAATTTTAAAAATATAATTTATAGCGTTTCGGATAATTTTTACGATTCGATAATAAAATATTTTTTTGACGGCTTAAACGTCAATTTAGACGATTATAAATTAGAGTTGTCGGGGACGGTTTCAGACTTCGCCTTAAAATGTGCAATAAAACTGGGATTTAAAAATATCTGTTTTTCCGGATTAGATTTATCTTATCCGAATTTTATTACGCACGCTATCGGGACTCCTTTATACGACAGACTTTTTTCAAAAAGCGGCTATTGCGCTCCGCTTGAAGATTCGTTTGTAAAGATTTCTAAAAACCGAAAACTAAAGAAAATAATAAGAAACGACGGAAAAACTGTTTTTACAGATTTGGCTTTGGAAAATTACGCGTTAGGATTTAATTCTGTAAAAAATAATTACCATAATATAAATATCTACAACTCTCTCCATTTGGGGTATGATATTTCAACCTTTAAGAACATTGATTTAAACGATTTTTTATCGGCAATATCTTCAGAAAGAAAAAGCCCGTCAGAGATAATCGCCGGTAGCGCTAAAAAAATTATCGAAAAAGAAACTATCGTAAATTGTTATAGCAAAATTGAAAACAAATTGTATAATCTATCACTTTTGATAAAAGATTTGATAAATTCGACCGATTTTTCCGCAGAAAGCGAAGACGCCTTATCGAATTGGAAAAAGTTGTTTAATGAAATAGAGCAAAAAGCGCCGTTTTTATCGGGATTTTTGACTAAAACAAAAATAGTTTTATCAAGAAAGAATGTCGATGAAAATATGGTTCTTTATTACAAACACGCCGGTTTTAAAATTCTTCAATCAATATATTATATTATCAGAAAAGTCCAAAAGTGTAAGTTAATTATTTTCGACATTCCATAGGTCAGATTAAATGTTGCCATAAGCCAACCTCGTTCTTCTCCTACGCCTAATAAAAGCATTTTTTTTCCTCCTTTACATCTATTGTCCAACATTGGTAAATTGCCCCGATTCGTCAAGAATTCCTAACTCTTTCATATATTGGATGATTTCTTTTTCGACATTTGGTTCGGCTATGTCATTCATCCAGCCAAGGATGTCAAGCCCGTTTTTGTTTTTTATGTGTACAGGCGAATTCATTTTAATACATCGCTTAACGAGCTCTACACCCTCAGGACTTTTCAAGGCTCCGGCGTAAATCAGCGAATAAACAGGCAGATTGCCGTAGCTTTTATCCTGAACGCTTAAATCAACACCCCTGTCAAGCAATTCGTTGGCTATTTCTATTGCAAAATGCAATTCCTCAGGCGTGTTTGTATTATAAAAAAGGTTTTCGGCAACAAGGTGCATTTCGTTGTAGCCACGAGTTGTTACGCAGTTCATGGGAATGTCTTTGCTTAGGCAGTAGCGTATGCCATCGCGCGCTCCAAAGCTAATAGCCTCTGAAAGCAGAGAACCGCCGTTTTCTCCTCTCAAATGTTTGAGCTTCTCGTCATCAATTCCCAAGGTTTTTAATTTTTCAATAACCCAGTCTAAACTACTGTACCTCATTTTGAAACCGAGTAGTTGAACATCAATTTTGTTTTTGTCAGTTTGTTTGTCCATTATATTTACCTCCAAGATTATTTTACTACCGCCTGTAATTCACCTTCCCCAATGGAATTGGCTCAGGGTTTTGCTTAACCCATTTAACCGCAAGCGCGCAGAGCTTGTCCGGTTCGTCCCACTCGCCGTAGCCCCTGCAGCTGATGAGAAGGTCGATTGATTCCTGCGCTTTCTGCATATCCTCTTCATTGAGCGGGTTTCCCTGCCTGAAATAATCGGGCAGGGCAAGCAGCATCTTTTTATAATCCTTGTCCCAATTGGCAGCGCCGTTTCTGTAGATTTCATCATCCACACGCCCTGTAACGCGTATAACCTCGCCCTGCACATTTTTGCACGCACCGCTTCCGGGCACGAGGTAGTCCCACAGCGCATTGTACTGTTTTTTGACAGAAAGCGTTTCGTCCACCGTAATGGGCTCTTTGCCATCGTGTTTGATAATGGGTGCTACGGGCTCTACATCAAAAAGCTCGTAAAGCATCTGCATCGCTTCGCCGTACTTGCGTCTTTCTTCTTCCGTATCACAAGGAAAATCATCTATTCTAAGATTATAGTTATGCCCGGTCTTGGCAACATATCTTTGAGCCTCCTTCCATTCTTCATCGGGTATGCCACCCCGCTCCCGTCGCGCCTTGATGAGGATTTCTGCCATCCTTACCACATTTTTATGCGGCATACTACTGGTTCGTGTTGCCAGCAGGTCGGTAAGCGAAGTTCTGTTATAAATTTCATCACGAACAGAGGGGTCTGCGCCGTGTTCAAGAAGCAGTTCAACTACGTCTGCAGATGCGTGAACAGCAGGCCAAAAAACAACGTTCCGCCCGCTATAATTCTTAGTGTTCACATCGGCTCCATGCTCAAGCAGATATTTACACATCTTATAATTACACCTTTCTGCATGATAGAAAAGTGGGGTTTCGTCGCGATTATTGGTGATATTTACATTGGCGCCTCTTTCTACCAGCCAATTTGCCAATTCCAACGGAACACGTAAATGTAAAGCGGTGTTCCTGTCGCCCCCGCGTTCCCGCGCATCGGGGTGGCAGGATTCGAGGTACTCCTTGGCCTTTTGAATATATTCCTCCTCCGACAATCCGGACCCTCTTAATTCCAAAAACTCTTTGGGAAGTGTCATTTTTAGTTTTGTTTTTGCCATGTGTTCTCCTTAATGATTCTCCAATATTTTTACAGCTTTATTATAAGCCGCTTTAAGCGATCTTTCGCTTGGCAATGTATGCGAGTCAGATTTCAAACCGAGCCTACCGCCGCTTATTTCTTGGACAGAAACTAGAATTCCCCATTTTGCTTTTGTAGCGGTTTCCGTTTCCAAAGCTTTTTTTAAATAAGCCAACGCTTTCGGCGCAATCTCTTCATAGTCAAAAAACATCTGCATCATAGCCGTGGCGGCCCAGCAACGATTATCTTCATCCGTATCGTTATAAAGCGCCTTGGAAATTGCCTCCAAAATTTTATTTTTCTTACCTTCCCTTAATTTCTTAATGGTTTATCTCCTTCGCCGTTTGAATCTTTCTCGCGCCGCTTCTGTTTCCTCTTTTGAATAACGTACATGTAGGTTTTCATCGATGACGTAACAGGCGGCGGGTTCAAATTCTTTGGTTAGTTTGCTTGCATCGTATCCAATATCTAATTCCTTATACCAAACGGTAACTACTCCCGGCTTTAAGGCGCGCCAGCGACGAGAATAGTCGTTACTTCCGCCGGGGCGCTTATTCCGCCTCGGATCAAGACGTTCAACAAAGACGCCTAAGTCTTCCACTAAGTCGGCAGGTTCGGCATGTGTGTAAATTTTGGTAGGCGTGGCAATGCCTTTGCTGTAAGTAAAGCGAATTTCTCGTTTGTTGCTCATTGTATTGCATCCAAAAAAACACAAACATAAGCCCGAAATTAAAATTGTTTTTATCATAAGCGTTCCTTTCTTAAAGATTTATTTATTGTAAGAATTATACAATTTTGCGAAAAATAATACAATAAAAAAGGCAACCGGCGGAACGTTGTACGCCGTCGGTTTTTGGGGAAGACGTAACCCTCGATTTTCCCTCGACTACGCGCCGCGGGACGCGAAATCGAGGGTTCAGTTCCATGCGCCGCATATGCGTCGAATTTATCCGCCACAAAAAACCGACGGGTTATTTTTTTTGTATTTTTTATTTGACTTTTATATTGAATGATATATATTAGGATTAAAATTTAAGGAGGTTTATTTATGGCGAACTATTCTATAACAAGCGCTTCACTTCTTAAATTATGGTCGTGGCAGTTTTGAGAATTAATTAATAAACTGCCGTTTTATATATTGAAGAGCCGACGGTTTATTAATCCCGTCGGCTTTTTTTATTGTATGGTATGTATTTAATATATAATTTAAGGGAGTATAAAACATGTTTGATTTAAATCAAACGACCTCGTCGAAGGCTAGAATATTTACAAAAGTTGTGAGCGCCGATAGATTAACCCCGGTAAAAATATTAGAGCAAATGACTGTCGCGGCGTTATTGGAGACGGCTTATACGGAAACGGGTAAAGGAAAGTATTCAATAATACTTTTAAAAGAGGCTTTCACAATATATAAAAAAAATAATAGTTATTTTTTATTAAATCCTAACGGGAAAAAATATTCGCTCAAAGGTCGGAAAAAATTTTTAGATATTCTGACCGAATTTAGAAATAGAGCTCCATCGGACGATAAATTATACGATTATCCTATACCATACGGCGGAGCGGGGTATTTAGGATTTGAATTTTTCGAAGAGATAGAGGATATTAAATTTCGTCATGAGAACGACGATAGAAATTTATACGATTCCGCCTTTATATTTGGCAGGAATTTTTTAATTTTTGATCATCTTCACGATACAATACTGATCGTTTCAATGTATTATTCCGGAGAAATAGAAGATATAAATCTGGAAAATGAGGTAAAAGCAATAGAAATTGATCTGAAAAAAATATCGGACGGAGCTTATCCGGATTCCTTGGATAAAGAGAAAAAAGCGATAGTTGTTAATCGTTCCGATAACAAAGAAAAATTCATTGAGAAAGTTAATTATATTAAAGACGAAATTTATAAAGGGAATTTATTTCAATGCGTCATATCAAGAAGAGTCGAGGTTGAGACGAATATTTCGCCAATCGAGGCGTACAGAAATTTGAGAATGAGAAATCCTTCTCCCTATATGTTTTATATAAATTTTAAAACGTTTCAATTATACGGGGCTTCGCCGGAGGTAATGGTTCAAGTAAAAAGAGATAAAGTAGTCGTTAGACCTATTGCAGGTACAAGGAAGAGAGGCGAAAATCCGGCTGAGGATAAAAAGCTTGAGGAAGAACTAAGATCGGATACGAAAGAGCTTGCGGAACATTTGATGTTAGCGGATCTTGGACGAAACGACGTTGGAAAGATTTCAATAGGGGGAAGCGTAAAGGTTGTTGAAGAGATGGTAGTTGAAAAATATTCAAACGTTATGCATCTTGTAAGCGAAATCCAAGGAGATATTGATAAAACAAAGTATTCTGTCGAAGATGCAATTATTTCAACATTTCCCGCGGGGACGGTTTCCGGAGCCCCAAAGATACAGGCGATTAAAACCATTGATTTTTTAGAGGAAATAAGAAGAGGTCCTTACGCCGGTCTTGTAGGATATTTTGGGAAGGACAATAATTTTGATAGTTGTATAGTCATCAGAAGCGCTATACATATAGGATCTAAGATATATTTGCAAGCCGGAGCCGGTATAGTATACGATTCGGTTCCGGAAAAAGAGTACGAAGAGACGGAGCATAAGATGTTGGCTTTGTTGTTGTCTCTCGGGATTACCGATAGCGAAATGAAAGATATTAAAGAGGGCGCTTAGTATGATTTTAATATTAGACAATTATGATTCCTTTACCTATAACTTGTATCAGATATTTTTAAAATATAATTATCCGATAAAAGTTGTCAGATCCGATAAAATATCAATACCTGAAATTGAAAAATTAAAGCCCTCTTTCATTGTTTTATCGCCCGGGCCGGGAACGCCTTCCGATGCCGGAATATGCATAGAGGTAGTCCAAAAACTGAAAGGTAAATACCCGATATTAGGTATATGTTTGGGGCATCAAGCTATTTTAGCGGCTTTTGGCACTCCAATTGTAAACGCATCGAGGATAGTACACGGTAAAGTAGAAAAAATAATACATAACGGAATGGGGATATTTAGAAATATTCAAAACGATACTAAAGCGACCCGGTATCATTCGCTTGTCGGAAAAGAAAAAGACATCCCCGACTGCTTTAATATTTCTGCGAGGAGCGAGGACGGCGAAGTTATGGCCGTCGAGCATAAGGAATACCAATTGGTTGGGCTTCAATTTCACCCCGAGTCAATCGGGACAAAAGACGGCGAAAAAATCATAGTGAATTTTCTTCATTATAGACGAGACAACGTTTCGGTTAAAGAATATCTAAATAAGGCAATGGCGCTCCAAAATTTCTCGTTTAAAGAATCTTACGATATAATGGACGAATTAACCGAAGGCAATATGACCGACGCTCAAATAGGATCGTTATTAACCTCCTTAGCGATAAAGAGCGTTACAAAAGAGGAGCTTGCCGGTTTTGCTTCGATCTTGAAGAAAAAAGCTATATCATTTCCAAAACCCGAGGGGGCGGAAAAAAGATTAGATACTTGCGGAACGGGCGGCTCGAAAGACGCTAAAATTTTTAATATATCTTCAATTTCTTCTATCATATGCGCTTCTTGCGGAGCTAATATAGTAAAGCACGGCAACAGAGCGGCTACCTCAAAATCGGGAAGCGCCGATTTGTTAGAGGCGCTTGGAATAAACGTTGAGATGCCGATTGAAAAAAGTATCGAAATGTATAAAAAATTTAAATACACATTTTTGTATGCAAGAAAGTATCACAACGCTATGAGGTTCGCCGCTCCGGCTAGAGCCGCCGTTGGATTTAAAACAGTTTTTAATTTTATCGGACCGTTGGCGAATCCGGCTTACGCTACTCATCAAACGATGGGAATTAGCGATTATACAATGACTGAAAAAATATGCGAAGCTCTAAATATACTGGGATTGAAGAGAGCGATGGTAGTTTGCGGACTAGACGGATTAGACGAAATATCGCTAATCTCAAACACAAAAATAACCGAATTGAACGACGGATGGATCAAAACATACGAATTTGATCCGGAGGAAATTGGAATAAAGAAATCAACTTACGATAAATTAGTCGGAGGCGGGGTAGAGGAAAACAAACGAATTGCGTTAGATATATTTAACGGAAAAGAATCGCCCAGATCCGATATTGTGTTCTTAAACTCCGGAGCGGGATTATATACGTACGGAATTGCTAAGACTATCAAGGAAGGGTACGATATTGCAAGATCTGCCGTCAAAGAGGGGAAGGCTATCGATTTGTTGAATAAACTATCCTCTTTTAAGTAGGTAAGTAAATGGAAGATATACTAAATAAAATTGTTGGAAAAAGAAAAGAAAAAATTTCTAAATTTGGTTATAATTTTGGGATAAAAATTCCGGAAAACAGGTTATATCCGTTAAATATACCGGAGTTCGGCAAAGGAGTAGTTATTACTGAAATAAAGCGAGGTTCTCCGTCCGAAGGGAGAATGAGGGATATAATTAATGTAGAAGAATATGCGGGAAAATATATAAACGCCGGATCGGATTGTGTTTCGATATTAACTGAAGAAGATTACTTTTTCGGCAGTATTGAGGACTTGATAAAAGTAAGAATAAAATTCCCAAAAATACCTATATTGCGAAAAGATTTTTTATTATACCCGGAAGAAGTAGAAATATCGTATAGAATGGGGGCGGATTTAATTCTATTGATTGCTTCAATACTAGAATTTAACGTTTTAGAAAAGATGATTAAAGAAGCGAATAAATTTGGAATGCTTCCTATCGTAGAAATACATAATGAAGAGGAGTTAAAAAAAATTTCTTCCTTGAGGTTAAAGATAATCGGGGTCAACTCCAGAAATCTAAAAGATTTTAAGATAGATACTAATTACCCGATAGGTCTAAGATCGCGCATTAGCAATTCAGAATTTACCGTTTTCGAGTCGGGCATAAAAACATACTCGGACGCATTTTTTGCCGGATGCGGCGGGTACGACGCTATTTTGGTAGGAACAAGTATAATAAAAGGAAGCGACGTTGGCGAAAAAATCAGAGAGCTGAAATCGGGTTTTATAAACGGTATTAACAACAGATCAAAGTTTTATAATGTTATTTTTAATAAGATTTATTTTGAGAAAAAACTAATTGTAAAGATATGCGGAATAACAAATTTGAAGGACGCCGAATTTGCCGTAGAAAAAGGAGCGGATATAATCGGCTTTGTTTTTGCCGATAGTCCCAGAAGAATATCGATTGAAAACGCAAAAGCGATTGCCGAAGCTATCGGAGACAGGGCGTTAAAAGTTGGAGTCGTCGTAAACGACGATATCGATAAGGTTGTCGAGGCGGCGCGAGAAGGATGGCTCGACGCTATACAATTTCATGGAGATACAAGCGACGAAGATATTTTGTCTTACAACGTATGTTGGTATAAAGCCGTTAGAGTCAGGGATCAAAGCGACTTTGAAAAGAAATTTAGCTCTCCTATTATTCTTTACGACGCGTACTCTGAAAAAGAATACGGAGGAACGGGTAAATTAATTAATAATGAAAATTTATTATACGCAATTGAGCGCAATATTTTACTATGTTTAGCAGGAGGCATTAACGTCGAAAATATTTTAGATATAATAAAGGAATATAAGCCGCTTATGATAGACGTATCCTCGGGATTAGAGTCTTACGCGGGAGTAAAAGATTTAAAAAAAATGGAAACATTCCTTGATATTATAAACGACTGATAATTATATCAAGAATAAAAAAAAGTTATTAAATTTATTAAAAAGTATAAAAATTATTTGCAAATTTTTTGGATATATTGTAATATAAATTCGTTATGAAATCGGAAAAAAGAAAATTTACAAGAATTAGAGAAACTATTCAAATTAAATATGAAATTATAGATAGTTCTTCTAAAATCCTACAGACTTCTTATACTCAGGATATTAGCGCCGGCGGTTTTTTGATTAGGTTAAACTCGCCTTTGCCCATTGGCAGCGTTCTGAAACTGAAATTCTTCATTAAAGACGGTTCCGAGTTTATTCCGGCGGAAGCCAGAGTTATTAGAATAGACGAGATCGTCGCGGATAGGGTGTACGAGGCTGGGGTTGAATTAATTAATGTAGATAAAAAAGATTTTGAATTATTAATGCGTTATGTTACAAAAAAAACTACTTAAAAAATTTTAAGAGAGGCTATATGGAATTATTTAAAAACGTCGAAAATGGGTTTATCGAGATGATTTTTGGTCCGAGGTGGACGTACATTGCAACGGTAAGAACTTTTTTGCAAAATTTTCTTTCAATTACGTTGGCGGACAATAAATGGGCGGATGTTATTTCAATGGCGGCGAGCGAACTTCTAGAAAATGCCGTTAAATATGCGTCGGACGAGGGAACTAAGATTTCTGTAGAGCATAAAAAAGATGAAAATAAATTGTTTTTACACGTAGAAAATTTTTCATCAAAAGAGAATATTAAGATATTATTAAGCGAAGTAGAACAGATAAATAGCGGAGAACCTCAAGAGGTTTATCTGATGAAAATGCAAGAAGCCGCTTTAAGAACCGATGGAGGCAGTCAATTGGGATTAGCCAGAATAAGATACGAAAGCGACGCTTTTATCAAGGTTGACGTTGATAATGATTTGGTAAAAGTAACGGTAGTATTTGACTTAAAATAGTAAAATTTAAGGAGTTATTATGAATAGTTTTGGAATTGATAATGTTATAACAGAAAAAGCAACGGTAGAGTTATCGGATATTTCTAACGGAATGAAAGTAACTTTTAGCGGCGATATCGACGTTCAAAATCCCGAACCTATATTTGTTCCATTTTTTGAACAAATACATAATAAAGTTTTAGAAAATAATATTAAGTATGTCGAGCTGGATTTTAGCAAATTAACGTTTTTAAACTCCAGCGGTATTAAAACGCTGATCAAGTGGATAACAAAGGTAACTCCTTTACCTGTTGAAAAAAAATACAGATTTAAAATTGTGGCTAATTCGGAGATAACATGGCAGGAGACCTCCTTAAAAATGTTGTCTATGTTGGCTCCGGGACTTATAGAGATTCAGATTAAATAAAGTATTAGATTAATTTATATTTCTTTTTTACCTATTAAATAAATTTTTAACCCCTTTTTTTATTTATAGATTAGCGGCTCGGGTTGGCGATGGAAAAGAAAAGAATATTGAGAATAAAAGTTATTATCATCGGAGTTCTTGTAATTGCCTTGTTTTGTATTTTTTCTATATCGCTGTATTCAAACCTGATAATTTATTCCAAGAAAAGCAAAAAATTTTTTTTAAATGATTTTTTCTCAAACGGGAAAAAAGATAATTTGACCTATCAAATAAAAAGCAACGACGCTAGAGAGACAATAGTCTATAAAATGGAAATTCCAAAAAAAGAATTTGATCGAATTAACTCAGAAAATTACAAAATAGTAATATATAGAATAGCAAGCCATTGGTATAAAGTTTATTTTAATGGAATACTAATTGGTTCTGTCGGAAATTTAGAGAACGACTCTAGTATTGTTTGGAATACGATAAATTATTTTGATATTGATAAAAATTTGATAAAAGACATTAATGAAATAAGCATAGAAATATATTATACATACGAGATAGGAGCGCTTTCATTTCCGCCTATAATAACCGACGTTAAAGAAGCAAACAGACTAATGAATTGGTTTAAATTTGTTTTATCAAACATTTACATAATAGCGATAGGAATAATGTGGTTTAGTTTCTTATTATTGATGATACTGTCAAATTTAATGAAAAACCCCAAAAAAGAATATTTATACTATTCTTTAGCGACGTTGCTTTTTTCTTTTTATATTTTTGACAATATTTTGATATACGATATGATATTTTCGACCATTATTTTTAAGAAAATTATATTTTCATGCTTATATCTATCCGTTTCTTTTGTGTCTTTAGCTATATACAGGGAATTTAAAGGTAAAATTAATTTAATTTCCATTGTTTTAATTTTATTCAGCGCGATAGTAATTATATTTTTTTCAAATAATATGGTTTTATTAAAGAAAATGGCCGGCATTTTTAATATTTTAATAATACTAAATATTTTAGGTTGGATTTATTCAACGTTTAAAAACCTGAAAATTTCTAACGACGCAAAAGTAATTTTTTCAGCGAGTATATTTTTAATGATAGTAACGACCTACGATATTTTCTTTATGGTTTTTGGGAAAACCGGAATTTATAATACCATTAGTACAAATATTTTGGGCTCTATATTTTTCTCGTTAGTTATAATAGTATTGGTTGTTTTTGACTATATTGAGTTGTATAGTAAAATGTCTTGGGAAAAGGAGAGAGCCGATCTTTTTTATGAAAAATCTTCGCGCGACTCTCTAACCGGCGTATATAATCGTCAATATGTCGAAAGTTATATAGAGAATTTAACTCCGCCTTTCTCCCTATTAATGATTGATACCGATCGCTTTAAAGAAATTAATGACACATATGGGCATCTGGTCGGCGACGAAATAATTAAATACATCGCTAGAGAGTCCGTTAATAATGTAAGAAGCGGAGACGTCGTCGCAAGGTGGGGCGGAGACGAGTTTGTAATAGCGCTCAAACACCGTGGTGAAAAGGACAATTCGCTATATGTAGCCGAAAAAGTCAGAAACGCTATAAAAAAAACTTATACAATCGACGGATTGAATTTTAACGTTACTTTATCAATGGGATTGTATACGGTTGAAAGTAAAGAAGAAAATAAGATAATTTTTAAAAAAGCCGACGACGCTTTGTATATATCAAAAGAGAACGGCAGAGATAGAATAACGGTTTGGAAAGAAAATATGCGTTCAGTTTAGATTAAAGATAAACATATTTTTTTCCAGATACATGATCTCTGTATTATATGTTTTACTATATCCGATCTCCGGTATTTCTACTTTTATATCAAATTTTCCGGGATACAGAATAATATCGCGTTTATCGCCTTTGTTAATATTTAACCCCTGAATATTTATATTTTCTATTGTTATTAAAATATCAAATTTAGAATTATTTTGAATTATTAATAAATTGGGATTTAATAAGCTGCATGATAGCGATAAAGCCAGTAGTAAAATGTACGAAATATGTTTCATAAACATCTCCTCGTTTTTAATATTTGATTGACAAAAAATAGTATAAAACTATATTATATATAACAACTAAAACATTAAAACGATATACAAAAAAAAACAAAAAAAACAAAAAATATGTTAATTGATCTGCATAATCACACAAATCAACATTCTTCGTGCTCTCGCATTTCGGCGACAGATCTGATAGAACAGTATATAAGGAGCGGTATCGACGGAATTTGCATAACAGATCACAATTATTTATGGAACGATAAAGAAAAAAATGATCTTAAAAAAAAATATGAGGATAAAATAAAAATATTTTTTGGCGCGGAAATAGACGCGGATATAGGTCATGTTCTTGTTTTTTCATATAAAGATCATGATTTGTATGAAAATTTAAAATATATTCCAATTAATTTGTTGTATAGGAAAATTAATCTTGAAACGACGGCTTTAATCTGGGCGCATCCTTTACGATGGCGAAATAAAAACTCTACGGATTTTAATAAAAACAATATAAAGAAATTTGACGCCATAGAATTGTTAAACGGTAATTGCGACGAGGAGACTATATTAAGTACTAAAAAAATATTTGGTAAGCATAATTGCAAATTTGTAGGGGGAAGCGACACGCATTCGCTCGATATGGCTATAAAATATGGAACAGATTTTGAAAATAGCGTTAAGGATCAAAAAGATTTGGTTTATTCTATAAAATATGGAAAATTTAAACCGGTAAAACTTAAAAAGTTATAAAAAAATGATTTATAGAGGGAAGGCGATGAAAATTATTTTAATTTTGAGTTTGCTGTTATTAACCGTGGGATGCGGTAAAAAAACGCAACAGAATTTTTTAATTAGCGATAATGAAAGAATTTACAATATTAATTACGATTATAAAGAAGATAGTCCGGAAAATATCGCCGATATTATTTTTGGAGTAGAGAATTTTCCAAAGACGTTTAATCCCTTTAAAGCGCGTACGTATACGGAAAATTTGCTTGTCGCAAGTCTATATTCGACGCTTTTTTTGGTCGATCCCAAAACAGAAATTCCTCAACCAAATTTAGTCAAACGGTATGAAATATCCGGCGACGGACTCAATTATCGTCTAGAAATATTAGATAATATAAGATTTAGCGACGGTTCGACGCTATCGGTAAAAGACATAAAAAAATCCTTTTTGTTATTAGAATCTTATCTAAAAAATACCGAGCTATATAATAGTTTTTATATTCAGAATAAAACGCTTAATTTTAAAGAAATAGACGAGTATAATTTTGAATTATCTATCGACGTTCCAAATTCTAATTTACTATACGCCCTGTCGAAGTTTCCAATCTTAAAAGAGAAAGAAATAGAAGATATCAAATCCTATGAAGATTTTATCGTTTCATGGTCAAAGAATAATATTCCGACAGGGAGCGGCCCGTTTGTAATAGAGAGTATTTCTAAAAAGAACATAGCGTTAACAAGAAATCCAAATTATTTTAAAAAGAATAAAAACAATATCCAATATCCATATTCGGATAAAATATTTCTTAAAACTTATGAAAACAAAAATAAAATGATAATAGATTTTACAAATATGGAATGCGATTTAATAAAAATATCTTGTAATGAAGATTTTTCTAATTTATATAAATATTTTGAGAATAAAGAATTTGTGAAAATTATTTCAACAGGATTTTGCGAAAATAAAATAATCGTTACCTATAATTGTATGAACGGTTATAAAAATGATATGGAAGATAGCGCGCTAAGGGGAAGAATCTCTGATATTATAGCTCGTTCGCTAAAAAACAGATATACGATATTAGATACTATGATGGACGATAAGAAAAATGAGCCGTCGTATTATGACAAATTTAAAGATATTAACTACGACGGTTACATAGAAGACGGCAATATGAAAAATTTATCTTTAAACCTAGTTGCGTTTGAAGAAAATGAAGACGTTAAGAAAATCGCTCAAGATATAAAAAAAGCGTTGCTAACGGAAGAGTTTAGTATAAATTTAGAATTATACCCTTTTTATAGATTTGTAGAGAAAATATATTATGAAAAAGATTTTGATATTGCTTTGATAAATTATAAATTTAATAATTCTTTGGAAGATTTTTATTCTTTATTTTCTAAATCAGATTTTACATTTTATCCTTTTTTTGATAACAGCGCAGACTTAGAAACAATAAATGAATTATTGGATAATCTTTTAAGAACGAACAAAAAGGAGAAACAAGACAGAATAAAAAAAAGAATTCTAGAGTTAATATCTAAAAATCAACAATTTAAGCCGATTTTTGCCGAAAAAAACTACTATTTTATCAATAAAAACATAGATAATTTCTTTATTGCAAAAGATAGCGACTACATAAATTTAGAAACTATTGAGAGAATATTTAAATATAAATAAAATAATTAGAAATTATCTTTGATACTTTTTAATAATTTCTTTTAAGTCTAATTTATTTTCATAATAAGCTTTGCCGACAATAATTCCGATTAATCCAAAATAAATAAGAGTTTTAGCCGATTTTATATCCTCCTCCGAGCTTACGCCGCCCGAAAGTATAACATGAAGCCCGGTTTTATTGCTAAACATTTTGGTCGCTTCTATGTTAGGTCCGGCAAGTCGGCCGTCCCTTGAAATATCTGTATATATGGCTATTTTAAACCCATTTTGAAACAAATTTTTCCCAAACTCTATGGAATCAATTTTTTCGTTTTTTAGCCACCCTTGAGTTTGTATCGAATTATTTTTTACGTCCACGGCGGCGATAAAATTGTCCGGATAGTTGTTTACCCATTGAAACGCTAAATCGGGATTATTAACTAAAACTGTGCCCAATATTATTTTATCGATTCCTTCGTATAATAGACTTTTTATATCTTCTTCGGTGCGAATTCCTCCGCCGAATTCAATCGATAATCCCGTCTCCTTCTTTATTGCCTTCACAATGTTTCTATTTATCGGACTTCCGGTTTTTGCTCCGTCAAGATCTATTACATGCAGCCTTTTAGCGCCCATATTTTTGAATATTCGGGCAATTTTTATGGGATCGTTATCGTATATTTTTTTCTGGTTATAATCGCCTTCGGTTAATCGAACGCATTTCCCGTCAATTAAATCTATCGCCGGTATAATTAACATTATATCTCTCCTTTTTAGTAATATATTGTATATACATAAAAAAAAGAATTTTGTCAAAGATGATATATTTTGAAATGCAAAAAATTTTAGATATATATTTATGTCGTTCAACTTTGAGACTTGACGCATATTTCAAAAAATGAGACTTTACGCTTTGAAACAATTCTTTTATCATACTATATCTCCAATATCATATTTAGTCAATATATTATCTTTATAGAAAATCTTGATCCATTTATTTGGATTTTCTCTAACTTCAACTTCGTAATTTGAAAGAGAACAATTTTTATATTTTGGAATTAGAAAACATTTATTCTTATAACTAATTTCATTTACTTTACTTACTTTACGAATGGCTCTTTTTGTAAATGCATTTTCGATGCTTTCGATATCTTTTTTGTTAAGATCTTCAAAAACATCATTATTTTCCTTAAAAACTTTTTCAGGCGTCGAATTTATAGCTCTGGAATATGTATTATTATGCTTCTCGACATATTTTTCTAGAACGGCATTTGCATCGTCTATATTTTTTGCATTTTCGAAAATCATATAATGCGGTATTTGACCTTGAAATGTTAAAAACTTTCTTTCCACTTTACCTTTACCTTGCGGTTGAAAGGGTTTTGAATTTATTAAATTCACTCCGACTTCTTCTAAAGCCTTAGGTATTACTAGTTCCGGATTTTCAGTTCGTTGATCAAAATGAACGCCGCCATGTCGTATATAACTGTATTTTGAATCGTTATCGTAATAAATAGACATGGGTAATCCAAAAGTTAAAAACATCTCTTTTAAAGCCGTTATGTGATTTTCAAGATTATCGCTAGTTACAAACTTTGCATATAGAATGTATCGCGATTTATC
>MWDO01000003.1 GCA_002070605.1 Spirochaetes bacterium ADurb.Bin133
TTTTCTAATAATTTAAGGTTTGGTTCTAATTCGTCAAACTTTCTTCTGTAATAATATGCTTTTGCCATTACCCCCTCCCTTGTTGTTAATTTCCCGCCAATAATACAATATTTTTATCATTATGGCAACCTTTTTTTTCGCTTGGAAGGGAGTATGCGTCAAATTCTCTCCCCAAAAACCAACGGGGTACGAAAATATTAATATTGATATTAATATTGATATATGTTAGGAGTGTGAGAAAGGGAATTTACTCATAAATTGAAGCTACCGGCAAGTACTGGGGTTGGCTGGTAGGAAAACGAGAAGTCCGCGTCCGCGTCCGCGCGGGCTGATTTAAAACGTCGGGAAAAGAAATGAAACATTTTATTGAGATATTACGATTTTTTGATAATTATATTAATGAAACATTAAGAAACTTGATAAATAATTTTGATATTGTAACCGTATTATTACTCATTCTTATATCGTTTATTTATGGAATACTTCACTCGCTTGGTCCTGGTCATGGAAAAGCGCTAGTTGCATCTTTTTTTCTTAAGGAAAAACATCCAGTTCAAAAATCTTTATTATTGGCTGCTATAATTTCAATAATTCATACCGGATCGGCAATAATTCTTGCAATTCTTTTTCGTTTTGTATTAACCGGTTTAAAGGGTATTTTTCGGATAAAACTTCAAAATTATTTTATTACGGCAAGCGGTATATTAATTATTATAATTGGAATATTATTTTTCATTTTAAAAATAATTCATAAAAACAATGAATCTATAAAGTTAAAAAAGAATACAAATATTTTTCTTGTGGGAGTTTCTGCCGGTATAATTCCCTGCCCTGTCGCCTTAACGATTTCGCTTTTAACTCTCTCAAAAAATATTTTTATAATTGGTATTTTATCCGTAACAAGCATTTCTTTGGGAATGTTTATCCTAATTTCTTTAGTAGGTTTCTTAAGTATAATACTAAGAGATCAAATGTTAACTTTATCAAATAAACTATTAAATAAAGGCAAATTATTCTCCATAATTATTGAATATGTATCGATAATTCTAATAATTATCATCGGCGCTTTTATGGTATTTAAGACGCTATTATAAAATTACGAGGTAGGATTTGCAGATGAAATATATTTTATTTATTACAGCATTTATATTTTTTAATAGTCTCGCTTATAGTCACCCTCATTTATTCATTAAATCGTCTTCTGATTTTCTTATTAAAGATAATTTTATTAAAGGAATTAAAATATCATGGACATGGGATAAATGGTGGAGCGAGGATGTAATAAATGAGTGCGATAAAAACAATGACAACTTATTTGACGAAAAAGAAACCCAATTAATTTATGAAGATTTCTTCATCGGTATTGAAGATTTTAACTATTTCACGGAGATAACGATTAATAATAAAAAAATTAAAATTGCAGGCGTTAAGGATTTTAAAGCCTTTATAAATAGCGATAAAATTGTAACTTATATATTCGTTATCCCAATCGAAGTAAAAATTGAAGACGAAGTTAAAATAAGCCTCGCTTTCAACGATGAGACGATATATACAGCTTTTGATAAAAATGTTGTTCTAAAAAATATAACCGGATACGCATATAAAAATCTGAAAATTACAAATTATAGTTACTATGGCGTAAAGATTGATTTTACAATTGCAAAAAATAAATAGCGATATGCATACCGCCAATTTTTACGATCTATTTTTGTTACAATCTAATATAAATTTTGAATTATTAGAGTAAATTTTTTAAAAAATGTTTGACTCTTTTTAATTAATATGTTAGCGTCGTCTAACTTGCTGATGAGGGAGTTTAAATTAAATGACTTTAAGTTCCAGTCTTGAGGATTATCTTGAAGCGATGATTGATCTTTTTAACCATGAGGGTAAGATACGCGTTTCTGATATTAGCGCTAAACTTCGGGTAGAAAAATCCTCCGTTAACACTGCGATAAAAAAACTTAAAAATTTAAATTTGATTACCCATGAAAAATACGGCGAAGTTATTTTAACCGAAAAAGGCAAAATAAAAGCGGAAGAGATAAAGGAAAAACATATAATAATTTCAAAATTTCTTACCGATTTTTTAGGTCTTTCAGACCAAGAGGCCGATAGGGATGCCTGCAAAATAGAACATACTTTAAGCGGTCATACTTTTAAAAGATTGTTGTTTTTTATACAATTCATGGAGGAATCTCCGTTTTTTGATAAAAATAAATGGAAGGAATCTTTCAATAAATATTTAGAATCGGTTGAAAGTTTGGAACGGGAGGCGTAAATTGAATAAAGCAGATACAGGTTTTTCTTATCCTCTTTTTCTTGCCAAAGAATTTGATGAAGTCAGTATTGTAGAAATTAAAGGGGGGCAACAATTTAGAGAAAAATGTATTAATCAAGGGATTGTACCGGGACAAAAGTTGACTGTTTTAAAAAAAACCGAAAACGGTCCTTGTCTTATGTCTTTATTTGATTCGAGAATAATGATTGGGCGCGAGATGCTAAGCAGAATATTTGTAAAAAAAGCGTGAATTTTTTTTACTGCGAATGTTAGACAAGACTAACATTCGCAGTAAAATATTATTTATATATTTATAAAGGAGGTTTTATGCAAAAAAAAATTGACCAATTAAAAATTGGCGAAGAAGCCGTTATTGAAGGTTTTCAAAAGGGCGAGGGGGATTATCTTCAAAGACTTTTAGCAATGGGTTTAACAAAAGGGACAAAAATCAAATTACTAAAAATTGCTCCATTAGGCGACCCTGTTGAAATTGAAGTTAGAGGATTTAAACTCTCGCTCCGTAAAAATGAGGCTCAATTATTACAATTGAAAGGAGTTCCTCATGAATAAAAGTTGCGATTTAGCAAAAATAATTAGGGGGGAATAAAATGCAATCAAAAACATGGCTAACGATTTTTTTATTGTTCTTTACGTTAGGTCTTAGCGCAGAGGATTGAAATTTGCTTTGGGGCGGATTTATAAATTTATTGGAGGATTTATATGGATAAAATTAAGATAGCGCTGGTAGGAAATCCCAATTGCGGAAAAACTACTTTATTCAACGGACTTACGGGCGGCAATATTAAAACGGGGAATTGGCCCGGCGTTACGGTTGAAAAAAGGGAGGGACTTTTAAAATCGGATGGGTCTGATATAACTATAGTCGACCTTCCCGGAATATATTCATTTTCAGCTCATTCTGAGGACGAGAAGGTTGCCAGAGATTATATATTAAGCGGAGAGCCGGCGTGTATTATAAATATAGTCGACGCATCCAATCTTGAAAGAAATTTATATCTTACGGTTCAACTAATTGAGATGAAAGTCCCTATAATTATTATTTTAAACATGATTGATATTGCTGAAAAAGAAAAAATTAAGATTAACGTCGAGGGATTATCAAAAAAACTTGGATTGCCGGTTCTTGCAATATCTGCAGTTGACAAGGAAGATATAACTAGAGTAAAAAAGGCAATTAACGATAAAATAGCGGATCCTATCATAAGCAATATAAATATTGACTACCCAAATGAGATAGAGTCTGTTATCGCCAGCTGGGATGAAAAAATCCGTATTGTTGCAAGGAAATTATCTATCGATTCGAGATGGATTTCCTTAAAAGTTCTTGAAAATGACGCATGGATTAAAGAAAAAGTATTATCCGGAAATATTTTAGCAGAATCAGAAGTAAATGAAGAACAGAATAAAATAGAAAAAATATTAGGCGACTCTGCAGAAATAATTACGGCAGATTACCGTTTTGGTTTCATAAGCGGGCTTTGCAGACAAATTATTAAAAAAGAGACGCGACGCCGATCGCTAACTGATAAAATTGATAGAATTGTTTTAAACAAAGTTTTAGGTATCCCTATTTTTCTTGCCGTTATGTACCTGACGTTTTGGCTTACGATAAGTTTCGGCGGGGCTTTTATTGATTTCTTTGAAGGGTTTTTCGGAACAATATTTGTCGACGGATTCGGAACTCTTTTAGAGACCATAAAAACTCCTTCATGGCTTAAGATTATTCTTGCCGACGGGATAGGCGGCGGTATTCAAGCCGTCGCTACTTTTGTACCTATCATGTTCATGATGTTTTTTGTACTTTCCATTTTAGAAGATTCCGGATATATGGCGAGAGCGGCTTTTGTAATGGATCGCTTCATGAAACTGTTAGGACTTCCGGGAAAAGCGTTTATTCCTATGATAGTAGGTTTTGGATGCACCGTTCCCGCTATTCTTGGAACAAGGACGCTTGAAAACAAAAAAGACAGATTTTTAACTATTTTTATGGCTCCATTTATGTCATGCGGAGCAAGACTTCCGGTATACGCTCTTTTCGTTGCCGCATTTTTTCCAAAAGCCGGCGGGTTAATAGTGTTTTCAATTTATATGACCGGAATAATACTGGCGGTTTTGACCGGAATATTGTTGAAAAATACTTTATTTAGAGGAGAGCGATCTTATTTTATTATGGAATTGCCCCCTTATCACGCTCCAAGAATCAAGCATATTTTTCTTCATACATGGCTTCGATTAAAAAGTTTTGTTATCAGAGCCGGAGCGGTTATTATAATTGCAGTCGCGATTCTTGGTTTTTTAAATTCAATCGGGACCGACGGAACTATAGGCAACGAAGATTCTGAAAATTCGGTACTCTCTGTAATTGGGAAAACAATTACTCCCGTTTTTGAACCTATGGGAATAGAAAAAGATAATTGGCCTGCAACGGTTGGTATTTTTACGGGTCTTTTTGCAAAAGAGGCGGTTGTCGGTACGCTAAATTCTCTATATTCTCAAATTGCCGCATCCGATGAAGAAACCGAAACAGAGGAGGAAGAATCTTTCGATTTCTGGGACGGTATAAAAAATTCGTTTCTTACCATTCCGGAAGGATTGAAAGGCGTACTTGGAGGATTAGTCGATCCATTTGGCCTTGGCGTAATTTCAGAAAAAAACGAAGACGAGATGGCTGAAGAAATCGGAACAGATAAAGCTATCTTCGGGCGGATGAATAAATATTTTTCAAAAGGCGGCTGTCAAGCTTACGCATATTTATTATTTGTTTTACTCTATTTCCCTTGCGTCGCCGCTTTTGGAGCTATTGTAAAAGAAACGGGATGGCTATTTGGCTTATTAAACGCCGGATACCTGACTCTGCTTGCCTGGATTACGGCGACTCTTTTTTATCAGATAACGACCGGACGTCAACCTTTATGGATTATCGTCTCTATCCTTTTAATAAGCGGCGTTATTATAGGATTATATATTTTAAAATTCAGTAATAAATTTACGACAATCAAGGAGTAAATAATATGCCGTATCCGAGCCTTAGCCGCGCCCCTCCTTAAAGGGCAGATATTTTAGATTGCATTATAGTTTTTGTATCCCGTCGGTTTTTTAGGGGATTAAAAATATTTGTTTCATATGTGTCATTTTATTTGTCCCATATGCGTCGAATTTTTATGCGACAATTGTCGTGCGTTATCGACGACGCGACGCGCTCCCATCCGAATGGGAGTATGCGAGGCAAAGTTTTTTTAATATTCGCAATTAAAAAAAGTATTGCAAACAAACAAAAGTTAGCTCAATCTAACTTGGTGGTTAACCTCGACTAAATATTATTTAGGAGAAACTATGGAAACGTACAAACGATTATTTGCGTACGCGCCGGAGAAAAAAGCGTTCGGCTTTGCGGCGATTTTTTTGTCCGCTGCGGCGGCGGTTGTGGGGATGTTGCCCTTTTGGTACTTGTGGAAATTTTTACTTGCAGTAGCGGTTCGCAAAGAAACGGCTTTAGCTTTACAGTTTGCTTTTGTTATTGTGGGCTTGCTTGTCAGTTATTTGGTCATTTATATGACTGCAGTACTTTCGTCCCATTTTATGGCGTTTCGACTTGAAAGCAATTTACGGAAAGCCGGGACGGATGCGTTATTGCAAGCGTCGTTCAGCTTTTTTGACGCCCACTCTTCCGGGCATGTACGAAAAATCGTTGACAACAATGCGGCGCAAACTCACATGGTTGTTGCGCATCTTTTGCCGGATATTACCGGAGCTGTTATCGCGCCGCTGATGATGTTTATCCTCGTCTTTATGGTAGATATTATGCTCGGCTTTGTTTTGCTCGGAGTTGTCGTTGTAGCAATGATTCTTACAAAGGCAATGTATGGCGACAAAAACTTTATGGAGCGCTATCAAAAAGCTTTGGAAAAAGTAAACTCGGAAGCTGTGGAATATGTTCGAGGTATGCAAGTTATAAAAATTTTTAAAACGACTATTGAGTCTTATAAAAGTTTTTATAAGGCGGTAAAAGATTACGGCGACCTTGCATATCAATATAGTTTGAGCTGTCGAGTTTGGTTTGTTATATATCAGGTTTTCCTAAAACTTATTGTCGCTTTAATTATTCCTTTGTTTATTGTGTTTATAAACCGGGGCGCCGACCCTGCTTTGATTTTAATTAAGCTTATCTTTTTTACCTGCGTTGAAGGAATGATCTATTCGGCGCTTATTAAAACAATGTACGTGGGAATGTATCAATTTCAAGCGAAAGCTGCCCTCGATAAACTCGAAGAGCTTTTTACAAAGATGAAAGAAAAAAAACCGACGTTTGGAACAGAAACGGTTTTTGAAAATTCGAACATTGAGTTTCGCAATGTGAGTTTTAAATATGAAGAAAACTTTATCTTAAAAGATTTAACCTTTAAGCTAGACGAGGGAAAGGCGTATGCCTTTGTCGGTTCGTCGGGAGGCGGAAAAAGTACGCTCGCAAAATTGATTTCGGGTTTTTACGGTTTAGACGGCGGCGAAATTTTAATCGGCGGAAAACCGCTTACGAGTTACTCGGAAAAAGCAATTACGGAGCAAATCGGTTTTGTGTTTCAAAATGCAAAGCTGTTTAACAAGATGAGTATTTATGAAAATGTCGCATTAGCAAAACCGGGAGCGACGCGCGAAGAAGTGGCGCAGGCGATAAAAGATGCCCAGGCTGTAGATATTCTCGATAAATTTCCCGACCGAGAAAATACGATTATCGGAAGTACGGGCGTATATCTTTCCGGCGGCGAGGTTCAGCGTATCGCCATCGCCCGCATTTTCTTAAAAAACCCTGCGATAATTATTTTAGATGAAGCGAGCGCGGCTGCCGACCCTGAAAACGAGTACGAAATTCAAAAAGCTTTTGCCTCGTTAATGAAAGGAAGAACCGTCATTATGATTGCCCATCGTTTAACGAGTATTCAAAAAGTCGATGAAGCGCTTGTAATCGAAGACGGAAAAATTCTCGAGCGGGGAAGTCACGCCGCTCTTATGGCAAAAGAATCCCGCTATAGCGAATTCCAAAATCTTTATGCGCAAGCAAACGATTGGAGGGTATCGTAATGAAAAAACAAATTAAAAAATCCGCTCTGACTAAAAGCGGAAAAAAAGGTTTGGTTGTTGCTTCGATAGGAAGTTTTCTTTCGAATCTTGCGCATCTGGCGCCGATTTTTATCGTTATGTTTTTTGCTCAGCAAATTATACTTAAAACAGATCTTTCGATTCCTCTGTACTTAGGCATTATCGCAGGCGCGGGAATTGTTATGTATATTTTTATCGACATCGGTTACGATAAAACTTATAACGAAACCTACAAGGAAGCCGTCGCTCTGAGAATCGATATTGCAAATAAATTGAAAGAATTACCCCTTTCGTATTTTTCTACCCATGACGTCGCCGACCTTTCTCAAACGGTTATGCAAGATGTGTTGGATATTGGACATGCGTTATCCCATGCAATACCTCAAATGTTCGGCGCGATAGCGTTCAGTATTTTAGTTGCAACAGGAATGATTGCATTTAATCCGATTATGGGCTTGGCGATTTTTACGCCGATTGCGTTAAGCTTTGTTTTTTTAGCGCTTTCAAAGGGAAGTCAAACAAGAGCGTCAAAAAAATACTTTGACGTTTTGCGAGAAAATGCAGATGCGTTTCAGCAAGCAATTGAAATGCATCAAGAAATTAAAGCGTTCGGACAAAAAGAAAGCGTTCAAAAGGATATTAACAAAAAAATTGACCATTCTGAAAAAATTCATATTAAAAGCGAATTAGCTCAAGCCGTTCCCGTAATACTTGCAAATATTATGCTTAAATTTTCTCTCGGCGCTTGTATTTTTGCGGGAATTCAAGTTTTTGATTTTAGTCAGCCGCTGCATCTTTTATATTTTTTAGGTTATTTGATGGCAAGCGTCGCATTACCCGACGCCTTTGCAACCCTCCACGAAAACATTGCAGAAATTCTGTATATGGATGCGCGACTAAAACGTATTGCGGAATTGCGAAGCGTGGAAACGCAAGCCGGCGAACCGTATGATCTAAAAAGTTTTGACGTGGAGTTTAAGGGCGTTGAGTTTTCCTACAAAGACGGCGTTAAGGTTATCGACGGTATAAGCTTTACCGCAAAGCAAAATACGGTTACGGCTTTTGTCGGTCCGTCGGGCTGCGGGAAAACGACGGTTTTACGTTTGATGTCGAGGCTTTATGATTACGACTCCGGCGAAATTACGATTGACGGAAAGGATATTAAAACGATCGACGCCGATAGCCTCTTTGATAAAATATCGATTGTATTTCAGGACGTGATGCTTTTTAATACTTCTGTTTTGGAAAACATTCGCCTCGGCAATCGCAGCGCCGCCGATGAAGAAGTAAAAAAAGCCGCCGAGCTTGCGAACTGTACCGAGTTTATCGAAAAGCTGCCTGAAAAGTACGATACGTTTATCGGCGAAAACGGCGCAAAACTTTCCGGCGGCGAGCGTCAGCGTATTTCGATCGCCCGAGCTTTTTTGAAAAACGCCCCGATAATAATCCTCGACGAAATATCAGCCTCGCTCGATGTGGAAAACGAAATGGCAATTCAGGGAAGCTTAAACAAACTTTTGGAAAACCGTACTGTTGTAATAATTTCTCACCGCCTAAAGAGCGTTGAAAATGCAGACAAGATAATCGTAATGAACGAAGGAAAAATCGATGCGAAGGGAAGCCATGATGAGTTATTAAAAAGCTCGGAGCTGTACCGAACCTTGATTGAAAAGTCGCAAGCGACGGAGAAGTTTGCGTATTAATTAAACCCACTTGCAAATAATCTAAACTTATACTATAATAGCGCGTATGCAAAAAATGGATGTCATAGAAGAAACTGAAGTTATCACAGAAGATGTTGATTAAAATTTTCGAATGGATATAATAATAAATGCTATCTAAATGGAGATATAGAAAATGAATAGAATTGGAAAATCATTAAAAAATTTGAATTGGAAATTGTACATTTCCTTATTGGTGATGGGCTTGGTACCCACCATTTATACGACTTTACGAGTATTCTTTTTAGGACAGTTGCCCGGTGACTGGTCGTTTTCGATTGCCGGACAACTTTCGTGGATTAATTTGTTATATGAAATTTTGAACGAAGCGATTATTCTTCCTTTGTATTTTTTTATGGGAAAAGCGATTGATGATAAAAACGAGTATACAAATCGGATCAGAACCGGATTAATAATTTCATTCTGTGTATATGCCGTTTGTTCTATATTTGTATGGGTATTTATAAATCCGCTTTTGTCGATAATGGCTACAAGCAAAGATATAATTGTTGCATCCGCGACTTATATCCGAATCGAAAGCATTGCAAATATTTTTATACTTTTAAGTAGTTTTACACTTGTCTGTTTAGTGACACTTGGAAAATCAAAATATGTATACATTCTTACCGGTGCAAAACTTGTATTGAGTGTTGTTTTTGATACATTCTTCATTTCAACTTTGAATATTTCTGCTAACCTTGGTGTAAATGGAATTGCTTACAGCAATATTATTGTAAACGTAATTCTGTTTTTGGTTTCTGTAATTTTACTTGCCAAAGAAGGATATACTGTTTTCAAAAAAGAAAAGCTTTCATTTACATGGGCAAAGGATTTTACAAAAATCGGTGGCATTTCAGGCTTGGAGTCTCTTGTAAGAAATATTGCATACATGCTCATGATAAGTCGTATGGTTAATATGGTAAATGAACAGGGGACATATTGGGTGGCAAACAATTTTATTTGGGGATGGCTTCTCCTACCGATAAACCAACTTGGAGAACTTATAAAACAGGAAGTGGGTACGGATAAAAATGCCGTGAAAAATAATACTCTCGGTTATTTAGCTGTTACTGCTATAGTTTGTCTTATTTGGCTTATGACCATACCAATGTGGAAAGATTTTATGGCAAATGTATTACAGTTTTCAGATGTTGATAAACTATATAATCTTGTAATACTTTTACTCGGATTTTATGTTTTATATGCACTTCAAAATGTGTTTGACTCTGAGTTTTATGGACTGGGAAAAACACATTATATGCTTTTTGAATCAGTGGTTACAAACTCAATTTATTATGGTATCGCATTTATTTTATATTTAACGGGAAAATGGACACCAACATTAATGGGAATCGCCTTGATGTTTGGCATCGGAAATGCTTTTGACAGTATTGTTTCCGGTGGAGTTTTTGCATATCTATTGAAGAAAAATAAGATAAATATTTTAGATGTGGAATAATGCATTTATTTGTACTTGGAAATATAAGCTCGGGAAAGTCGTTTTTGATAGAAAAATTAAAGACTGTTCTTCCGGACTACCGTATATTAAAAATTGATGATTATCGTGTTCAAAATTGTGATGGGTCCATTGAAAAAGAAGAACATCTATGGGAAACATTCCCCCAAGAAATACTTAAATATAAAAATGTAATTGTTGAGCTATCAGGGGGTGGGAAAGTAAGTGAAAACATTGTTAATCTGTTTGCTATGAATTCCTTTATTGTCCTAAAACTAAATGCTCCAGCTGATGTTTGCATTGCCAGAAGCAAGACAAAAAGCTTTTCGAAAATTCCATATCCATATTATCCCGGCATGGGGGATGTGTCGGATACGATAAAAACAATTGATAAAAATATGTCGGATGGATGTATTGAAAAGATATGGAATAAAGCCCTGAATATAATCTCCACCAATTCAAATGTTGATGTTGATACGTTACCGCTGATACAATATGAAATGATTTTTAAGTTGAGGGAAATTTTATCAGTGTTAAAATCCAGTGTTTTTTTATACGGCTCTGCCGGAAGAAATGAGATGACTACTTTATCGGATATTGATATGTACATTCTTACATTAGAACCATTTGAGAAAGTTTTTGAATTATTAAATAAAAGCTTTAGTGGCGTTAGAATAATGAGTAACACTTTTATTATTAGAATCAAAAGTGTATTAGCAGAGCTAAAATGTATTAATGACATTAATGATTCTGAGTTGTTTTATAATCGGAGTTTGATTAAAAATCCTGAAAAAACATTGCTGAAAGATGATTATTCGGTTTTGCAAAAACTGGAAGAGTTTTCAAAAATTAAACTTGACTATAAAAACGAAGTTAAATATACCGTTGAACGTCTGATTTATTATATGGAATCCCTTCCGAGGATAATTGCAAAAGGTGATGAATATAAATTTTATTTTCATAATAATATTGTAATTCATGAATATGTAAAACTAAAAGCTTTTCTACAAAACAATTTTGATTATTCATATCTTCCACTACAGGCAAAAAAATATCTTTCTGAAACTGAGTGGAATGATATAGTATTTGGTTTTCATGACAATCTGACCGCTCATTATAACACAGTTAAAAATATGGTACTAAAACTTATAAGGGAGATTGAGAAGAAGTATGAAATTAGTTTCAATTTATGAACACATGGAAAAAGGTGCTGAAAAAGTTCCTAATGATACCAACTGTAAAATTATTTTTAGACATTCAATTCGTCATCGTATTGATTTAAATGATATCAGAGCAACAGAGCTGACTAATGAAGGAATTGAACTTGCAAAAAGTTTTGGTCGAGGTATAGGATGTAAGATTGGTTTTGTAGGCTCAAGTACGTGTACGAGGAATATCCAAACCTGCGAAGAAATATTCAATGGGTGCGGCTATGTATTACCAATAAATCATGCTCGAAATGAATTGGAGCTTCCACAAGTAAACAACAAAGAATTAAGCAATAAAACATTTAAAGAATATAACTTTGAGAATACAAGAATTATTTATGCACTAAAAAATAACGGTCTTCCCGGATTTAATTCATTAGAAAAAGCAAGTAAGATAATGTTTGATTACATGTTTAGCAATGGAAATAAGGAAAACACTGTAGACTTGTTTTGCACTCATGATTTTCAGATGGCTATTCTCTATGCACATTTATTTGATTTTGGAAAAACAAAAGATGATTTTGCTAAGTATAAATGGCCCATGATGCTTGAAGGAATGATTACTTGGGGAACCAAAAGTCATTTTTGGTGTTCGTGGAGGGGAGAAATAAAAGAGTTTGTTGATATGTTTTAAATTAACTTTATTTTTCGAGTACAGGAAAACAAATGTATCCGCCAAATTAGCTCCATAGTAGTCAAGATAAAAATAATTTTTTATACTTCCGTAAATTATTTTGGGAGTTATAAAAATGAAAGAGGAGACGATAAAATTCTGGCGGGAGCATATAGAAGGGCTTAGTAAGTTCGGATTGAAGCGCAGGGAGTATTGCGCGACTAAAACGTATTGCGGAATTGCGAAGCGTGGAAACGCAAGCCGGCGAACCGTATGATCTAAAAAGTTTTGACGTGGAGTTTAAGGGCGTTGAGTTTTCCTACAAAGACGGCGTTAAGGTTATCGACGGTATAAGCTTTACCGCAAAGCAAAATACGGTTACGGCTTTTGTCGGTCCGTCGGGCTGCGGGAAAACGACGGTTTTACGTTTGATGTCGAGGCTTTATGATTACGACTCCGGCGAAATTACGATTGACGGAAAGGATATTAAAACGATCGACGCCGATAGCCTCTTTGATAAAATATCGATTGTATTTCAGGACGTGATGCTTTTTAATACTTCTGTTTTGGAAAACATTCGCCTCGGCAATCGCAGCGCCGCCGATGAAGAAGTAAAAAAAGCCGCCGAGCTTGCGAACTGTACCGAGTTTATCGAAAAGCTGCCTGAAAAGTACGATACGTTTATCGGCGAAAACGGCGCAAAACTTTCCGGCGGCGAGCGTCAGCGTATTTCGATCGCCCGAGCTTTTTTGAAAAACGCCCCGATAATAATCCTCGACGAAATATCAGCCTCGCTCGATGTGGAAAACGAAATGGCAATTCAGGGAAGCTTAAACAAACTTTTGGAAAACCGTACTGTTGTAATAATTTCTCACCGCCTAAAGAGCGTTGAAAATGCAGACAAGATAATCGTAATGAACGAAGGAAAAATCGATGCGAAGGGAAGCCATGATGAGTTATTAAAAAGCTCGGAGCTGTACCGAACCTTGATTGAAAAGTCGCAAGCGACGGAGAAGTTTGCGTATTAATTAAACCCACTTGCAAATAATCTAAACTTATACTATAATAGCGCGTATGCAAAAAATGGATGTCATAGAAGAAACTGAAGTTATCACAGAAGAAAATTTGTTGGAAAAAACAGAACTTGAATATCGATTTTTAGATATACCTCAGAACACATTTTTTTCGATTCTTTTTGAAATGAATCGATATTTTGATAAAAGTTTTGTTCAATGGATTCGTGAAAAAAATCTTAAACTAACCCAAGATGAAAGAAATGCTTTAAGAAAATATTTTTACTATGGAGATAAAAAGTTTTTGGCTGAAGCTGGAGTAAAAACTTTTCCACAGTATGTAGCAACGGAAGAAGATAAATGTCAAGTTTTAATTTCTTTTGATACTCGAACAAAAAAATATGACGCAAAAAAAATTATCAAGTCCATTCAAAAAAGATACCAGCTTTTGCATAGCAAAAATATGCATGATAATAGCGAAGTTTGGCTTAATTGGTATGAACAGAAGCGTGAAAAATTTGCTTACTCGCTTTTTGTTTTTGAATACAGTATGAGCGATTTTATTGCAGATAATTTTTCTATTGATAACATATTAAAAACTATACAAGATTCCTATGCTAGAATAGAAAACTACCGGTATTTTGTTTTTAAGTTGGAAGGAAAATTATTTAATGAGCAAAATGAAGACGTAACTTGGCAGACGCTTTACAAGGCGAGCCTTTACGCAGAAAATTTTATGCAGGTTAAAAACTTTGCCCCCTTTAATCAAAATAAGCGAAAAAAGAAAATTAAAAAACTCGCAAGTTTTTTAGAAGAAAGGTTTTCTTTTTCTGATGATAAAATTTCTGATAATACGATAAATCAAAATGCTGAAAGTCTTGCCGAAGAGTTTTATCAAAACATTTCTACCGGTTATAAGTTTTCCGATTGTTTAATAAGCGAAACCCAAAACAATATTTTGCTTATATTTCAAAAAATTACTCTTGATGAAAATCCTATTCCTTGTCCCGCTTGTATGTCAACTATCCAAAACGGAAACTCTTATCCTGAGATGTTTATGAAAAGCTATGAGTGTAAAAATCCTCACTGTCCTGAGCGAAGCAAGTCGGGGCGTGGAAAGCGTTTTACAGAATATTCGGCGTATCGTTACTTTAAGCTTTCACAAAAAAAAGCAGAGGATGAAATCGATCTGGATATTTTAAAAAAGTGGCGTAAAGATGTTTTTGCTGATCGAAATGATATTGATACAATGCTTATAAAATTATATAGCTTTTCAGGAGAAACAGTTTGCTTTACAAAAGAAAAAAGTCTTACAGAAAATTATAAACGCAAAATTAGCCTGTATAAAAAAAACGCTGAAAAAGAAATTAACCAAAAAGAAAACGCCGGAGACAAAAGCAACAAAAATAAAAACGCCGGAAACCCAAACAACGAAGACCAAAACAAATCTTTTAGTAGTTTTGAAAGCTTACCTATTTATCAGCTTTTTTATAAAATAAATAAACTTATAAATTTTAAACATGGTTCAAAAAAATTATCAAAGCAAATTGAAGTTTTCAATCAAAACTCAAAAACAGGACTTGCAGAATTAGCTCCTAATCAAATCGGAAGCGCAATAACTTCGCCGCCTTATTATAACGCGCGGGAATACTCGACTTGGGAAAACTTGATTTTTTATTTAATCGATATGATGGATAATGCGAAGACTGTTTATAATTCTTTAATTCCGGATGCTTTTTATTTTTATAATATTGGAGATATTGTTTCTCAGGATAATATTTATATAAATTCAAACATGTCAAAAAGGCGTTTGCAACTTGGCTTTCTTTCAGCTTTGGTTTTTGAAATTGCAGGCTTTAATTTGGTCGGTAATATAATTTGGGATAAGGGGGAGGTGCAATCAAAGCGAAATTCCACAACGAATAATTTTCCTCTTTATGTAAAATGTATTAATGTTTACGAACATGTTTTGGTTTTCAAAAAAGGACGCTCTAAAGAAATTATAAGTTCAGTGAAAAAAATTACGCCAGTGATTAAAATTAATTGCAAAGGCGAAAACATTGCTAAGCACACAGCCCCTTATCCGCTTGAGTTGGTGGAGCTACTTAAACCTTATGCAAAGGACTATGCGCTTGATCCGTTTTTAGGTTCGGGAACAACGCTTCTTTGGTGCAAACAAAATAATTTTAAAGGTGTGGGGTTTGAAATTAACAAAGAATATTTTGAGCTTGCAAAAGAAAATATTGAAAATTATCAAAGGGAGCTTTTTTAACTATGACGGAAATTGAAGAAAAGAAAAAACAAGTTATCGGTTTATATGGCGAGATGCGATTATCAATGGAACTACACGAGTTTGGTTGGCAGGTCCACCGGGCTTATATCGATGAAGGTATAGACTTTGTTATTACAAAATATTATTGTCCTAAATGTAAAAAGTACTCAAACCAATGGATAAGATACGCAAAATACAATGGCAAAAAAAGAAAATGTGTTACAAATCTTTGTGAGCATTGTCAAAAAACAGAGCTTGCTGTAATTTCTCGTTATTTGCAAGTTAAAACTTCCGAAGGTGTTTCTACGAGAAAAACCAATGTTCGTAAATTTAGCTTTCATCCAAAGATTCGTTACAATATGGGAGAGGAAATCTTTTATGTGTGGATTGCTGTGTTCGATACTCCTCGTGAAAAGCTTTGTCATTTTTATATTTTAAACACAAAAGAAGTTTCCAAGTTTGATAATATGTCTTTACCAACCTACCAAATAACAGACAACCAAAAAACCACTCTTACAATAAATGAGTTCGGCGAGGTTTTAAACAAAGGCGCAAACTATGATTACTCCTGCTTTAACGCCAAGTTTTTTCAAAACTGGAAAGCTCTTGAGATTGAGATGGAGTAGGCGTTGGACGATTGGCTCTTTTGAATTAACCGGCATTAAATACAAGAAACAGGACAATACCACGTCTCTCTGTTGTAAGGGATAAACTCGTCAGCCATGCAGATTATGAGTCCCGGTTTTACATCCTTTTTTAAGCGCTTTAGCGCATCAAAGTTCTTATGAGCGTCTGCGGGGTTCTTTGCCTTTTTAATCTCGATAGGGAAAATTGCATCTCCCTCCGCTACGATGAGGTCTATTTCTCTTTTGTCTATATCGCGATAGTAAAATAAATTCGGCTCTTTACCGGCATTATGATAAGATTTGACTATTTCGCTCACAACATATGTTTCAAAAAATGCGCCGTCCATAGCGCCCTTTTCCAAGGTTTCTGCGCTTGGCCACCTCAAAAGATAGGCAGCCAAGCCGGTATCCATAAAATATGCTTTTGCTGTCTTAACAAGACGCTTCGTAACATTGGAATAGTACGGCTTTAGAATAAAAATAACGCCCGAGCGCTCCAGGATAGACGCCCAGGCTTTGGCTGTAGGCGCCGATATGCCGATAGAATTGGCGATGTCGTCGTACTTTAATTGCTGTCCCGTCCGCGCCGCCATATATACAAGAAAATCATAGAACTCATTTAACTTTCCAACTTGCGCAAGGTCTTTTATATCCCGCTCAATATATGTATTGATATAATCCATGTAGAACCGATCTCTATCCAAATCCGTAGTATGTAGCTTTGGCATACCGCCGCGAAAGATAGCGGCATAGACTTCATGGACAGTTTTCGCTTTACTGAATTTTTGCCTCTCTCGTATACGTTCGATTCCAGGATGAAAAACGCGAGCCGGTCTCTCTTCTATCTCGGCTGACGAAAGGGCTGCCATCTCAAATACAGCTACTCTGCCTGCCAAGGATTCCGACACATCCTGCATCATTTTAAATTTCTGCGATCCGGTCAGCCAAAACATGCCCATATGCGCTTCGCCGTTCAGAGCTTTTTGGTCGACTATCTTTTTTATTTCTAAAAGAACGGACGGAACGCGCTGAAATTCGTCTATCAGTAAAGGATATCCGTACGTTTCAAAAAAGAGCGCAGGGTCCGTCTCTGCCAAACGGCGGGCATTACCGTCGTCAAATGTTACATAGCGACGCTCAGGCTCCCGAATATGATGTAACATAGTCGACTTTCCCACCTGACGCATACCGGTAAGCATGACTACCGGATAATACTGAGACGCTTTAAGAATCTGCTCTTCTAAATGCCTTTTAATGTACATGAAAACAGTCTCCCTTTGAGAAATATAAACGAGAAATATAAAACCTGACTTTATTTTACTCGAATTTTGATAAAAAAGCAAGACATTCTCATTAGAAAACAGACGCAAAGCGCGCTAAGATTTTAAAAGTTTTAGGTATGAAAGAAAACAGTCCGAAAGATAATTGGTTTTATTTGCTTGAAGAGCTCGAAAACCGAGGCAAACAGGCGGATTTAAAAATAGTGAAAAAGGTTGAATTTTGTCCGTTTTTCGGAATTGGTGTTTTACAAAAAAAATTCTAAATAATTCATAAAGACTTTTATCCTCGTTGCATCTGCGCATATATTTTAGTATTTGTTCCGTGCAAATGCAACAATCAATATTGTAAATAAACGTAAAAACAGTCTTCACATTAAATTTTTATTCTGGTACGCTCAGAAAAAGAGGCAGAGATTATGTATCATTCAAGATGGAAAAAAGATCATTATTCAGCCGGATTTGCGTATGGGAATCGACTGCGCGAAAATAATGTAAAGATTGATTTTAAAGAATTTTTAACTGATAAAAAACTTGAATATGGAAAAGAAGCATTGAGTATCTATCAAAGGTACTACTCTGATATTATTCAAGAAATTCAAGGTTTTGCAGATGGACAAAAAGCCGGTTTTAACGAAGTCTTTTCATTTCTTGTTGGGATGTATGTATTTACTTATGGTACATATTGTTCTATGTTTGCCATTTCAAATAAAAATGGATTTTATTTTGCAAGAAATAGCGATTTCAAAACTGAAATTGAAAAATTATCAGATAGCGCATTTTATGCTTTAGACACAGGCTATTCTTTTATTGGAAACACTACCGCAATGATCCAAGTGGAAGACGGGATAAATGAAGAAGGGTTGGCTTGCGGACTGACCTTTGTATATCCTACAGTAAAAGACAAAGGGTTCAATGCCGGCTTCCTGGTAAGATATATTTTAGAAAAATGTAAGACCGTTGAAGAAGTCAAAGATTTTTTAGAAAATGTTCCAATCGGGTCTTCACAAAATATTATTGCAATAGATAAAAAAGGAAAGATTTTATCTGCAGAATTAAATTCAAAATGTAAAAACATAGAAATATGCAAGAACGCATATAAGTCAAATCATTTTATATCAGAAAAATTAAAACCATATCAATACAATGGCGAAGATGATATTTTTTCTCACGAAAGATACCAAACTTTAGAAAAACAAAATTTTAATGAATATGTATTAGATGATATATTTGCTTTATTAAGAGGGGATAACGGCTTTATGTGTCAATATGATAGAAAAAGAGGTTTTGATACCATTTGGTCATCAGTATACGATATCGGAAATAAGACTATTTATAGATGTGAAGGCAATCCTTGTAGAAAAAAATACAAAATAGATGAAAGGTTGGAGTTTAAATGCTAAAAAAAGACAGATTGAAAAACTGGTTGGAAAAAGGTAATCCTATCGGTTTTTTGGAAATTGACACATATGGGTCTCATAACCGCCGCCGCGCTCCCCGATGAAAATTCGACGCATATGGAGCTATATGCGCCGCGCGACAATTATCATATAAAAATTGAACGCGCATGCGTCAATTTTATCTTTAGCGCCATATGTGTCAATTTTGTTTCGTCCCCCAAAAAACCGATAGGGATACATTTACCTTATTATTTTTCTTGACTCAGTTACAAAGAAGTTGTATTATTTAGTTAGTCTTAGCTAACATAAAGCCAAGGAGATATATACAATGGGAATTATAAAAAAAAATTTTCAGTCATACGTGTAAGCCGGAGGGCTTTCTTGGAAAAATGATGCTAAACAGAATGAATGCAGGACACGCAAAAATTATCGACGGCATGAAATGTTATGCAATAGAGGAAATCGAAGCGGCGCTGAGGAATGCAGGCTTTTCAGAGGTTGAATCCGAACATCATCATGCAAAGCCGTGGATTACGGTTTTGGCAAAGAAGTAAATGGGAAAGATGAATACGAGGAAACTTTGATGAAAAAAAATACGCTGTTTTGGGATCGCGTTGCCTTCGTCTACGATATTTTTGTGAATGTCATAAATGTAAAAACGCATCGGCAATTGCGCCGCGAGATTTGTGATTTAATTGAGCCGTCCGATGTCGTTTTAGAATGCGCATGCGGAACGGGTATGCTCGCGGAAGTCATTGCGCCTCGATGCGCAAAATTGATAGCGACGGATTTTTCAACAAAGATGTTACAAAAGACAGAGAAAAAATGCAAGCGATTTACAAATACAACATATACGATAGCTAACATACTAGATTTAAATTTTGAAACCGGCTCGTTCGACACAGTTGTCGCCGGCAACGTCGTTCACCTGCTCCGCGATCCGCGCGAAGCGTTGCAAGAATTAGACCGCGTGTGCCGTCCGGGCGGAAAAATTATTATACCGACCTATATCAATAAAGATGAAAACAACAAAGAGAATAAATTTGCAAAAATAGCTGGGAAAATCGGGACAGGTTTTAAAAATAAATTTACGTTTGATTCATACGAGCGATTTTTTATTGACGCGGGTTACGACGATGCAAAGTTTATTACGGTCGAGGGAAAAATTCCCTGCTCAATTGCGGTGATAGAGAAAAAGTAAAAAAATAAAGGAGTATTGATATGAAAAAGATTAAAATAGAAAAAAATACCGTTCAGGAAACGCTTATAATTCCTCTGTACGGAAGAAAAATGTGTTCCGAGAAATTCCCCAAACTCTATACGGATATTTTTGCAAAGGAATTATGCGATAGGTTGGACTATGATTTTTCAGAATTAGAAAAAAAGAATAATTCGTTTTTGTATGAATTTGGTTCTCTTGAAGCTGCGATGCGGCAGTTGGATATGATATGGGAGATTAAAGCGTATTTAAAAAAGCGCCCCAAAGCAACGATTGTCAATCTCGGCTGCGGCTTGGACGAAACAGGAAAAGCCTGCGATAACGGACTGTGTCGTATCGTAAATGTTGATTTTCCCGACGTCATATCAGCTCGTAAGCAATTAATTACTGAACAGGAACGAGAAAAAAATATTGCCTGCGATTTAAAAGATTATTCGTGGATGGATGAAGTCGACGGTTCTAACGGAGTTATTTTTTTTGCCGCCGGAGTATTTCATTATTTTAAGATGGACGAAGTAAAGTCTTTGGCGTTAGAACTTTCAAAAAGATATTCGGGGGGACGCTTAGTTTTTGACAGCGTAGGCAAGCTCGGTTTAAAACTGATGATGGCAACGGCATTAAAGAACATGGGTATTAACAATGTAGACGGTTTATTTTACGTAAATAATCCAAAAAAAGAACTAAATTGGTCGGAAAGAATTAAGGTTACTTCAAAAGGCTATATGCTGGGATATTACGATATGAAAAGTCCGGGTATTCGTTTTTCACATCGCCTGCTTGCAAAAATGGCAGATAAAATAATAAAGATGGCGATAAACAAAATGGAATTTGAATAAAGGAAAAAAAACCATGTTCGATTGCGGCGATAGAGAGACAAGGAGAAAATAAATTGATTATGGGACGAAAAGAAAAAATCCAAAGCGTATATCGTCTTACCGGAAGCAATAAGTTTTATGACGGCATGATAACTTGTTCTACGCTTTCCGGCAAGATAGTCAGCCGGATAATTTGGAATATGAATGCGGAAGAAAGTTCCGAATATCAGATGCGGGCGTTATCAGGCATTCCGGAGGATTTTTCAGGCGCATTGTTGGAAGTTCCTGTAGGTACGGGAATTTTAACGGTTCCGATTTATCAAACAATCCCTCATGCCGACATTACATGCTTGGACTATTCGCCGGATATGATGGCGCAAGCCCGAGAAAAGGCGGAGCGAATAGGTCTTACAAATATTTCTTTCAGGCAGGGGGATGTGGGAGCGTTGCCTTTTGAAGACGGCAGTTTCGATATTGTTCTTTCGCTCAACGGTTTTCACGCGTTCCCGGATAAAGAAGCGGCATACCGAGAAACGTTCCGGGTCTTGAAAAGCGGCGGCGTATTTTGCGGTTGTTTTTATGTGAAAGGTCTTTGCAAACAAACGGATTTTTTTATCCGTTATCTTTATCAACCGCTAAAATTTTTTACGCCGCCGTATGAGACAATGAACAGCTTGAACATACGCCTTAAAAATATGTATGAACGCGCGGAGTTAAGCAATGTAAAGGGAATCGCCTGTTTTATGTGTCGTAAAAAATGAATATATTAAGGAAAAAATCATGACGGAAAAAATTGCGCTCAAAGAAAACATCAATTGGGACAAAGCGCGTCTTTTGCTGGCGATCGGTATTGCGGGGGCTAGCATTAACCTTGCAGGCGACATGCTCATGGGTTGGGGCGCGCGGGACGCAAGTTTGACAGGGGTAGAGGGGTACGTTTCTCAGTATCTTACGATAGCTGATTGGAGAATGTTTTGGTCGGCGCTGTTGGGACTGATTGGCGTTCCCGTTAGTCTTGTAGGACATATCGGAATTTACAAGCTTATTAAGCCGTATTCTAAAAAATATGCGCGATTGTACGGCGTTGGAATTTTTGGCGGCTTTACGTTCGGCGGCGCCGGCGTTCATGTCTCGTCCGTCGCTTCTGCCTTTTTTTATAAATATATGACAGCTGCAAGTTCTGAAACGGCTCTTGCAACATCGATACAATTTGTATGCTACTTTTCAGTACCGCTGTACATCGCGCTTTTGATATGCGTTCTTATACAATCGTATGCTCATATACGAGCGCTTGCGACAGGCTTAACCCCCTATCCCCGTTGGTGTTGGCTCTGTTCTCTGCCTGTGGGCGCATTGCTTGTTAGCCTTGTTTCTCTCTTCGGAAACTACGCGCTTGTAAATGCAATCATGGTCGGCGTTTTTTCCTTGGGAAATATATGGACGCAAAGTTGGCACTTGATATTGCTGGATAAAGCGAAAGGAGTTTACAACCCCAATGCTCCGTATGATGGATAAAGGAGGGCTTTTATGGCGCTTAGCAATAAAATTATTATGACCAGTATGCGTTTGCTTTCTTATTTTTTTCCGGATAAGCCTGCGGAGGAAATCTATGCTCATGCAAAAGCGCATAATGAGAAACAGGTCTTTAAGGTTCCAAAAGATAGAAGAATCGACTATGAAGACTTAAAAATCCACACCAAAATTGGAATTTACCACTGTCTTCGCATGAAAAAGAAAGGGCAAATACCAAAGCGAGCTACGCTCTATATCTGCGGCGGAGGCGGAGTGTACGACTATTGTCAGCCGCAACTTTTTCTTGCTAAGCAACTTTTAAATCGGGTAAATTGTGAAATTTATTACCCATTTTATCCGCCTTCGACAAAGCATCCTATCAAAGAAGCATACCGAATGGTTTTTGAAACGTACAGGCTGATGTTGAATGAGCATGATCACACAAAAATAGGCGTTGTAGGCGTGTCGTTCGGAGCAACAGCGGCAATGACGATGCTTTCGTGGAACAATTATTACAATGAAAACCTTCCCATGCCGTCGCTCACTGTCGGCTTGTCCCCCGGTCATGCGCCGGCAAACTCAGCTGAAAAAGAAATGCTTGAAGCCTATCGGGGTATAGACCCCATGATCTCTGTCGATTTGGTCGAGGCATATGGGCGCATACATAAGGGAGGAGAAGATTTAGACGATTGGCTCATTCATACCGCCCACGGCGACTTTCGAAATGCAGGAAAAATCTATCTCTATTTTGGTGAAAAAGAAAGCTTGGCTTATGCAGCCCCCATCTACAGAAACTCTTTTGAAAGAGCAGGAGCAGACTATAAGATTCATATAGAGCCGGATATGCCCCATTGCTATGGAGTAATGCGGATAAATAAAGCTTGCAGAAAGACTTATGATGAGTATGTAAGTCGTATACATAACCTTTAAAAAAATGTTTCCTATGCTTGACAACCCTCAAACCAGGCGTTAGATTGAACTAGCGTATCCGCCAAATTGGCTCCATAGTTGTTGGAGATCAAGTAGAGAATCCGGTATGAAAAAAGGAGAAAAACCGATGTCGAGAAAAGCTACGAATTTTCAAAAAGCCGTTATGAGCAGATTGTTTCGAGGCAGGAGAATTTTCAATCCGTTGAACGCCAGCTATGTTGACGAACACGTCGCTTCGCTCAGAGAGTGAGTTGCGAATATTTTTTTCTATACGAAAAGCGGAAACACAATTATGATCGATGCCGGCTACAACTATGACCGCTTGGAAGAAAAAATGTCGCGGCTCAATCTTAAACCCAAAGACGTCAAGCATATTTTAATCACACATCAAGACACTGACCATATGGGAGCAGTTGAAAGGGACAGCGACCGCTTATTTAAACATGCAACGCTCTATATCGGTGAAATCGAAAACAGATATCTCGCCGGCGAGATTCGCAGAAAAGTGTTCCGCGGTCTTTACAAACTGCCCAAAGTCAATACAGACAATGAAAAAGTACTTTTAAAAGACGGGGAGATTTTTTATATCTACGATATCAAAATAAAATGTATACTCGTTCCCGGACATACCGGTTACACTTGGGATTTGGATTTCGCATTTAAATATGTTGATAAAGTATGCAAACCTTTATCCAAGAAATTTTATAATCCTCTTGCTCCATATGACGGATACGATGAGTCCGACGATACGGAAGAAAATGCAAGAAAATATAAGATTTAAATGTTATATTTCTATGCAAGAAAAACTAAAATAAGGAAATTTTTATGAAAACGAAAACAATTATTACGTCTTCTAAATTTCATGCCGGCAAGGAAGAAGTATTTTGCAGATTACAAAAACTTGAAACATTGCAATACATTGCCGCTCCTTTTGCCCGATTTATTCCTTTAGGCAATAATCAGATTACTGAATGGAAGGAAGGAGCTACGCTTTCTTTTCAATTACACATTTTTGGTAAAATTTCTTTCGGCGCTCACATAATACGCGTTCTTTCGTTTAATAAAGATTCAGGTATAAACACTCGCGAGTACAACAAATATGTTCCTATTTGGAATCATCGAATTTACCTTGAATCTATTGACGAAAATACAACACGCTATACTGATGAAGTAGAAGTCGGCGCCGGTTGGAAAACTCCGTTTGTAGCTCTATGGGCAAAAATGTTTTATGCTCATCGACAACGAAAATGGAAAAAGCTTTTGCAAATAGAAACAAACAAGCAAGGAAGCGCATGAAGGAGAAATAAATGAAGATACTAAACGCCGGGAACCGAATAATGAACGCAACTCATGAAACTATGTATTGCCGAAAACGCAGAAATTCTATTACCGGCGCGCGGCGCTCCGTTCCCAATCAGAGACCTAAAACGCAATATGCGTCGAATTTTTATCGAGGCGCGGCAATTATGTAGCGCATATGTGTCATTTTAATTTTAACGCCATATGCGTCGAATTTCCCAAAAAACCGGCGGGCGCTTCTGCGTCTAATATTAAAGCTGTATCGTATTTCCGGTCCAATTATAAAAAACGTTTGATTTTACGATTTTATTTTTTAACGACAGATATTTATCGATTCCTGTACAATGCGACGCGCCGATATGCGTTATATCAAGCTCTTTTAGCGCGTCTATAACTTTATCCGTAGTCGCGTCGTCCTCGCCCGAAAGATGATAGCCCCCCAACGCGTAGTCGATTGGCAGGTTAAATTCTGCGCTCGCCGTTTTTACGATATTCGTTATTCCTCTGTGCGAACAACCGCTAACGATATTTATTTTTCCGCCGTTTTTAATAACTAAAAACTGTTCGTCTGGAAAATTGTCTTCTATAAATTTGTTTTCTTCATTGAGGATATACATATTTTTAAAATGAGTATCAAAGTTATTATATATTTTTATGTCGGGAATAATAAAAAAATCTTTCGCGATCTCGGCGTTTTCTTTGATAAAAACTACCCTCTCCCCAATAGCCGATACGTCGAAAGGTATGCCGATATACTCCTTTTTTGATTTATATTTCTTGAAAAGCGCCTCTTTTTTTATGTAAATCGACGCTTTGTCGTTGCGTTTGACGAATTCCTCGATACCGCCCGTATGATCGTAATGCCCGTGGCTTATAACTAACGCGTCGATTTTGGAAATATCGATACCCAGAGTTTTAGCGTTATCGGCAAATATTCCCGACCGCCCCGTATCAAATAGTATCTTTAGTTCGTCCGTCTCAATCAGTAATGAAAATCCATGCTCGCCAAAAAGATTTTTACCGTAGACTACGTTGTCTATTAATGTCGTTATTTTCATATTTGTCTCTCGTATAAATATTTTACGACTAACTGAACAAAACTTAGCGATATTACGATGAACAATATAATTTTTAAAATTTTTGGCGGCGCGATTTTACTTACTCTGGCGCCAAATTGAGCGGAAATCAACGAACCGAGGACGACCGGCGCCAACAATATATAGTCGACTTGAAACGATAAAATCTTACCTATCGAGCCGAAAAGCGCGCCGATAAATATTATTCCAAGACTAGTGCCGATAGTAATTTTTAGAGGAATCTTTAAGATTTTAGTCATAATCGGTATTAATATAAATCCGCCGCCCGCGCCGACTATTCCCGAAATAGCGCCTACCGCTACCCCCGTGGGTATCAATAGCTTTTTATTCACTACAACGTCAGATAGTTCCTCGTTATCGTTTTGATTGCGCTCCAATAAGAGAAGCGCCAAAGACAATAAGATAGTCGCGGCAAATATTATTAGAATAATATCGTTATTTAAATATTTTGAAAAATAAGAGCCTAATAAAGACGAAATTCCCATAGATATACCGACATATAGCAATATTTGATAGTGTACAAAACGGTTTTTTCCATGGATAATAAGTCCGGATATTGAAGAAAAAAACGCTTGAACCATCGATAATCCGGCAACCGATTTCATCGTTAGCGCGCCTACGTTGAATAGCGGAGGAATATTTAGCATAAGCGGTACAATAACGACCGCGCCGCCCAATCCCAAAAAACCGGATAAAAATCCGCCGACTAAACTTATTAAGAATAATGTAATAATCAAATTATTTTCCTACTTTTTTGCGCCCGTCGGTTTTTAATTTACTAATTAAAAATATTTTTTCCATATGCGTCGAATTTTTATTCTTAACATCATATGTGTCGAATTTTCTCCTTAACGTCATATGTGTCATTTTTCTCCTCCAAAAAACTAATGGGGCGTCTTTTTTTTATTCGTTAGCGCAATAAAATTTTTTCCTTCGACCGTTTCAACTTGCGCTTCTTTTTCTTCCAGCAACTTATTGGCAAGCTTCGTCGCCTCGTTTCTGTTTATTTGTAGCCCGCTCGCTATATCGTCGATCGAACAGGGGCGGCGGCGCAACAGGTTTATTACGTCGAATTTGTCTACGACATTATCGCTCTCAATTTTAGGTTGAAATTTATATATAATTTCAACGTCTTTATGTTTAAAAAAAGTTTTATATCTATTCATCTCTTCGGTTGTCGGCGCTTTAGCGTAACTTTCGGCGGGAGGTCTATCCACGCTGTTCAACTGAACCTTATCGACTCTCATTTTATTGACAATCTGAGCTATAATATCGATTTTGCCGTCGTTCATCGCCGTATCTTTCAATAAAAAAACTTCGAGCCATATTTTGTTTTTAAAACCATGACTAAATTCAATCAATCCCTCTATTATTTTCTCGCGCGACAACTGTTTTTCAGGTCTGTTTACTTTTTGAAAACTATCGTCGTCCCAAAAATCTAGCGAAGGTTTAACCAGATCGGCGTTCTTTATATCGTCGCGTACTTTCTCGTCCCACAAAAGCGAGCCGTTGGTAAGTATCGCCGCGGGTATATCGGTAACGCTTTTTATAAAATCAATAAGTTCGCCTAACTTCGAATAAAGCGTCGGCTCGCCGGAACCGGCGATTGTTATATAATCGATCTTGATATTCTCCTTTAACTTTTCGGTTAATTCGCGCTTAATATCTTCCAGCGGTATATACTCTTTTCTTTCGACGGTCTTATTGGTAGTTCTTCCAAGTTCGCAATAAACGCAATCAAAACTACAGGTTTTGAAAGGTATAACGTCCGCTCCAAGAGAAAGCCCAAGACGTCTCGACGGTACGGGTCCGAATATATATTTGTAATTACTCATTTTTTTTCTTCGCTTTTTTTGCCATATAATATCTTCTGCGCATTTTATATTATTTGACTAAATACGCAAAATTATTTATAGACTCCTTTTTATTTTTTTCTTAAAAAAATTATATTTTCTTTTAGCATTGTATCGCATAATACCCCTTTTTCATTTGTCGGAGAATTTTTGGAGGGCATTCTTTTATTGATTATATTCCTATACAAAATTTTCTCAACATTAAAACCTATTTTTCCCGCTAATTCGCTTATTATCAAATCTGTTCTCAAAAACACATTCTTTACGGTTCTATTGCCGGTAACTAAAACAAAATATTTGTCTCTTTTTAAATAGTAATACGCATTAATTAGAGTTTTGTTTAAATCAATATAAAACGATAAGACGTCTTTTGCTCTTTTATTACAATTATTTTTTATTTGTTCAAGTTGTTGTTTTAACATTGGCGAATAATCGAGCGTCTCGTCGTCTAAATTAATATTATTTTTTCCGCCCAGTAGATTACCGTCAAGCGAATAAATATTATTATCATTATTCAACCATTGCCACGAAAGTCGCGAAAATTGACCATACGCTACGGTAGTTCTTGAATCTCCATAAGGAGGAGAAGTCAATATAAAGTCAACCGACTCTTCGTCTATATTCTGTCTAATTCTCGAATCGCCATATATTATCTTAATATTCGTTTTATTTAATTTTACATTACTATAAAATTTAATCATTAAATTAATATTTCTATTGCATACTTTATTATATTCATCAAAAACATTTGGATTAAAACTATCATTGATTTTATTTTTGTCTCTATGTAATTTAAATCCGCCGTGATTTGTCAAAGATACTCTTCTTATAACCTCGCTTAGACATAAGAGGAAAAAGTTTTTGATATTTTCATTTTCAATATCCGTTATGATTGATTTTAGTTTTGACAAATGCGTAATTACGTCTTTTTTAAACCAAAATTCAATATTATGAAATTTTTGATTTTCAAAATTATTATCGCTCCTAAAATACATATTCTCAATTTCATAGAATTTATTCTTTAATAAAACCGGATCAATTGGGGTAACTTTTACTTTTGCCATAAAACAAGCAAATGGATTCAATTCTATTCCAATCGCTTTTTTTCTATTTAGAAGTAAACATTCGATTAATGTCGTCCCCGAACCGGAAAAATTATCCAGAACCACGCTATTTTCGTTCGTAAATACTCTCAATATTTTCCTTGCAAGTTGAGGGATAAATTTTGCCGGATATTGATGAAAACCGTGAGAATAGATATTTGGATTAAAATCTTTAAAATCCCATTCGGAATACCAATCTTTAATATCGCTAGCGGTATAATAATTTTCGTCTTCTATATTTTCATTATACCGCGTATTAACGACGTCAAACAAATTTGCCGAAGAATAATTGATATTCATTTTTTTTAATTCAGCGATCATTTACAGTTCCTCATTTACAAAATCGATTATCTCGGAGAGAGGAGAAATAAAATTTTCATTTACCGGTTTTGAAATAAAAGCTTTGTCAAAAAATTTGAACATTCCGCGATGTTGAGGATTATTAATTTCATTGTAAAAATTTACAGTGGCAAAACAAACCATTGGCATGTCGTTTGTTTCATAAGAAATGTTATATTTATCTTTGATAGTATTTTCAGAAGTCGCAATTTCCATTAGCAATTTCCATTTATAAGTTTGCCCCGCTCGTTCTCTTAACGACGTTTTTAACGATAAGATAATACATTTATCTACATCGTCGTTTTCCTTTTTGGTGTAGATTATTAAATCTGCGTCGGGTTTTTGCGTTTCTCCGTCGACATTTATTGTCGCTAATTTATCAAAGTTTTTGACTTTCGATTTTTTACTTGTTATAAAAATATTTGGTTTTATATTTCCAATTATTTTATTTTTTAAAAAAATATAAACAATCGAATTTGAAAATACGTTTCCAGCAATAGACTTTATTGATTGACTAATATCGGTAATTTCGCCTTTAATTTTTCTATCATTTAAAAGTTTTCGAACGTCTTGCTCTGCGCCTTTTAAAATTTCGTATAAATGATTAAATACTTCTCTCCAAGAATTTTTAGTAATTCCATTTTTTATTACAAATTCATTAATACCTTTCAATGTAGGTAACATATAATCTGTTTTTTCAATCTTTACTAGGTCTCTATTTTCTTCTTTGTTCAACTCATAATTCAAAATAACAATCCTTATATCTACCAAACATTAACATTCTCTTTTATCTTTTGCCAAATATCTTTAATTTCATCGGTTATCTCGCTATCTGTAAACTCAATTACCGAAAGCCCTTTAATCTGCGCTTTTGTAACGGACTTATCGTATCCGATTTTTCCCAGAAAATCGGCGCCGTACTCTTTTGCAATGGCGATTATATCATTTGCTTTATCAATGTTCAAATCAAATTTATTAACGACTACTCCGGATTTTATACCGAAGAATTTGATAACGTCGAGAACCCGTTTTAAATCGTGGACTCCCGATACGGTCGGCTCGGTTACGATTACGGCGTAATCCGTTCCGGTTATCGAAGCTATTACCGGACAACCGGTCCCCGGAGAGCCGTCTATGATAGAAAGATTTATATTATTTTTCGCCGCAAGTTGATTCTTTTTGTTCCTTATTAAGGTTACAAGTTTACCGGAGTTCTCTTCGGCGGCGCCGAGTTTCGCATGGCTCATCGGTCCAAAACGGGTATCGGATAAAAACCATTCTCCATTTATAGCGGTCTTAAATTTGATCGAGCCGGTCGGGCAAACTATAGCGCAGGCGGCGCAACCTTCGCAAGATTTTTTATCTACCATATAAACCGCGCAGCCCTCTTCATAATTTTTGATAACGGCGCCGAAACGACATGTCTCGCGGCATCGACCGCAAGAGATACATTTTACGTTATCGATTTGCGCGACCTTGCCGCCTGAAAAAAGTCCCGACTCGACGATCCGGGGTTTTAGTATCAAATGAAGGTCGGCGGCGTCCACGTCGCAGTCGGATATGGCGATACTTTTTTCGAGAGCGCAGAAACTTGCGACAATCGAGGTTTTACCCGTACCCCCTTTGCCGCTTATAACGACTACCTCTTTTTGATTTGGATCGACTTCCATTTTTTCTTTAACTGAACATTCCGCCTTATCGAGCGCGTCGGCTTTATCTGTTTCAATTTCAGCGCTTCTCGCTTTTTTACCGGTCGTATTATCCTTTTTTGACTGATGAAGAATTTTTTTCGCTATTTCTAAAAAAACATCGTTATAACGGTCGTTTTCGTCTACTATTAAATCCCCTCTTGAGTAAACTTCCGCTATCAATCGATCGTCGGGAATCTCGGCGATTATATCTAGCGACTCCTTCGAGCAGTAATCCCTAAGTTCGCTATCCGGATATTCGGCTCTGTTTACCAAAACGACCGGCTCTATTCCAAGTTCGCGACACATATCTACCGCCAATTTGAGATCGTTGACCCCAAACGGCGTCGGATCGGTAACGAGTATTGTTAAGTCCGAATCCCTAACCGTTTCGACGACGGGACAAGAGGTCCCGGGCGGCGAGTCGACGATATTAACTCCTTCGCCGATATTTTTTTTGACGCTCTTTATTAGTCGAGGCGTCATTCCCCCCTCGCCCGTTTCGAGAAGACCGTAATGAATGTCGATATTTCCGGATTTGCCGCGCCTAACAACCCCTATTTTACGATCTTCTTCGACAATAGCGTCTTTAGGACAAACCAAAGCGCAAGCGCCGCATATGTGGCAAAGATTCTTAAATATTAATATCCTATCCTTAACCTTTGCCATAGCGTTGTATTTACACGCTTCGACGCATTTGACGCATATGTTGCATTTTTCTGCGTCGACTCCGACGGGCGATAATAAATTTATAGTCTCTTCCTTGAGCGTATCGGGCTTTAGAAATAGATGCCCGTTCGGCTCCTCGACGTCGCAATCGAGATAAGTTACCTGTTTGCCCATTTTTTCGAGGACTCTGGCAATGTTTGTAGAAACAAACGTCTTCCCGGTTCCCCCTTTTCCGCTTGAAATCGCTATATTCATTTTAATTCCTTAATTATCGTTGAATTCTCATCCTCTCCCGATTCTTTTTTTAATCCAATGATTTTTGCTACCGTTTCTCTGAAGAGTTCTTCCGTAATCCTAAAAATCTGAATTCCGCTAATTTTTTTCATAAAATTTGCGCTCCTTGCAACTATATTACAAGGTTTAATTATACATTTTTTTCAAATAAAAATAAAGCGCTTTTTGTAATCCGTCAGTTTTTTTTGCGGGGGACGGGGAAATTGACGTATGCGACGTTAAGAATAAAATTGACACATATGCGTTAGATAAAAAAAATCGACGCATATAGCGTTAGGAATAAATTGACACATATGCGTCGGCTCTAAATTATTTGTTATCCTCCAAAAAACTGACGGGATGCGCGCTTTTTTTTATTTCATTCCGCTATGAGGCTCCGCCGTCGCTTTGTCGGTACTATTGTATTCTCCTTTTTTGAATTTCTCTATAGATTCTCTAACGGTTCCCGACGCGCCGGTAAATACCTTTATCCCCGCGGCGTTTAATACCTGAAACGCGTTCGGTCCGACGGCGCCGGTAAGCACGGCTTCGCATTTTTTATCCGCTACTAACTGCCCCGATTGGATTCCGGCTCCGCCGCCGCTCTGTCCGGCGGGATTATTGATCGCTTCGTAAGACATTAAGTCCGTATCGACTATTATAAAATAGTCGCATCTGCCGAATCTGGGATCGACTTTTGATTCCAGATCGCTTCCATAAGACGTTACGCATAATTTCATCTTTGACTCCTTTTCTTTGTTTTATCTACATCTTCATAAAAGACGATTTGCTTCGCCTCTTATTATCTCTTTCGCGTAATCCGTCAGTTTTTTGGGGCGAGGAAATGAATAACGCGGGTCTGTCTCAAAAAAATTGACACATATGGAACAAATATTTTCTATTCCTCAAAAAACTGACGGGGTACTCTTCCGCGTATAGCGCGGTTAATTTTTAATTAATGGCGATGTCCATGTTTTCCGCCGCCCTCGCATCCGCCGACCTTGTCTAGGCCGTAACCGCGACCTCCTCCGGGAGAACATAACGATTTGCCGCCGGAAAGAGTTCCGGTCAGTAAGCGCTCTACAATTGCGTCGATTTTCCCGGAAACTCCCATATATTGTTTGATATTATACTGAGTAAAAAGATTTTGAGCGTTTACGCCCATTCCGCCGGCGACGATACATTCCGCCCCTTTTTCATGGAAAAACTGCGGCAGGTATCCCGGGCTGTGTCCCGGATTGTCAATAACCTCTTTTGAAATTACCTTACCGTCTTGTATCTCTACAATTGTAAATTGAGGGCATCGTCCAAAATGCGCCGAAACATATTCGCCGTCCGTTGAAATTACCGCTTTCATAAATTTTCTCCTATCTCTTAAATTCCGTCGACTAAAGTCTCCGTCTTTTTCATTATTTTTCAATTTTCTCAGAAACATCGTCTACTATATAATATTTCCCTTTCTTGTCTGAAATTTGCTTTCTTTTAAAGAAGGGTAGTTTATTGATTAGCGTCTTAATAACGCTATTTTCTTTTGAAAGATCGCTTATTACAAAATAACCGACTGCTCCGAGAATTCCCGAAATAGCGCTCGCTTTTCCCATGCCAAATCTTAGTCTTTTACGCATACGCATAGTTTTCTCCTATTTTAGACAACGGCGGGCTTCGGCCTACCGTTGTTTAAAAACTACTCCTGATTTTCGAGTTCTTTGATTCTTTTATTGATGTTTTCAATACTTTGATTCATATATCGAGCTTGATTTTTCAAAACCTCAAGTTCGTCTTCTTTCGATAACTCGCGATTCATACCGCTCGCTTGATTATATCTAGCCCACCTCGGCAAACCGGTAGCGTTATAGATATTTCTACGACCTCTACCCCCTCCAAAAAAACCTCTTCCAACCCCAAAATTAGCGTATCCCGACGTAGCGAAGCCCGAACAAAAGCCTCTCGCTCCCCCGGTCATACTTCCCAGTCCCATAGGACCCGTTCCGTCTCTTCCAGACATGATAAACCTCCTTAAAATTGTAAAATTTGAACAGCGAATTTAAGCCCGCCGTTCTATATCAGACGTATATATTCGTCTGATAAAATAGCTCGAACTATTTTTCAATTCTATATGATAATTATTTTCATTTAGGTTTTAAAAATAATGCGCAATTATGTTTAAATAGACGTCTAAATTATATTTTTTTTCCCCTTCCATTTTTAACGTAGCAACCTCCGCATAATCCGTGAAATTGTATTATATGATGTTCGATCTTAAAATTCCGCTTTTTTTCCAACGTTTTTTCTATTTTGGTTATCAATTCTATCTCTTCGTCGATAAAATCGGAGTAATCCTCTATTCTTCCGCAACCATCGCAAACAAAATGATGATGATGAGTTTTATTACCGTGATTTTCCGACAATTCGTATCGGGACTTTCCGTCCCCTATCTCCAATTTTACAACAATCCCCAATCTTACCAATATCTCAAGCGTCCTGTAAACCGTCGTCAGTCCAATTTCGGGATACTCTTTCGACGCTATCGCGTATATCTCTTCGGGACTTAGATGTTCGTCGTTTGATTCAAGAACTTCAAGGACGGCCTCTCTTCCCGGCGTGCATTTATATCCGCATTGTCTTAATCTATGTCCCCACTGTCCGCAATTTCTCTTCACATCTCTACCTAATTGATAATCACTTTCATTTAGAATATAATATAAAGTTTTATGTAAGTCAAGCGTTATTTTTTAAAATTTGCTCCCCGTGTCATTCAAAAAACCGACGTATTCTATATTTGACAAATTGCTACTTTTTTTGTATATTGGCTCAAAAATTAATATTCGCAAATCGAGGTATGGTATGGCTTTTAAGGACGTCGATAAACAGGTAAATTTCTCAAAACTGGAAGAAGAAGTTTTAAAAATATGGAAAAAGAACAGGTATTTCGAAAAATCTCTCGAAAAAACCAGAAACAACGAGCAGTATGTATTTTACGACGGACCTCCGTTTGCTACGGGATTACCGCACTACGGACATATTTTGCCCGGAACTATAAAGGACATAGTCCCAAGGTATCAAACGATGAAAGGCAAATACGTCGAAAGGAGATGGGGATGGGATTGCCACGGACTTCCCGTTGAAAATTTGATAGAAAAAGATCTGAATCTCAATAGCAAAAAAGAGATACTGGAATACGGAATAGATAAATTTAACGAAGCGTGCCGCGCCAGCGTTTTGAGATATACAAACGAATGGGAAAAAACTATCGATCGCATGGGGCGATGGGTGGATTTCAAAAATTCTTACAGAACGATGGACCTCGATTATATGGAGTCTATATGGAACGTTTTTAAGTCGCTCTGGGAGAAGGGGCTTATTTACGAAGGACACAAGATCCTACCGTACTGTCCTAGGTGCGCCACGCCGCTATCGAATTTTGAGACTAATCAGGGCTACAAAGACGTTCAAGACCCGGCTATTACCGTCGCGTTCAAGATAAAGGGCGAGGAGAATTGTTATATTCTCGCGTGGACGACGACTCCGTGGACGCTCCCTTCAAATATGGGTTTAGCGGTCGGCGAAGATATAACATATGTGAAAATCGAAGACGAAGGGCAAAATTATATTTTAGCGGAAGCGCTTCTGTCCAAATATTATAAAAATCCCGATTTGGTAAATATACTAAAAAGATATACGGGAAAAGAACTCGTCGGAATGAGATACGAGCCGCTTTTTCCATATTTTAAAGACGAGGAGAAAAACGGCGCGTTTAGAATTACGCTTGGTCATCACGTATCGACCGAGTCGGGAACCGGAATCGTGCATATAGCTCCGGGATTTGGCGAGGACGACGCCGAGATCGGTAAAAAAGAGGGACTTCCGACGAAATGTCCCATCGACGACGAGGCGAAATTTACCGAGGAGATATACGACTACAAAGGAATCGGCGTAAAAAAAGCGGACAAAGAGATAATGAAACGCTTAAAAGACGAGAAGAAACTGATAAAACATGAAACATATCAACACTCGTACCCGCACTGCTGGAGATGCGACGAGCCGCTTATCTATAAAGCGGTATCAAGTTGGTTTGTCGATATTCAGGCGATCAAACAGGATATGATCGACGCCAATAGTAAAATTAACTGGGTTCCCGCGCATATAAAAGACGGAAGATTTGGCAAATGGATCGAACAAGCGCGGGACTGGGCTATAAGCCGCAACAGATATTGGGGTTGTCCGATACCGGTATGGAAGTGCGAAGAGTGCGGCGAAACGCTTTGCGTCGGAAGCGTCGAGGAGCTTGAGAAACTTAGCGGCGCAAAGATTAACGACATCCATATACATTTTGTCGATCCTATCAAACTTAAATGTAAAAAATGCGGCTCGTCTATGAGCCGTATCGAGGAGGTGCTGGACTGCTGGTTTGAGTCGGGAGCGATGCCTTACGCTCAAAATCACTACCCGTTTGAAAATAAAGAAAAATTTGAATCGACTTACCCCGCCGACTTTATAGCCGAAGGGCTTGATCAAACGAGGGGCTGGTTTTATACTCTGGTAGTTTTGGGGGCGGGGCTCTTCAAAAAGAACGCCTTCAAAAACGTCGTAGTCAACGGGCTTGTGTTGGCGGAAGACGGCAGAAAAATGTCTAAAAGATTGAAAAATTACCCGGAAGTCGACTATATTTTCGATAAATACGGCGCCGACGCCCTGAGGCTGTATCTTATGAACTCCGCCGCCGTTAAAGCGGGAGAATTGCTCTTTTCTGAAAACGGAGTTTCTGAAGTAGTCAGAAACTTTCATCTGCCTCTTTGGAACTCCTATTCGTTTTTTGTAACCTACGCTAATATTGATAAATGGACGCCCAAAAATAAAACGGACAATTTTCAGAATCCTCTCGATATATGGCTAAACAGCTCCGTCGAGAAGCTCTCTTCAGAAGTCGACGCGGCTTTGTCGGAATACGATTTTCAGAAAGCGATAAAATTTTTGTATAAATTTATCGACGGATTAACCAATTGGTATATACGAAGATCGAGAAGGCGATTTTGGAAGTCCGAAGACGACAGCGATAAAAACGAGGCGTATTCGGCTTTGTATAACGCGTTGATGAAATTTACAATCTTATCCGCGCCCATCGCCCCTTTTTTGTCCGATTATATCTATTCGAATTTAAAAAGCGAAGAGGCGCCGGAGTCCGTCCACCTTTGCGATTACCCCGAAGAGAATCCGGCGATACGGGACAAAGAGTTGGAAGCCGAGATGGATATAGTTCAAATCGCCGTCGAAATGGGAAGAAGTCTAAGGTCCAAAATAGGAATAAACCTGCGAAAACCGTTAAACTCGCTATATTGCATCACCAAAAACGAGAACGATATAAGATTGCTTTCCAAGATGGAGTCTATACTCAAAGAGGAACTCAACGTCAAAAACGTCGTATTCGAACAGGAAGAAGAGAAACTTGTAACTCTTACCTGTAAAGCAAACTTTAGAGTTTTGGGAAAAAAGGCGGGAAAAGATATGAAAACTCTAGCCGATATTATCTCAAAATTCGGAGCCAAAGAAGCGCGCGATCTAGAGGACGGCAAAGATGTAAAAGTTAAAGTCGGAGAGGTAGAATATTCTCTAGCCATAGAAGACGTTCTTGTAGAAAGAAAGGAAAAAGAGGGCTTAACGATACTTAACGAAGGGTCTCTTACCGTCGCTCTGGATTCGACCTTGACAAAAGAACTTGTCGAGGAAGGAATAGCCCGGGAATTTATCAGGCATATTCAGAATCTTAGAAAGGATAAAAACTTGCATGTCGCGGATAGAATAAAAATAACGTATAACGCGCCGGAACATATATGCGCCGCTATTACCTCGTGGGATAAAACCGTCAAAGACGAAACGCTCGCCCTCGATATATCGATCGACGGCGCCGCTAAATTCGACGCCAACGTCGACGAAGTAGATATTAAAATAGACTTAGAGAAGGTTTCATAGCAGTCTTTTGCGCGACGGCGACAATCCAATTTCAGAATTCGATTGATTTGGCGCTATCTTAAATCAGATTGTTTTCATCTTTTATTTTCATCTTTGCGCTTGTCCGAGCCCGGAATCAAGGAATTCTTCCAATCTTTCGGCGGATAGAGGCTTTGAAAAATAATATCCCTGTATTTCATCGCATCCCAAATTTTTTAAAAAATCAACCTGATTTCTTGTTTCAGCTCCCTCGGCTGTAGTACATGCTTTGAAAGCCTTAGCCAATGAAACGACTATTTCAGCTACAGTAGCGTTTTTTCTTTCCAAGTTAATATTATCTATAATGCTTTTATCTATTTTGATTCTATCAAAAGGAATAGACTCCAACCGATGTAATGATGAATATCCTTTGCCGAAATCATCTATGGCGACGCTTATTCCCAATTTCTTCAATTTTGATATTTTTTCTATCGTATCCGGTAAATTCTCGGACAGAGCGCCTTCGGTGATTTCCAATTCAATATATTTCGGATCTACCCCGCTTTCTTTTATAATTTTTACAACGTCGTCTGCAAAATCGTCCCTTTGCAACTGTACAACCGATACGTTTATAGAGAAGCGAAGAGGCAAAAATCCCTTTGACGCAAGCCTATTGCGCTCTCGGAGCGACTGTTCCAACACCCACTTACCCACATTATGAATTAACCCCGTAGTTTCAAGTATGGGTACAAATTTATCGGGTCCCACTTTCCTCCTGTCGTCAGGTTTCAATCTGAGCAAGACCTCAACCCCGGCAATTTTACCCGTATCGCAGCTAATTTGAGGCTGAAACTCTAGAAAGAATTCTTCTTTTTGCAACGATCTGAAAAGTCTGTTAGTAAGCAATGTGGTTTCGGCAATACGAGTCTTTATTTGTTCGGTATAGAAAGCGATTTTATTATCGGCAGTTTTGGCTTTATGTACCGCCAAATGAGCGTTTTCCAAAAGCGTATCCGCATCTTTTCCGTCTTCCGGATACAACGCTATACCTACGCTGACAGTAACAAATAATGCTTCTATTTCTGTATCGATTAGTAGAGGATCGGAGAAGGAATCGATTACTTTTCTTGCCTGAATTTTTATCTGCTCATTATTTCCATGTTGGGGTAAAACGATAACAAACTCTCTTTCGCCTGTCCTTGAAATGTAAAGGCAATCCTCAAACAAATCATTGAGTATTTCTGCCGATTTTATTATTACTTGCTCCCCGACTGCATGACCGAATGTATTATCAATCATCCAGATATTTTCTATTTCTACGTCTAAAATTGCTATTTTTTCTGTTTCTTCCATATTACACAGTATTTGCTCAAGGCCTTTTTTTAGCATATTTCTGTTGATAAATTTTGTAGCTTTTTTCGACATACTTCCTTTTCCTTTCTAATCTATTTTTTTACCGGTCGCGCAATCTGGTTTTTATAATTTGGTTTTGTTTCCATAAGGCGTTCTCCAAAAATATGCATAAGCATTAGTTAGCCTGATCTAACTAGTATAGATTTTAATATTAATATTTTTTTTGTCAAGTACTATTAGTTTTTACGCTGTACCCTATCGGTTTTTTGGCGGGCGGAACAAAATTGACACATATGATGTTGCGGAGAAAATTCGACGCATGTGGCGCTAAAGATAAAATTGACGCATGCGCGTTCAATTTTTATATGATAATTGCCGCGCGGCGCATATAGCTCCATATGCGTCGAATTTTCATCGGGGGACGCGGCGGCTATGAGACCCATATGCGTCGATTTTCCAAAAAATCGACGGACGGGGCGCGCGTCTCCGCTAAATACATTATATTAGTATATTCAAAACGGGAATTCCCGTTTTTTTATTAATAGCGTCCCATATGCGTCATTTTCCAAAAAACTGACGGGCGCGGGTTAGCGCGTTTTTTCTTGACTTATAGCGCTATTAATAGTATTATTAATAATATTATTATTTAAGGCAGGTAGATGAGTATTTTAATAACCGCTAACGATTTAAAAACTAAAGGGGTATCGGCTTTTAACGACTTTGATAAAGACGATTCTGAGATTATCATAACGGTTAGAGGCAAGAGTAAATATGTCGTTTTACCGATCGAAAAGTACAATTACCTTAGAGAATGCGAATTAGATACGGCTATTCGCGAATCTCAAGAAGATATTATTAATAACAGGTACATTATTGAAAGCGTTGAAAACCACATAAAACGAATTAATAATGTATAAAATATTATTTACCGAAACTTATAATAAAAAAGCTGCAAATTTTATTAAAAAACATAAATCGCTGTTAAAACAATATGAAAAAACATTAAAACTGATGGAAATTGATCCTTTTCATCCATCTTTGAGGTTACACAAACTTGAAGGTAAGTTTCAAGAGGTATATTCCGTTTCCATAAACATATCGTATAGAATTACTATCGAGTTTATTATAAAAGAGAATATTATCATTCCTCTAGACGTTGGAACGCATAGCGAAATATATAAATAAGAAGTTGTGTTATATTATTATATTCAAAACGGGAATTCCCGTTTTTTTATTAATAGCGCCCCATAGATGTGTCAAATTTATACGACAATTGTTTATTTTAAATTTTGACATCGCCGTTATATTCTGTTATAAAATATTCAATGAAGATAGAAAATTTTATCGCGCTCAGGTATATTATTCAGAACAGGAAAAACAGGGAGATAGCCTCTTCCTCCGTCGTCGTATGCGCGGCGATTGCCAGCGCGATAGTTTTTTTTATAGCGGCGGTGTCGATAATGAACGGATACATTCGGGGAAGGATGCAGATTCAGTTTGAAGTTACGTCGTTTCATCTTGCTTATTTTGATATAAACGAAAAGCGCGACGCCGATTTTATTGTCGATAAATTGAGCGGGGATAAGGAGGTTAAGAGCGTTTTTATCTATCGCGAAACCAAAGCGTTATTATCGGCTAACGGCGTTAACAGCGGATTGGTTTATTTTAGGGCGGTTCCGAGGGATATTTTCTCCTACGACGAGGGGTTTGCGAATTATCTTAGGTTAGAGGGCAAGACTTCCCAAATCGGCGACGACGAGATAGTTCTTTCAAGGAAAACGGCGAGTAAGTTGAAGGTATCGACGGGGGAGTATATTTACCTGACGGCGATGGCTCTTGAGGATAAGGCTAAGATCAAATTCAAGCGGCTTAAGGTTGCCGATCTGTTTTCTACGGGATTTATCGAACTCGACGAGCAGATGTCTTATATCAATCTTGAGACTTGCGAGGAGATTTTCGGAAGAGACGTCGACTATTCGGTCGCCGTAAAATTGAACGATTATAGAGATACGCTTAGTTTCGCCCGAAATCATAAATTTAACTCGTTTTCTTATCAATCGACGTGGATTGAGGAGAATTTCAACGAATTTACCGCTTTAAAGTTTGAAAAAAACGTTATAGCGTTTATCGTGCTTTTGGTCGTAATCGTCGCGGCTCTAAACGTCTTGACGGCGATACATATAGCGGTTTTGGAGAAAATCAAAGACGTGGGGATACTGAAGGCGACGGGCTATTCTCCGAGAAATATTATACTGATTTTTTTGTTGAACGGGTATTATATCGGTTTTATCGGATTATTTATCGGCGTTTTTATCGGGCTTTTTGTTATGAGTAATCTCAATGAAATTATTGTCTTTTTCGGATATTTGATAGACTATTATCAAAACTTTATATATACTATTTTAAAGAATTTTATCGATATTGCCCGTCCGGAGAATGTAGAAATATTTTCAAAGGATTTTTATCTTGATAAAATATACACGGATATCTCTTTTTGGGAGATAGCGCTCGTCGGATTTGTCGCGTTGCATTTTTCTCTGATAGCGGCTATTATCCCTTCCGTCAAGGCGGGGCGAGTTAAACCTTACGAGGTAATTAGAAATGGTTGAAGTAGTTAAAACAAAAAATCTTACTAAAATATACAAAACCGCCGCGGAGAGTCTTTTGATTTTAGATAATATCAATTTTGCGTTGAACGAGGGGGAGTCCGCCGCTATAACCGGAGAGAGCGGCTCCGGCAAATCTACGTTTCTGAATATGATCGGCGGACTTGATGCTTCCAGCGGCGGTCAGACTTTTATCGACGGCGTAGATATAACGGAGCTCGACGAGTACGAGATGACGGTCTTTAGAAATCTCAAAATAGGATTTATTTTTCAAGCCCACTATCTTTTGGAAGAATTCAACGCCGTCGAAAACGCTATGATTCCGTTTTTGATGCGCAATTTTAATAAAAAAGAGGCAAGGGCGCGCGCGCTTGAACTTCTGGATTACGTCGGGCTTAGCGGAAGGATCAATCACTATCCGTCGCAGTTATCCGGCGGCGAGAAGCAGAGGGCGGCGATAGCGAGAGCGTTTATAAATAATCCCAAGTTGATACTTGCCGACGAACCGACGGGTAATCTCGACGAGAAAAATTCGGGTAAAGTTCTTGAGTTGCTATTTAACATAGCGAAAGAAAAAAAACAGTCTCTTGTCATAGTAACTCACTCGAAAGCTATCGCCGATCTCGCGGATTACAACTACCGTCTTGAATTTGGCGCTTTGAATAGGATTAGATAAAATGGTCGTTTTGGGATTGCTTAAAGTCGTAGCGATAATCTTTTCGATTTTTTTTATAGCGGCGTTGATAGGTTTTGTGAAAAATATTTTTAACAAAAATTGGGAGAAAAACTATTGCATCGGATGTAAGTTTTATCAAACGGACGAATGTATAGGCGACGGATTTAATTGTTTCAGAAAAAAAAGCTTCTATAAAAAGTAAAACAAAAATAAAAAAATAGATCATAAATTGGTAAATATTTGAAATTCATATAACAATAAACTAAATATTATGATACATTTGCGGTATAAACATATCTCAAAAAAAGGAACTGTAATGGCTTCGTTGAAAAAGGTTTGGTTGAAAAAGATTTGGATGAAAAAGATTTGGATATTACTTTTTGCTCTCGTCTCTGCAAACGCGCTTTATTCCGACGTTTTCGAGGAGGTCGTAAGTAAGATTAAAGATAAGTCCTTGCTGGAGCAGATACTCTATCTTGACAAATACGTCGAAGAGGGCTCGGACGTCAGATTTTTTATATTGAAAGCTAAGAATGAGATCAAAAGCGGGGATTTTATAGGAGCCGCCAAAACTTCTCTTTTAGCTCGGGAGCGTTTTGGCGATAGTTCCGAGATTCTCAATCTTCTGGGATTAAGTTATTTTTACCTGAACGATTATGAAAAATCGTTTCGCTGTTTTAATAAATCTCTCGCTATCGATAATGAAGATAATTTTGCTAAAGGTTATCTCTCCATAATCGATCCCTATACAAAGCCGTCGTATAAAAATATTGAGAATACCGAGTCGATCGATATAGCGGGATTATTGGAAGAATTTAACGCTAAATACGACCCGGCCGATCTGAAGAATAGCTACGTCTATCTGTTGAATGAAAAAGAGGTAGAGATTATCGATTCCGGCAGATTCAACTACGTCGTCCATTGCGTCGTGAAAATTCTTTCAAACGACGGAGTCGGGATGTTTCGAGATTTCTCCTACTCTTACAACTCTTACGAATACAAAGCCGACGTTTTGCGAGCCGGCTCTTATTCGACGGAGCTTGAATTTAAAAGCATAAATCCAAAAAATATCGTGAATATAGACAAAAACTCTTCGTCGGAGAATTCTTTTTATTCAAATAGAAAATATGTCGCGTTTCCTTTTCCCGATTTACAAAGCGGCAGTTTGCTGGAGTTTAAGATTAAATTCAGTTCGACGGGAAAAACGTTATCGCCTAAGTTGTTCGATCAATATCTGTTTTCGTCGTCGGTTCCGGTTTCTACCGCTCGATATAAGATAACTTACCCCGGCTATTTGAAGCCGAACATTCGCGTTATAGGCGGCGACGTTTTGAGAAGCGAGTCGACCGACGGCGAAAAAATTTCGGAGGTATTCGAGTATTCATATCCGCCGGTTTTTAATCTCGCTTACGAATCGGTTTCAATTTACGACGTATCTCCTCAGGTTTTAGTCGGATTCTACGATTCGTGGGACGAGGTGTCGCTGTGGTATAACGGCATTTTTGAAAGAGCGGTAAGCGCTAAAGACGGCGATCTGGACGAGGCTCTGCTTAAAGAATTGGCGATATACGAGCCGGATAAGTTGAAAACCGTTGAAAAAATTTATCAATACGTTCAAAAAAATATCCGATACGTCGCGCTCGAATTGGGCGAAGGCGCTATGGTTCCGCATACGCCAAAAGAGATATATAAGAACAAATTCGGCGATTGCAAAGACCAAGCGGTTTTTATGGCTTACATTCTAAACCTTTTTGGAATAGACGCCAAACCGGCGCTGATCTCTACGATCGATAACGGCCGCGTTAACGAGGAAATTCCTTCGCCATACTACTTCAATCACGTGATCGTCTATATTCCCGTTCAAAACGGCATATCGTCGGAAATATTCTGCGACACGACAAGTTCGGTAACTCAGTTTCTCAATCTCCCCTCCGTCGATCAAGGGGTAAGGGGTTTGGTCGTCGATAAGAGCGGCGCCGGATTTTTTGCGACGACTCCCGTTATAGCTCCCGAACAAAACCGCATTGTCGAGATTTATAAGGCGGCTCTTAATCTAAGCGGTTCGGGGGAGATATTTTATAGCGAAACGTTTTCGGGGAGTTATTCCGAAATTCTCAGATATTCGTTTATTAATAGAAGCGAAAAAGAGATAGAAGGCTATCTGCTGGATATTCAAAAGAAAAATTTCCCCCAACTAAAGCCCCAAAATTTTTCTTTAAAAGGCGCTAAAGAGCAGTCCGGACCTATAGAGGCTTCTTACAGCGCGTTTGAAAAGAATCTCGCTTCAGTTTTCTACGACGGCAGGTTAAAGATAAAATATACCGTCGGCAATTTAGCCGGCTTTTTAAACCTGCCGGAAAAATCAAATTTTGATCATAGGCGCGATTTTTTGAGTTCTTATTATAAAATGATTGAATATAAAGCGCCCGAGAATTACGATATAATAGAAGGGGAGGTCAGAAATTTTTCAAGAGAAAACAAATATGTCTATCTCGATTTTAAAGTTGACAAAAAAGAGGTTAATACTTTAACTTTTGAATTTGAACTTAAATTTAAAAAGAGAACTATACCTAAAGAGGATTTGCCGGAACTTCATAAGACGCTAAACGAATTTACTTCCGCTACGACGTTTGAGCTAACTTTGGCAAATACCAAGGATTTTGATCATATCGGATTTTACGAATCGTTAGTAAAAGATTACGAGCTGAAAGAGGCGTATGAGAATTATATAAGAAAAATGATCGAATTAAGAAATTATGATAAGGCGATGGAGGTCTCCAATAGAGCTATATCAAAATTCAAGGATCATATCAACTTTTATCTTATCAAATCTTCTATCCAATTTGACAGAGGAGATAACAAAGGCGCTGAAAATACCTTATTAGCGGCTCTTTCTGTTGATTCAAAAAATGTTGAAATATACTATTATTTAATCGATTTGTATAAAAAGAGCTCGAACGATATGAAACTTGAGAAAATTTTGTTGGAAATCAATGAAAAAATCCCCAATAATCCGGCTTTTATCGGAGAAACGACCTCTTTTTATAACCGAATCGGCGAGTATCAAAAAGCGGTTGATTTTATCAAATCGGCGATAGAAAAAGATAAAAATAATTCCAACTACTACTCGGATCTCGGCTACTCTTACTCTCTTATGCGGAATTTTAGCGAAGCCGAACGGGCTTTTTTGAAGTCGATAGAGTTGGATAAAAAAAATCATCCGGCTCTTAATAATTTGGCGTGGCTTTATTGCGAGAATAACGTCTTTATTAAAGAGGCGATCGGCTATTCGATCAAGGCTTGCGAATTATCGCCGCTGAACGACGCCTATCTTGACACTTTGGCGGAGGCGTATTATCTTGATAAACAGTACGATAAAGCGATAGAGACGATTAATAAAGCGATAAAGATAAATCCTAACTATACTTATCTTACTCAACAACTTGAGAAGATCAAGAAAGCCCGCGAAGAGATGGAGAAGAATAAGTAGAAACAGCTTAATCCGAGTTTATAAAGATTGATTTTTTTTAAATTTAATCATATAATCCGGTAAAAAATTTTATGTATATTTTAATCTTGGAGGATTATAAATGAGCAATAAGTATGTCTATTTTTTTGGCGATAAAAAGACGGAGGGCGACGGCAGTATGAGAGAACTGCTTGGAGGCAAAGGCGCCGGGCTCGCCGCGATGACAAAAATAGGTTTGCCGGTGCCGGCGGGATTTACGATAACTACCGAAGTATGCGATCTGTATTACAAAAACGGTAAAGCGTATCCGGACGGGTTGGATAAACAGGTAGACGAGTGTATCGAAAAACTGGAGAGATCGATCGGTAAAAAACTTGGAGATCGCGACGATCCGTTATTAGTATCGGTAAGATCCGGCGCGGTTGTATCGATGCCCGGTATGATGGAGACGATACTGAATCTCGGGTTGACCGACGAATCTGTGGAGGGGCTTGCCAAAAAAACCGGCAATAAAAGATTTGCTCTCGACGCTTACAGAAGATTTATAATGATGTACGGCTCGACGGCGATGGGAATCAACCGGGAGAAATTTGATCGTATATTCGACGCCGTTAAAAATGAAAAGACGAGAAAACGATTAAATATTTCCGCCGATAAAAAAGTTAACGACACCGACGTCGACGATAACGAATTAGGCGAGGTAGTTAAACTTTTTAAAGAACTTTATAAAAAAGAGATTGGCAAAGATTTTCCGCAAGATCCAAAAGAGCAACTTTGGGGCTCCATTTCGGCGGTCTTTAATTCGTGGATGGCTGAAAAAGCGGTAACTTACAGAAGAGTCGAGAATATAAAGGGCGTCGTCGGGACCGCCGTTAACGTTATGCAGATGGTTTTTGGGAACAAAGGGGATACGAGCGGAACGGGAGTCTGTTTTACAAGAGACCCCAATACCGGCGAGAACATTTTTTACGGAGATTATTTGATAAACGCTCAAGGGGAGGACGTCGTCGCCGGAATAAGAACCCCGATAAAACTATCGGATTTTGAAAAAGCCGACAAAAAGGCTTACGATCAGCTGGTAGGGGTGCGAAAAACGCTTGAAGAGAACTACAAAGATATGCAGGATCTTGAATTTACCGTTGAAGAGGGCAAGCTCTATATGTTGCAATGCAGGACGGGGAAAAGATCGCCGTTTGCCGCTTTTAAGATTGCGACGGATATGGTAGAGGAGGGGTTGATTACAAAGAACGACGCTATCAGAAGGATCAAAGATAGAGATATAGAGGGGATATTTTACCCGATAATCGATCCTTCTCAAAAAGACGAGTTAAAAAAGAAGTACCTGGTAAACGGTATCGGAGCGGTGCCGGGAGCGGCTACCGGTATAGTAGTCTTCAACGCTAAAGACGCCGAGGATAGAGCCGCCGAAGGTAATAAAGTAATATTAGTTAGAAAAGAGACCAGTCCCGAGGACGTAGGCGGAATGCACGCGGCGGCGGGCATACTGACCGCAACGGGCGGTAAAACGTCTCACGCCGCCGTAGTCGCAAGGGGCTGGGGGAAATGCTGTATAGTCGGATGCGAGAGTTTAAATATTGACTATAAAAAGGGAGAGTTCAGCGTCGGCGACGTAGTCGTAAGAGCGGGGGATAGTATAACGCTTGACGGTACTTCCGGCGACGTGTATATCGGAGAATTAAAACTCAAAACGTCTGAACTGCCCGATTCGTATCAAAAAATAATGAAATGGGCTGATGAGATAAAAAAAATCAAGGTAAGAACAAACGCCGACACCCCTTACGACGCTAAGAAAGCGATTGAATTGGGAGCGGAAGGGATAGGACTTTGCAGAACGGAACATATGTTCTTTGATACGGAAGAGAGAAGATTGGCGATTCAGGAGATGATTGTTGCAAATAAAGTCGAGGATAGAGTAAAAGCGTTAAATAAACTTTTACCTTTTCAAAGAGAAGATTTTGTCGGTATATTCAGAGAGATGAACGGCAAACCGGTTACGGTAAGACTAATCGATCCGCCCCTGCACGAGTTTGTTCCTCACGACGAATCGAAACAGAGAGAGTTGGCGGCTAAAATCGGCGTGAAATATGAGACCGTTAAACAGAGGGTAGATCAACTCCATGAAGCCAATCCGATGTTGGGACATAGAGGATGCAGGTTGGCAATAACCTATCCTGAAATATTAGATATGCAGGTTAGAGCTATTATAGAGGCGGCTTGTAAATGCAAGAAAGACGGGATAGACGTTAAGCCGGAGATTATGGTTCCGTTGATTATCGACTACAAAGAGTTTGGATTGATTGAAGAGAGAATCAGAAAATTATCCGACGAAATTATTAAACAGAACGGAGCCTCGGTAACGTATATGGTAGGAACTATGCTTGAAGTTCCGAGAGCCGCTCTTCTTGCCGATAAAATTGCCGAAAGGGCGGAGTTTTTCTCATTCGGCACAAACGATCTTACGCAGATGACAATGGGAATATCGAGAGACGACGCCGGAAAATTTTTACCGGATTACGTAGACGAAAGGAAGACCGGAATATTTATGAACGATCCTTTTCAGTCGTTGGATACGGAGGGCGTCGGGGAGTTAGTAAAGATTGCCGCCGAGAGAGGCCGAAAATCCAGACCTAACTTGAAACTTGGCATATGCGGAGAGCACGGCGGAGATATCGCCAGCGTGAAGTTTTGCGCGAGCGTAGGGCTTGATTACGTTTCATGTTCGCCTTTTAGAGTTCCGATAGCGAGATTAGCGGCGGCTCAATATGAAGCTGAAAAAAAATCGTGATAAATTTAATTGAAAGTTAGAGAAATACCGAGATTTCTATTAGTATGTTAATATAACGACGGCGAAGGACCGCCGTTGTTATATTAATTAAAAAAAATTATTTTTTTGTTTAAAAGTATTTACTTTCTTAAAAAAATAAACTACAATAACATTGTTTTAAGAGGAAAAGATGGGACAAGAAGAAGTAATTGTAATAAAAGATTCGCTAAGAATATATCTGGAAAAAGATAGCGACGACGCTTCTATGTTAACAATGAATCTAAAGGGGTTCCTTGATACTTATAATTCCGCCGATTTTCAAAGAGAGGTCAATAAGGTTATTGAAAGCGGATTTATTAAAATACTGTTTAACTGTAGCGAGTTAAATTATGTTTCTTCGACGGGAATAGGGGCTTTTACGGCGTTTTTGAAGACGTTAAAGCAGAAAAATGGAGATCTTGTTCTTTTATATCTACAACCGAAGGTGTTTGAGGTTTTTCAGCTTTTAGGTTTCTCCAAATTTTTTAATATTTCTTCAAATTTAGAAGAAGCCAGAAAGAGTTTGAGCGGCAAAAAGGAAGAAATTTCCAAAAGCGTTTTTCCTAAAATATTTAAGTGTCCGATATGTAAGAAAAATCTTAAAGCGGTAAAATCGGGAAGATTTAGATGTTCCGAATGTAAGACAATATTAAACGTCGACGAAGAAGGTCGCGTATATTTTGGCTAACCGGTAATCTTAGGTTTTTCGCGAACGTCGGATGAAAAGTTATCAATCGTATTCTAAAATAAATCTGTTTCTAAACGTAACCGGAAGGTATAAGAGCGGTTATCACTCTATAAAGAGTCTATTTTGCCGCGCTACGTTGTCGGATAGCATATCCTATTCTCTAAACGATACAAATAAAATCAAAATTATAGACAAAAAAAATATATTGCCGGAGAATAATCTTTTAAAAACGGCGGCAGATAAAATTATTTCGAGTTTGAACGGTAGAATTCCTTTTGGCATAGATTTTACAGTCGAGAAAAAAATACCTATAGGCGGCGGGCTTGGCGGCGGCTCTTCTAACGCCGCTTCCGTTTTAAAAATTTTAAATAAAGAGTGGCGGCTAAATTTCGGGGTTGAAAAATTAAAAAAAATCGCGCGACAAATCGGAGCGGACGTCCCCTTTTTTATCGAGGGGGGGACGCAAAAAGTTTTCGGCGTCGGGGAGATAGTCAAATCAATAAAAACGGGAATTCCCGTTTTTTATTTAATTCTGGTTTTCCCGGAAATTCAGGTATCCACTCCCGCCGCTTATAAATTGATTGACGACAATAATATGGCTTGCGAATCTTACGAAGAACGAAAAATGTTTAAAAAATTAATCGAAGGGTACCGCTCTAACGATTACAAAAAAATAATTTCTAATGTTTATAATAAATTTGAATATCCCGTATTTGCTCAAAACAAAATATTATCTGATATAAAAAACGACGTTCTTGACAGCGGAGCCGACGCGTCGGTTATGTCTGGATCCGGCTCGACGATAATCGGCATATACGAGACTTATGAAAAAAGAAAAACGGGAATCGAGCGTTTACAATCTTACGGATATAACGTCGAGCCGGTAGAAATATTTTAGAAAAATTGGACGCATATGCGTCAAAAAAAACAACAACATATGCGTTAAAAAAACAAATTGACACATATGGAGCTGTAGGCCGCGCCCTGATAAAACCGGGAATTCCCGTTTTGAATATATTAAAATACTAACACCCTCTTCATACCGGGACCTTATCGGGCTCGCGTCGCTCCCCGACGAATAATTTGACACATATGGAGCTATACGCGCGGGACGCGAAATCGAGGGTTCAGTTCTACACATACCGCCGCGGCTACTCCCCGATAAAAATTTGACACATATGAGCTACATAACTGCCGCGCCGCTCCCCCAATAGAATTTGACACATATGGAGCTATACGCCGCGCGACTATTGAACCATTGATTTTCCCTCGTATACGCGCGGGGCGCGATAAAATTTATTTAATTTTTGACAAATTTATAAATAATTAGTATATGTAGGGTATTAACGTTGGATAACCCAAATGGGAGGGGGATGCGGATATGTCTTTTGTTAAAAATATGATTAGCCGGAATTTTATCGAATTTGCCTCTTACGTCATTAAGGACAGGGCTATTCCGGATATAAGCGACGGCTTGAAGCCCGCGCAGAGGAGAATATTTCATTCGTTAAATGAAATGGACGACGGTAAGTTCAACAAGGTCGCTAACGTTATCGGCAATACTATGAAGTATCATCCTCACGGGGACGCCTCTATCTCCTCGGCTCTTATAGTCCTTGCGAATAAAGAGTATTTCATTGAAAAACAGGGAAACTTCGGCAATATTTATACCGGCGACGAGGCTTCGGCGGCGAGATATATAGAGTGCCGGTTAACTTCGTTAGCCAAGGAGACTATGTTTAACGACGAGTTGACCGAGTATGTCGATAGTTACGACGGAAGAAACAAGGAGCCGGTCTCGCTTCCTACTAAAATTCCGGTTCTTTTATTATCTGGAACCGAGGGGATCGCCGTAGGAATGTCCACAAAAATATTATCTCACAATTTCAACGAGTTGTTGAAAGCTCAGATTGCGATCTTAAACAACCAAGAGTTTGAAATATATCCCGATTTTTTTCAGGGGGGGATAATGGACGTTTCAGAGTATGCTAACGGAAACGGTAAGGTTAAAATAAGAGCTTTAATAGAGAAACCAAACGATAAAACTCTAATTATTAAAGAAATTCCTTACTGTACTACGACCGAATCGCTTATAGAGTCAATTGATAACGCTTCGAAAAAGGGTAAAATAAAGATCAGTTCAATAAACGATTTTACTACGGAAAAAGTAGAGATCGAGATAAAGGTATCAAGAGGCGAAAATTCGACGGACGTAGAAAAGCTTTTATACGCATATACGGACTGCGAAGTAAGCGTTAGTTTGAATTGCATAGTTATAAAAGACGGCAGACCTCATGAATGCGGGGTTAGCGATTTATTAAGATATAATACTGAAAAACTCGTCGTAGACTTAAAAAGAGAGCTTGAAATTGAGAAGGACAAGCTAACCGAGAAATTAAACGATTTGACTTTGGAGATGATATTTATTGAGAATAGAATATATAAAAAGATAGAAGAGATAGCGGTTTACGACGAGATTATCTCTACCATTACTAAAGAGTTAAATAAACATAAAAAATTATTTATTAGGGAACTTAAAACCGAAGACGTCGAACGGCTTCTTGAAATAAAGATTAGGAGAATATCAAGATTTGACATAGAGAATCACAAAAAAAATATGGACGATATAGTTCGCCGGTTAGACTTGGTTAAAGAAAGACTTAAAGACGTAGTAAAATACGCGATCGAATATATTGATAATTTGATAAAGAAATACGGCGGCGCTTATCGCCGGAAAACGAAGATAAGGAAAATTAAAACTCTATCGGCAAGCGAGATAGTTCAGCCCGACGTAAAAGTTTATTGGGACAAAAAAACGGGGTTTTTGGGAACCGACGTAAAGAGCGACGAGCGATTTACGGCGTCGCCGATCGATAAATTCCTTGTAATATCTAAGGATTGTTCTTATAAAGTCGTTTCTATAGATAGTAAGACGTTTATTGACACAAAGGTAGAATATTTAGCTAAATACGACGATAACGTTACCTTTTCTCTTATATATACCGATCCGGAATCTAAAATTTCTTACGCAAAAAAATTTAAAATAACGAAATATTTAACCAATAAAGTTTATAATTTAGCTTTTTGCGAAAAGGGAAGAGTCGACTATTTAAGCGTAAATCCTAAGGATAAGGTAGTAATAGAATATGTTAAGAAGCCCAGACAAAAAATAAACAGCGAGATTTTTTCCTTTTCCGAAGTCGAAATAAAGTCGTCGTCGGCAAAAGGAGTAAGAGTCTCTACAAAAGAGTTGAAGAAAGTTACAAAAAAATAGATAGTATGATAAAAAATATCGACGACGCTTACGATTATATATATTCGTTTATTAATCTCGAAAATAAAATTGAGAAGAAATATCTGAATAAAGAGTATTCTTTGGACAATATTAAAAATATTATCCGATATTTCAATATTGATACCGAATCGTTTAAGATATACCATATAGCCGGAACAAAAGGGAAGGGGAGCGTAGCGTATTTTATTTCGCAATTTTTATACTATTCCGGACAGGATTGCGCTTCGTTTTTGTCGCCTCATTTGATAAAACCGAACGAAAGGATATTGTTTAACCTGAAAGCTATTGGCGACGAAGAGTTAATTGATTTATGCTCGGAAGTTAAGGATAAATTATTACGATCAAATTTTATGCCTACTACTTTTGAACTGTTTTTTCTTATTTTTCTTTTGTATTCGAAAAAGAAGGGCGCTAAGCGTCTTGTCGTTGAGACGGGACTCGGTGGGCGGCTCGACGCGACAAACGTTTTGAAATCTAAAGTTTCGGTTATTACCCCTATAGGTTACGATCATACAAATATATTGGGAGATACCATAGCCGAAATCGCCGAAGAAAAAGCCGAAATAATCAAGAATGATTCTATAACCGTCGTTTCAAACCAGTATTACAGATGCAAGGAGGTATTCAGAAGAAAAGCGAAAGAAAAATGCGCTAAAGTTTATTTCTTAGACGATTATTTTGATTTAATAAACGCGACGCCTACAAATTTTGGATTGAACTGCGATTTTAAGTTTAATAGAAATAGATATAACGGTATTAACTTCAACTTTTTTGGAGAACATCAAATATATAATTTTTTTACGGCGTTTTTGTCGGTTTTTTTATATGAAACAAAGGTAATAAATCTTCTAAACGACGACATGATATCTAAGTTTAACCTGTTTAGAGGTAGAATTGAGGTAATATCAAGGCACCCTTTGATCGTCGTCGACGTATCGCATAATAAGGAGTCTGCGCGAAGTTTGGTCGACGCGCTAAAACTGCATTTTAGAGATATAAAGTGGGTTGTTATATCGGGAATCGCTACGGACAAGGATTATAAGAGATATTATAAAACGTTATCAGAAATAGCGGATAAATTTATAATAACAAGTTTATCAGAATATAAGAAATCAGACCCGAAAATAATTTTTAATTATGCAAAAAAAATAAATAAAAACAGCCTCTTTATTGAAGATCAAGAAAGCGCGTTCGAATATGCGCTGAAGAACGCCGATATAATATTGGCAACCGGATCGTTTTACTTAGTCGGTCCTTTCATAGAATATTATGAAAAAAGAATATTATGAAAAAAATTAATAAATAGGTTTTTTATATATATCGAAGTTTAGTATTTTAAATCGGTTGTTTTCTTTAACAAAGGTCAATTCGATTTCGCCGGGACCTTTATCAAATTTGACTTGATATCTCGCTTTTACGAAAAAACCTCCGGTTATGCCAAAACTGCTTCCCGAGTAGAAATAGGTGTTTTCATATTCTTTTATCAAACCAAGTTCCGCGTCGATCCATTTTCTTAGTTTATTTAAACGAACTCGATCTACTTTTTTTTTGTAAGTTTCAGACGCGTTATTCCAGAAAAAATCCCAATTATTACAAGATAACTCCTTCAAAACGTTGTCTGAAAAAAGTTTTGCCGACGATAGACTTGGAAAAGAACAAGAAGAGAAGAGCATAATAACGAGGCAGTATGCAATAGAAATAGTAAGTTTTTTAAACATATAATACAAACGATAACATTTGCCGCAGAAAAAAAACAAAATTATTACTAAATTTTACAATCGAGGAGAAAAAAAAGGGGAGAGAAAAAAGGGAATAAAGAGAAAAAAGAGAAAAAAAGCGCCGGAATAACCGACGCCCATAATTTTATTTAACTATATACCAAACCATATCAAAACCGACTTTGCTCTGATAGCAGAATATCTTCGTAGCGGCGTCGGACGGACCGGAAATGGAAGCTAAGGAGTTGTAATATCGCGTAAACTCGTCGAAATCCTTAATAGCGTATTGATAATGAAGTCCAATCGTAAAACTGATAAAATTGAGTTCGAGACCTAACCTAAAGTGCATACCGGGTCTAAATAGGAAGTTTTTAAATCCCGCGTAATTGCTCTTCCACTCTTCTACTTTCAAAAATTCGTCGGGGTAAAAACTGAAATTAAATAATATTCCGGTCATTAGATAAGGCTGTATAAAAAACGGCGCGCGGATCCCCGCGTTTAAAGATAGACCTAAATCAATACGTCCGTTATAAGAGCCGTCGAACGGTAAAAAAGCAAGATCCGCGTCGGCAATAAGCATATGGTACATAAATCTGAATTTTACTCCGTATTCAAGTCCCGCAAGTATATTTGCCGTTATTATAGCGGATTGCATTCCAACGTCTAAGGATTTTAGAGCGTCTTTTTGTTCGTCGGTTAAGCCCGGATAGTTATAATCTTCGCCTTTATTAATAGCTTCATACATTTTCGCCGATTCTATTAATCCGAGCATATTTGGAGTTTGAACGGAAAAACCAATGCCGAATTTAAATCCTAACAACATTCTTTTAAGATCAATATTGGATTTGGCAAATGTAGAAAATGTCAATAACAATAATAACATAACCAATAAAAATTTCTTTCTCTTCATAAAAGTCCTCCTAAAATAACTACTCTAGCGCCTTATATGCCGTAAGTAAACCTAAAACATTAATTATAACGCTAAAAAAAATAATAACAAATATTTTACTAATTAATTGGAAATATTTATAAACTGTATAAATATTCATACCCATTTACGGTAAGTATAGTTTAAAAAATAGCATTAATCAAGTTATTAATGACGTTTAAAATCATTTCTTTCCTTTTCTCGTCGGCAACGACGGTTTTATTTACAGCGTCTCCGGTCGTATCTATAGTTATAACGTCGTCGCCGTTAAGAATAGTTCGGTCGTTTTGTAAAAGAGAACTAAATCTGAGCGTCTGATTTTGAATATTAGACGACGCTACCGTTCCGTTTACGATGTCCTTTACGTTAACCGTCCCGCTTATTTGAATACTACTTATTTTATTGTTTAAATAAATCTGTTTTTGAGCTGTTATTCCTAGATTTTCTCCATTAACGGCTACAACTCTGCCTTGAAGTTCAGTTTTTATTTTTAAATCGTCGTTTTCGCTCGAATTTTTATTATCGCTCGTATCTCCGGTTGGTAAGAAATTCAATAGAGCCGAATATTCTCCCCCCTTGATATTTATTGAAAAATTTTTAACGGATTTGACCCCTGATTTGTAAACTAAAGAGCTGTTTTCATTAACCAATATTAAGACAGAATCGCCTATCGAGTAATTTATTTTGGAATTGTAAATATTAGCGTAGTTATCGTTCCACAACGTTTCGGGATAAAAAAAAACGCAAAAACTTAAGAAACCTAATACTAAAAATTTTTTTTTCATATTACTTCCGTTTACTGTGATTACTAAATTATCGGAATATTTATAAAAAAATAGAATTATATGAACTGTTTTTTTAGTATATTCAAAACGGGAATTCCCGTTTTGAATATACTAAAACACTAAAGCGTTCTTCATACTGGGACCTTATCGGAGCTCGCGTCGCTCCCCGATGTAATTTGACACATATGGAGCTGCATACGTCGCGCCGCTCCCTGAGAGAATTTGACACATCTATGCCGAGAAAATATTGCTAGCCGGCGGGCATGGTTATATAATGAAAACAGAAATTCTTGAAAAAATGATAGAAGCGATAAGGATCGTATTTAACGGCGGTATATATGTCAGCGAAAATATTAAAGACCGGCTGTTAATTAAAAAATATTCTCAAAAAACCGGTTTAATAAAAAATGTTGAAGATACGCTGTCTCAAAGAGAATACGAAATTTTTAAATACGTCGGCGCGGGTTATTCCCCAAGCGAAATATCCAATCTTTTGAATTTATCCGTCTCGAGCGTAAATACTTACAAAAAAAGAATTCAAGATAAACTAAATATAAACGATTCTTGCGAGCTTAAAAAATACGCTATTAAATATTTTAAAAGTTTGTGAAACAATAGTTTTTAATTTTGACGCATAGACGCCGCGCCCCGATGAATAAATTGACACATATGGAGTAACATACTCGCCGCGAATTAATTTTATTATTTATACGCATCTTTTCTAAAAACAACTCTTGATACTACTACTTTTTTTTCTTTTTCTTCAATGTAAAATAATATTCGATAATTCCCAGATCTTAATCTATATTCATTATCTCTATCTACTAATTTTTTAACATTCTGATTTCGAGGATTTTCTTTTAGAGTTTCAATATTTTTCAAAATGACCGAATAAAAAGGTTCATTAATATCTTCTAAATCTTTAACAGCGCTTTTTTTCAACGCAATATTATACAATTTTTTTTAACCTTTTATAGTCGTCAAAATTAACTTCATCTTCGTCTATTGTTTTTTTAATTAATTCTGAATCTATCTTATCTTCAATTATTTCTATCAGTTTAAGAAAATCATTATAATCAATTATTACTTTCGTTTTATTCCCCTGATCGTCGACTATATATTCTCTTGTTAATGATAAATTCATAATTTTTCCCTTACGCGCTTAATATTATTATTAATTTAATATTTTTAAACAAAAATATCAATAAAATTTACTCCAAAAATGGTAATTCGTTAGTTTTTTGAGAATTTAAAACATCTGTCCCATATTCGCCGCGCCGCTCCCCCGATAGAAATTTGACACATATGTGTCAAAATAAAATTCGACACATATGGGTATCCACCGACCCCTCGATTTCGCATCCCGCGGCGCGTAGTCGAGGGTTTGAAATACGTCTACTGAATCGTATTTATCCATGGTACAGATTTAATTTATTTACCTTTAAAATTTTTTCAAAATATTATCATAATCTGCATGAGAACCTATCCAAAACCAAATGATTTCATCTTTATTTGCAAAAACGCCTAAGGCTCTCCACCCTATGCCAACTCTAATAGAATATTGTTTTTCCGGCTTTATAATTTGAGACGGCTTCTTCAGCCATACTTTCTAATATGTCTTGAGACTCTATAAATAAATTATCTCATTTTAATTCCGACTCAATCTCATCAAGTATCTGTTGAGCCAATAGATTTTGAATTGAATCGGGCAAATTAGAACTTTTTTTAAAAGCTTTTTCTAATAATTTTGTCATTATTACCGCCTATCGTCTAATAAATTTAAACAATTAAGACAAATTTGTCAATAATTATTTAATCGTAAAATAGCCGCATGTCATTCAAAAAAACAAAGATTATCGTTGACTTTTACCATAGATGTCAAAAAATAAATTTGACACATATGGATCTGCATAGTCGCCGCGCCGCTCCCCGATGAAAATTGACACATATGCGCCGCTTCCTGATAAAAGCGGGAATTCCCGTTTTGAATATACTAAAACACTAAAGCGCCCTTCATGCCAAGACCTTATCGGGACTTGCGGCGCTCCCTGATATAAAATGACACATATGTGTTAAAATTCCTATCGCCCTAAAAAACCTATAGAGGTACGATTCAAGAATATTTTTATTTGACTTTATTAATACCAATATGTATATTATGTATAAGTTTGAGGAGGATTAATTATGAATAATTATTTAGATAGAATTGAAACAAATCCAAATATCATGCTTGGTAAACCAATAATAAAAGGAACAAGAATTACTGTTGAATTGATTATAAAAAAATTATCAGAAGGTATGTCTTATGACGATATTAAAAAAGCTTATCCTATTTTAAAAGACGAAGATATTTTTGCAGTTTTATCTTACTCCTACGAGGTTATTTCTAAGGAGGAGATGCTTGCTATATAAAATTGTAGCGGATGAAAGCGTTGACTACAGAATTATAAAAAAACTGACAAAAACTGGAAACCAAGTTATATCTATTCATGAAAAGTATTCCGGAATAACCGATAAGGAAGTAATCAAAATAGCGATAGAAAATAATGCAATAATAATAACCGAAGATAAAGATTTTGGCGAATTGGTATTCTCGCATAAAGAAAAATCAACAGGAGTAATATTATTAAGATATACTGCGATAGATTATGATAAAATTTCGCAAGTAGCGCTAAATGTTATTGAAAATTACAATTTATATAATAAATTTTGCGTTCTTACGATAAATAAAATAAGAATAAGAGAAATATAAATATTATTTAATCTTTTTTAAGGTTGTAAATATTTTAGAATAGACGCCTATACATATCGCTTATTGTCAACATATCTGGCGAGGGAAACTCGAGAACTATTATATCGAGAGTTACAGCCCCGATGAATAAATTGACACATATGATACCGACAAACATCGGGGTGCGCTCTACTGTTTTAAAAATTTGGCACATATGGAGCCGCATAACCGCCACGCCGCTTCCCGATGGAAATTCGACGCATATGAAGCTACATGCGCCGCTATGCCCCCCGACGAATAATTTGACACATACGGAGCTATACTCGTCGCGCTCCCCGATAGAAATTTGACGTATATGGGGTGTTTTGTTCTTAACGGCGCAAGCCCCGATATGAGCATATTTAGTATTTTAGTATATTCAAAACGGGAATTCCCGCTTTTATCGGGGCGCGACAATTGTCGCATAGAAATTGACACATATGGAGCTACATGCGTCGCTAAATTAGAACTGATAGCCGCCCGAAATAAATACGTTCATAGATAGCGCGTCTACGGTTTGAATATTAACTGTATTGCCGATAATTTGAGCTTTACCTCTTCCTCCGGACGCCACTATGCCCAGGTTTACGCAGAGGTCCGACGTGGCGAATCCAAACGTCAAACTGCCTCCAAACATATGGACATGGTCTTTCTTATTTCGGTCGCCTTCGTTAATGACCTGAGTATTGGAAAAGTTGGTAAAAAATCCCACTCTTAACGGGAAATTCGGAGTAATATACCATTCGTATCCGATAGCTACGTTGCCGATTATATTAAGTTTTTCGCTGTTTCCCAGAAGAACTTCATCGTGTTTTTTTGTGGTAGAGTTGTATTGATATCGGATAACCTGTTGAGAAGCGTTGAAGTGTTGTATAGGGATGTAAAGGTATCCGTCTAGACTTAAAAGCATCGATTTGCTGATGAAAACGCATATTCCCAGCGCTTGTTTGATATAAAGAGGTCTAAATAGGCCGTTTTCGGCAATATTTAGTACTTTAAGCGTATTATTAACTACGTTGTCTTGATCAACCGCCAGTACCCAAGAGTCGGTGGTCTGATCGAGGTATTTTAGTTTATAGCTCGACGTCGATTGATAAGTATTAATGTTTACTATATCGAACGGGGTAGAAATCGAATAGCCGATTGAGAGTTTATCTATCGGCATAAACTGAAGTCCCAGTTGAAAATTCAAACCGATAATTCTTTCGTTTTTATAGATACTTCCGTCTTGAAAGAAGTCGAGCGCTTTGGTATTCATTTTATAAATTGTTTGAGAAATAAGTTTCTTATCGCGATATCTTATAAAAGCGTTGAACCCCAGAGATACCTTTTTATGCAACAAAAAAGCGAAAGAGGGTCCGGCTTCGTAAACCATATCCGTAAAGTTAAAATTAACGTTTAAATTAGTAGGTCTTACTCCTAAATTTCCGTAGTTATTTAGGATTGTCGCGTTGTCCCTTTGATCGTAAAATTCGCTGTCGGCGCTTGTTACCGTTATAGCGAACGTAAAATGCTTTTGTCTCTGTATAAACCCAAAAAAGTTCGGTATAAAAGAAAAAGAATATCTGAGGTAATCGAAATAGTCTCCGCCGGACTTTGGAAAAACGTCGTGATAATACAGCATTTTAAACTGTATAGCGTTGACCGACAATGAAAAGTACTTCGAAGAGGAGTAGGCTAATCCCGCCGGGTTGTAGAAAGCGCCTTCCGGTCCGTCCGCTATAGCCGTATAAGCTCCGGCTAGTCCCGCCGCTCTATCTCCGACAAATAAATTTATATAGTGATTCTCGTCCGCCGAAACGTTAAATAGTAATAAAAGCGATATCGAGATTAAAACTACTCTTCTCATTTTTTCTCCTCCCCGCCGCTTTTAACCAAAGATTTAAATTTTAGGAAATTTTCAGAATCGCTTAGTTTGTCTATGTTGGGAATAATATGCTCCTCCATTCTCTTTACTCTCTCCTCGATTTTTGGGTGAGTAGCGTCGAGATTTTCCAGCGCTTTTACGTCCGGATAGTTCGACAGCGCCGAAAGATAGTCGATATAATCTCTCGCATTAATATTCAAACTTTGAAGAAGATCGAGAGCGTATCTGTCCGCTTCAAATTCATCTTCGTTATCCAGACCTTTAACAAACAGCTCCTCCTCAATTTGATCGGATATCTGATTTGCTATATTGGTAATAACCTGTCTAGGACCGGCAATAACTCTAGCCAACATCTCGAAGAAGTTATATCTGACCTCTACCTTAACCCTTTTTAATATATGCTTTTTATTGATATGCCCCAATTCGTGAGCAAGAACGCCTAATAGAGCCGATTGATTATCTATGCTGTTAATAGCGCCCTTAGAGATCAATATATACCCGCCGGGAAGCGAATAAGCGTTTATCTGATCGGTATTTAATATTGCAAAAAAGTACTCGATCTCTTGTCTCTCCGTATACAGGGCTAACGATTTGCCGAGTTTGTTTAAGTAAGACGTCGCTTCCTCATTCTTTAGAACGCCGTATTTTCCGGCGATCTTAGCAAAAGCCGCTCTTCCTACCTCTTTCTCTTTCTCCGCGATTTCGAGTTGCTTTTCAACCTCGTTTTCGCGTTTTATCTCCTCCATACTTTTGCAACTTACGAGCAAAATTAACAAAATTGAAAGCGCCAACGCAATTTTTAGAATTCTCATATACTCCCTCTACTCCCTCGACGTATTGCACAAATTTTTTAACCTATGGTAGCATTATAAATATTTTATACCTTATTGTAAATAAAAAAGTACAAATATTTAGCTTTTTAAATTTTAAACTTTAAATTAAACAAAAAAGATCGCCTTCAGACAGACGACCTTTATTAAACAATCTTTTATATTTAACTAGAAGTTTATAAACTCCGCCTCTGAAAACGCCACTAACTCCTCTTCCGTAAAACTAAACGTATTCTCAACCCACTTGATGGATTCAAAATCGTAGTCGCTGAAAGATAAATTCTCTCTATCCCTGACGCTCTCGCTTGAAAGCCCTCTTACCGCCGCTGCGCTTGACGTAAAGTTGCTGGCTCTTTTTCTTATCTCTACGGAAGACAAATCGGCTTTACTATCGGCGACGCTGCTAACCTTGACCCCGGGCTCTTCGCCCAAAAACATATTCTTGACGTATCCCGAAACGCCGTTTATCTTTATAAAACTCCAATCCCCTTTGATCTCGATAACTTCCACTTTATCGTTATGGTTTAACGCTCCGATTTTTGTTGAAGACATATTTGCTTCTTGAAAATATGGACAAATTCTTGCTTTTACAAACGCTTCCTTCGCAAAACCAAAAGAAGCTACCAAGAACAGAGATATAATTACAACAAATCTTTTATTCATAAAACTTCCTCCTTTTATCTTTATATAAAGTATATTATAACACAAAAAAAAAAAAAAACACTATTTAATTAATAAATATTTCTTTTTGCGCATTATTTTTTTTAAAATAGTTAGCGCAAAAGCGCGTTGTTATAATTATATATAAAGTGTAAAATGTATTGAGTATTAAGCGGTTTTTCATATAAACTATACAGTATTATATTCAAGCGCATAGGAGTTGATATATGGATTCTCAGGTTAAAGAGATACATTCAAAAGTTGAAAGAGAGGCTCCGACGATAGAATCGGTCATGTCCGAGTTGAAAAAACGTATTGTCGGGCAGGAAGAGATGTTGCAGGGGTTGCTTATCGGGCTGTTGGCTAAAGGTCATATATTAGTCGAGGGGGTTCCGGGGCTTGCAAAAACGTTGACCGTTAAGACTTTGTCCGAGGTATTAGATATAGATTTTAAAAGAATTCAATTTACTCCGGATTTATTGCCGTCGGATATTGTCGGCACGCTGATATATAACCAAAAAATCGGCGAATTTGAGCCCAAAAAAGGTCCCGTTTTTACCAACTTTGTTTTGGCGGACGAGATAAACCGCGCTCCGGCTAAAGTTCAGGCGGCTCTGCTCGAGGCGATGCAGGAGAAGCAGGTAACTATCGGAGAACGCGGTTATAAATTGGACGAACCGTTTTTGGTTATGGCTACGCAAAATCCTATCGAGCAGGAGGGGACTTACAATCTCCCCGAAGCGCAAATAGACAGGTTTATGTTAAAAATCAAAGTCGGCTATCCAAAAAAGGAAGAGGAGAAGATCATACTCGACAGAATGATTAGTCAGGAAGAGATAAAAGTATCAAAAGTATTATCGCGGGATAAGATTGTCGAATTGACAAATTTATCCGACGAGATATATATCAGCGATAGGATTAAAAATTATATAGTAGACATCGTGCACTCCACAAGAGAGCCGGAGGGGTATAATTTAAAAATTAAGTCTTTTATAGATTACGGCGCGTCCCCCAGAGCTAGTATATTTTTAGCGCGGGCGGCTAAAGCTAACGCTTTATTGTCGGGAAGGGGATTTGTTACGGCGGACGATATTAAGTCGGTAAGTTTCTCCGTTTTAAGACACAGGATTATTTTGAGTTATGAAGCGGAAGCCGAAGGGGTTGCGTCGGAAGATATTATAACGCAAATTTTTAATACTATAATGGTTCCTTAATAAAAGGTAAGTCATGAAAGAAGAAGAGAAGATTCCGTTAGAACTGCTGAAAAAAATCAAAAAAATTGAGATCCGCTCGCGTCTTGTAGTCAACGAAGCGATGAGCGGCGGATATAACTCTGTATTTCGCGGATACGGAATGGAATTTCAGGAGGTCAGAGAGTACTCTATAGGCGACGATTTTAGAAGAATCGATTGGAACGTTACCGCCAGGCATAACAACCTCTATATAAAAACCTTTAAAGAAGAGCGCCAGCTAAACGTTATGTTACTATTGGATATCTCCGGATCTTTGGGATTTGGTTCAAAATCTTCCACTAAACATGATAAAATGGTAGAGACTTCGGCGATCTTGGCGTTAACGGCTATGGACAATCAAGATAAGATCGGAGCTGTTTTTTTTACCGATAAGGTTGAGAAAGTTATTATTCCCACCAAAAATAAAAATACTATACTGCGGCTTCTGAGGGAGATACTGTTTATAAAGCCGCAGTCTAACGGAACGGATATAAATAACGCGATTGATTTTGCCGTTGAGAATATGAAAAGAAGAGGCGTTATATTTATTCTGTCCGATTTCTTGGCGGAGGTAAGTTTTAAAAAGATTTTTATCGCCTCTAAAAAACACGATATTATTCCGGTAGTTTTGACCGACGAATTTGAAGAATATCCGATAAATCTCGGGCTTGTCGATATGGTCGATAACGAGAGCGGCGAGTTGATGTTGGTAGATACTTCGTCCGAGAGTTATAAAAAATTTGTCGAAGAGAGAAAAGCTCGGAAAGCGAAATTCTTTTTAGAGTTGAAAAAACTCAATATCGAGCCGCTTATTATCGATACCGGCGCGGACGTCGAGCTTCCGATAATGAGATATTTTGAGAAAAGAAGAAAAAAAATCAGATAGGGTAGAATATAATGAGAAAATATCCGGCGGCTTTGTTACTTTTTTTATCCTTATTTCGGCTTTTTTCCGACTCAAGCGACGATATAATCTCTGAAATAACAAAGAGCTCTATTAAAATAGGCGAAAAAGCCGTAATAACGACGAAATTATCCGGAATGAAGGATATGAAGATACTTTGGCAGGATTTATCCAAATCCGAAGCGGATATCGAAGTATTGTCGACAAAAGATTCCTATATTAAAGATTATCTGAATTTAGAGATAGTTTTTACCTCTTTCAAACCGAAAGAGTATGTCGATCTATATTTTACTATTCCGATGGTAGACCCCGCCGGCGAATCTTTTTATCTTGAGACGAAGAAATATTCTATTTCGGTTAACGGCGTATTATCCCCGACGGATTTGGAGGCGGCGAAGAGTATTCAAGACCCTTCAAAGATTGAACTTAAGCCCGAAAAAGGACAGGAGAAATTTAGTTTTAATTTTCGACCTTACGCGGCCGTTATCGTTACTATACTAATAGCGCTCGCGTGCGCCGCCGTTATTTTTTATCTCCTTTATAACTATTTTATTAAAAAGAAGTTTAAGGAGGTTAAAAAAGCCGATATTTCTCCTTACGAGAGATTTTTAGCGAGTATGAATATGATAGTATTTGAGCCGGATGAAGATAGAAAAGAGTCCGAATATAAACTCTCGGTTTTATCGGAGTCGCTAAAGGAGTTGATATTTGGCGAGTTTATGATTAGCGCCCCGTCCGAGACGACGAGGGAGCTGATTCGCGCGCTAAAATTGAATAATTTTGACGAAGACGTAACTTTTATTATTAACAAGCTTTTTACCGAGATGGATATGATAAAATTTGCCAAAGCGCCTTACGACTTTGACAGACTGCATTTTTTTTACGAAAAAATAAAAGAACTCGGCGGGAGAATTCATGAACTTTATAAATACCAAAATATCGAGAAAAAAGAGGACGGGGCGAATAAATGAGAATATATCGGCTTGATAATCCTTACGGACTGCTGTTTCTATTAATTCCTTTACTGTGTCTCGCCGTCGTAATACTATCTCGATTTTTTTTTAAAAAAGGCGCCCTCGTCTCCGCTATTTACGGATACAAGAACTTCCGGTCTTTAAAGATATACGGATATTTTGTATCGTTATCTTTGATATTGTTAGGTATGTCGTTGATAGCGTTTAGTCTTTCCAAGCCTCAATTTGGAATAAAAAAGGAAAAAATTATTACGGAAGGCATCGATATTATGATCGCTTTAGACGTATCGGGGAGTATGACGACTTCGGATTTTTTTTCATACAGCAGGATCGAAGGGGCTAAAAACATACTGCAGAAATTTGTCGCTAAACGCAAAGGGGATCGCATAGGGCTCGTTACTTTCGCGGAGAGCTCTTTTCTAAAATGTCCCGCTACCGTTAACTTCGATCTTTTAACGAAAGTTATAGGGAAAATATTTATCGATCCGAATAAACAGAGCTCCACCTCCATCGGTATCGGGCTGGCGAGCGCTATAAACAGGCTTCTACAGATGAAGGATAACGCTAATCCCGATTCGAAGATAGCGATCCTTGTTACCGACGGAATTAACAACTCCGGCGAGATTAGTCCGGAGGCGGCTACGGAGATAGCTCTGCAAACGGGGATAAAAGTATATACCGTAGGAATCGGCGAATCTAACGAAGTGGACGTTAAACTTCTTGGCGATATAGCGAATAGAACTAAAGGGAAGTTTTTTCACGCGAAAAATGCCGGCGAACTCGGACCTATTTTTGACGAAATAGATAAAATAGAAAAACGTAAAATTGAAACTTTGGAGTTTGTAAGATATAAAGACGTCGGTTACAAATACGCTCTGGCGGGGATAATAATAATGATATCCGGACTTTTATTTAACGGACTATTTTTTAAGAGGTTAGGCTGAAAATGTTTGAGAATAAGTATTTTTTCTGGTTATTTTTAGCGATTCCGGTTATATCTCTAATATTTATAGCGGATATTCTGCTTTTAAGGAAAAAATCAAAGTTGTTAGCCGGTAAAAACGTAGCGAGTATCATACCTTTCTATACGGAAGGTCAAAAATGGCTGCGGCTGATATTCTACGTTTTGGGTTTTGCCCTGGCGGTTCTGGCTTTGGCGAGACCGAGATGGGGAGTCGAGACCATAGAGACGGAGGTTAAGGGGAGGGACATTCTTCTGATACTGGACGTTTCGTATTCGATGGCGGCAAACGACGTCGTTCCGTCGCGGTTGGACTCGGCTAAAAGGTATATCGTCGAACTTCTTGAAATGGAGACCGGCGATAGGATAGGGCTATCCGTATTTAGCGGAGCTTACGAACTTGTGTCGCCTATTACCCACGACTATGCGGCGATCAATTTTTTTACAGAGTCTCTCTATCCGGGGATGCTCGGCAAAGGGGGGACTAATATCGGCGACGCGATAATTAACGGTATAGACTCTTTCGACGATACCGAACCCCGCAATAAAATGATAGTTCTTATTACCGACGGCGAAGATATCGAAGGACCTTATTATCAGATGTTGAAAAAGGCTAAAGAATCGAAGATCAAAGTTTTTACGGTGGGCGTCGGGACAAAGAGCGGCGAGCCCATTCCGATAAGAAACGCCAAAGGGGAGATCGAGTCTTACGTAAAAGATGAAAATAATAGACATGTTATCAGCAAACTTGACGAAAGACGGTTGATTGAGATAGCCGAGTCGTCGGGAGGCGCTTATCTGAAGACGTCGAATAAAAAAGGGGAGTTAAGGAAGTTTATTGAATCGATCTCTTCGGTCGAATCGGAGGAGTTGGAAGAGTTGAAATATGAACAAAAAAAAGAGAGATACGATATATTCTTAATTCCGGCGTTGATATTTTTCGCTATAGGATTTATCCTTGATCAAGGGAGAATGATAAGATCGTCAAAAAACAGACTTAGCTGGCTTTTGGGTAAAAACAGCTTGATAACGATATTTGTTTTGTTAATGTTGCTCGGTTCTAACTATTTATCGTTTTCTCAAACCGATCCGAGCGACGACGTTTCCGGTAAAAATACCAACGAGATGAGAGATAATAAAAGCGCTTTTGGAGATCCAAACGGCGGTTTCTGGGGAAACAGAAAGTTTAAGAAAGGGGATTTCAACAAAGCGCTTGAGAAATATGCGTCGGCGATCAATCATCTTCGCGAAAACCAGCTGGCGAAGCTATACTACAATATAGGAAATACCTATATGAAATTGAACGATCATAAAAACGCCGCGCAATATTTTGAAACCGCCGGCTCTTTTGCAAAAGAGGACTCGGTCAAATCAAAAATATTTTATAATATGGGGCTTGTAGCTTTTAAAAATAACGATTTTGCAAGCGCTAAAAATTTATTTAAAGAATCTATAAAACTCAACGAATTAGACGACGACGCGCGGTATAACTACCAGATAGCCGAGTTGATGGATGAAAAAACAAAAAAGGATAATAAACAGGATAATCAAGAACAAAAGGATAATAAACAATCAGAGGAAAAGAAGGACGAAAATCAAGATCAAAATAGAGAAGAAGAAAAATTATCTAAGGAAGATATTGAGAAACTTCTAAAATCGCTCGATGATAAAGAAAAAAGCGAAAATAGAGATAAAACTTTGAAAGAACAAAAAAATATTAATCGGAGAGGTAAATATTGGTAAACAGAGCGTTTTTCACGACATTATTACTGCTTCTCTTATATCCAGTTTTTTCTCAAAATATCGAGGTTAAAATCTATTCTAACAAAGACGCCGTCGCAGTAGGGGAGTTGTTTAAAGTATCGGTCGAAGCGACGGGCGCAAACAGATTTGATTTTGCGGAGAAACCTCAATTCGATCCTTCGATCATTCAGATCCGAAGCGAACAGTTTATGAACGTTAGTATGGTTAACGGCTCTTTTACCTCCTCCTTTACGCTCTCTTTTTACTTGAAAGGTACGGCGGCGGGGGACTATACGCTGGGACCGTTTATGGTCAAAATTAAAAACAGCGTTTATACTACAAACGAGATCAAAATTAGCGTATCGGACGCCGGCGACGAGACGGGGTCGAACGGTCGCAACGGCTCAAACTCCGGTCAAACCAATAGAGCCGAGGATACTTCCAAATATAAATCTTCGAGCGACGTTAATAAAAATTATCTTTTAAAGCTGGATATACCCAAAAATACGTTTTATCGGGAAGAGCCGTTTGTCGTAAGCGTTAATCTTTATATTAGAGCTCAACTGCAAACTATATCTTACGAACCTCTAAAATTTCCCCCGTCCGCCTGGATAGAAAAGATGGAGGGCAAAGACAACTATAAAGGAAGAACGGTCGTCGGTAGAATAGAGTACGAGCAGTATGAAATAGAAAAAAAGAGAGTATATATATCTAAAGAGGGGGAGTATGAAATTCCTCCGGTAGTTTACAATTTTCACGGACTATCCGGCAGTAGTTTTTTTTACTATTCGGAAGCGATGTCCATTAAGACGGATCCTGTGAAAATTGTCGTTAAGCCGCTTCCGACGGAAAATAAGCCGACGAATTTCAACGGAGCTATAGGAGATTTTGTTTATGAAGTCGACGTCGATCCGTTGAATTTAAAAGTAAAAGAGCTCTCTACTCTTAAAATCGTCGTATCCGGCGAAGGTAATTTTCACAATCTAAAAGATATCAATTATAATATTTCGGGCGACGTCGACGTGTTTTCTTCAAAAAATAATGTTGAAACTCTTAGAGACGGCAGGAAAACAAAAAAATGGGAGATACTTCTTTCGCCTAACAAACCGGGCGTTCAAACTATAACGGTAGGCGATTTTTCTTTTTTCAATCCCAAAACTAGCGGTTATTCGACGCTAAAAGGTAAAAAAATTACTTTAAGGGTAGATCCTAGCGATAAAGAGAGGGAAGAGTCCCGTATAGTAAGATCGGAAGAACAAAGTAAAAACGGTTTGTCAAACGACGTCGATATTAGCGGTATAAAAGATATATCGTATATCAAAACCGGTATCGGCAATACTTCAAAGCTGTTATCTTACGATTTTATAATCAAAACGGTAATCTATTCATATTTGATTTTGATTTTATCTATAACGGTTTTTATCGTCGGTAAATATTTAATATTTAATAAGAACAAAAATCTGGCGGAGATCAATAAAAAGAACGCTTATAAAGTTTTTTTAAGAAATATTAATAAACTGCATTCAAGGGTAAAAAGCGAGAAACAGACGGTTTTGATAGATAATTTGTATAAAATTCTCGAAAGATATTTTATATCAAAATTTAATATCGATTCGGTCGAATTTACCGCCAAAGGAATAAAGGACAAACTCAGCGGGTATCTGGAAGAGAGTCAAATTAACGAGTTGAAAGATATTATACTTAGTTTTGATATGGCTAGATTTGGCGGTTTTGGGAGTGAAAAAAACGATATTATTGATAAGATAGCGGAGATAAAAAAGATTATAGCCGCCGTGGAGACGGAGAAAAAAAATGAAAGCTAAAACTGCTCTTATAACCTTCTTAATTGTTTTATTATTGCCGCTTAGTTTGTTCTCCTCCGAAGAGGTAAACGCGCTATTCAACTACGCTCTTCAACATTATAATAATAAAGAGTATGAAAAAGCTCTCGATTATTTTTTGAAAATAAGAAACGATAATAAAATCGATAATTTTGAAATAAATTTTAATATCGGTTCGTGCTATTTTAAATTAGATAGATACGGCGAATCAAGATTCTATTTTGAAAGAGGACTTCTCTATAATCCCTTTGATAACGATCTTAATTTTAATTTAAAGGTTTTATACAATATTTTATTAAAAAATCCAAAATCCGGCGAACAGGAGATAATGAACCAAAGAATTATATTCTTTTTACCAAAAATGGTTCTTTTTTCTCTATTTCTAGTTTTATTAATAGTCGTAGTCGTTTTTATGGTTTTATTCGTTACAATCGAACGCTTTAGAAAAACTTTTTTGGTCTTATTAATAGGCTTTTTTATTTTTTTGGTTATGATTACGTCGTTAATATTTGTCCAAAACTACGAATATAATAAAAAAGTATTTGTCGTAACGGATAAAACGGCAAACGTATATCTCAACCCTACCGACAACAATTCATTAATGATGTCAATATCGGTCGGGTCAAAAGGGAGAGTAATAAACGACATAGGCGATTATATCAAGATAAATACCCCCGACGGATCGTCCGGGTGGATCAGAAAAGACAAGGTTATATCGAATAAATAGTCTTTTTATAGTCTCTTTATAGTCTCTTTATAACTCTTTATAGGCAAGCGCTCCGCGTCGAATCGATCAAAAATAGAAATTTGATTAAAAATTCGACGCGGACAGGTTTGCGTTATCTGGACTCTTGTTTGCCGACTTTTTGTAGAAGCTTAACGTAGTCTCTTATAATATGTCGGTCTTTTTTGGTAATCTTTTCGAATTTGATTCCGTAACCCTTCGGATATTTGGTTTTATCGTTATTTATCCATCGGATCTCAGAAAAACAGTTAATAGTCTTGTCATCAATGATAAGCGTCATCTGAACCAACTCTCCGACGCTGTATTCGTCGTCCAAGTCGCTTTTTAGAAAAACTCCCGTTTGAGAAATATCGTAAGTTTCGTACTCTTTGCCTTCTATGATAACTTTTAAGTCCTGAATAAATCTTTTGGATTGCTCCCACCATCTAACTCTGGGGTTGAAATAAGGGGTGCGTATCTCTTTTGATATAAAATATCCGATTGGTATTAAAAATAAAACGTTGACAATTGTCGCAAATGAAAAATGAATTTTAAAATCGCTTCCAAATAAACTTAATATTACCATTCCGATAGAGTGTACCAAGAAGTAGTACCACGCCCACAATCTTACTTTGAATAAACCGTAAGATAAGGGTAAGGCGGATAACCAAAATATAATGTTTAGTATTATAATGACGTTGCCTTGCGACGCCAAAGCCAACAAGGTTTTGAAATTATGCATTGGAGAGTTTGTAGTATTTAGGTAAATTACCGAAATCAAATTCCCGATAGGGTTCAATAGATAGATCAAAGCAAAAATTTCAATTAACAACGGTTTCTGTTTATATCCTTTCATATTCCTCGCCTTTTATAAAAATATTTTTTTTTATTATAAATAATGATTATAAAATTTGCAATAATTTTCTAAATAATAATAAAAAAAATATTTAATTATCTTTTTTATAAAAATTATTGGATTTTTTATAAAAAATATTATAAGATGGCTCGAGTAAAAAATTTAGTATCGTTGATGCTAATAAAAATGATCTTTTTTATAAAAAAAGGTTTTATACAAAATAAAACCGATTAATTAAAGAGATGAGCGTCGCTTGTCTTTATAATTTAGGAGGCAAATAATATGGTATTCACTCAATGCGACAGTTGCGGTAAAACTTTTGCCGTAAATAATCATACGGCCGATCCGAATATTTTTTACGTTCAAAATATGGATTTTTGCGGCGATTGTTATGAAGAGTACGGTAAAAATTTAAGGGCGGAGTTGAGAAAATCAGGAAACGATATGAAGATTTATCTACCTAAGTCTCATGAAGTAGCCAAAGCTATGTGCTCCGGCGGAAAAAAGAAAAGGTAATATTCGGATTTTAATTAAATTTTCTAATTCAAAAGACTGCGCGACGATAGAAATCTTGCAGTCTTTTTTTTTGTATTTACTATTATCTGAAAATATTTCTTTATAAATTTGCGTATGAATGATATATTTCATTAAAATCTGATATATGCGGGATCAAAAATGAAAAAAATAGAAATAATGGATACTACTCTTCGCGACGGCGAACAGATGCAAAACGTTTCATACACGGCGGACGAGAAATTAACGATAGCTCAGATATTATTGCAGGAGGTAAAGGTCGATAGACTCGAGATTACTTCGGCGAGAGCTAGCGAGGGCGAGAAAGTTATGGTTAGAAAGATAACCGATTGGGCTGAGAATTTCGGATTTATCAAGTCGCTGGAGATATTAAGTTTTGTAGATAAAGAAAAATCTGTCGATTGGGCTAAATCCGTCGGAATCAAAAGGATCAACTTGCTTACAAAGGGGTCTCGAAAGCATTGCGAAAAGCAACTTGGCAAGAGTCTGAGCGAACATCTCGCCGATATAGAAGAGACCGTCGATTACGCCGTAAAAAACGATATTGAGGTTAATATATATTTGGAAGATTTTTCAAGCGGAATTTTAAACTCGCCCGATTATCTTTTTGAAATGGTAGACCGCATAGTAAAAATTCCCGTTATTAGAATAATGCTTCCCGATACTCTTGGGATGTTAGAACCGTTTACGGTCTATGAAAAAGTGAAACTTATGGCAGACAGATACCCGGGCGTCAAATTTGATTATCACCCTCACAACGATTACGGATTGGGGACGGCTAACGCCCTTGCCGCCGCCAGAGCGGGAATCTCCGGATTGCATACTACCGTCAACGGTCTTGGAGAGAGGGCGGGCAACTCCTCTCTCGACGAAGTAGTGGTCGGTTTAAAAGATCTGTATAACATTGAGACAAATATCGACGAAACGAAATTATACAAAGTATCCAAATTCGTCGAGATGTTTTCAGGACAGAGATTAGCGAGCAACAAGCCGATTTACGGCTCGAACGTTTTTACTCAGACGGCGGGAATTCACGCGGACGGCGATAAAAAAGGGGACCTTTATGCGAACAAGCTTATACCGGAGAGATTTGGAAGAACCAGAGAGTACGCTTTGGGTAAACTGGCGGGAAAGGCGAACCTCGATATTAATTTGAAAAAATTAGGAATAGAGCTTGACGCGGAAAAGAAAAAAATCTTATTAAATAAAATTGTCGAATTGGGGGATAAAAAAGAGAGCATAACTCTGGAGGATCTTCCCTATCTGATAAGCGATATTTTTGAAGTTAGAGACAAACTGCCGTTTAAATTAGTAAATTGCGTAGTTAATACGACCTATCAATTTAAGCCGTTTTCCGCCGTAAAATGCTCTTATAACGGTAAAACTATGGAAGCATACTCGTACGGCGACGGCGGTTACGACGCGTTTATGAATAGTTTGAAGCAAATTTTGCAAACATTCGGAATAGAAATTCCAAAACTATCGGACTATATCGTTACTATACCCCCCGGCGGTAAAACCGACGCTCTCGTACAAACGACGATCTATTGGGAACCGCGGGATAAAGAGAGCCGAAAAACTATAGTAACTAAAGGCATAAATTCGGATCAAATTATGGCGGCTATTGAAGCGACGATTCGTATGGTTAACATTATATTAACTATGAAAACCGACAATAATTCTCATCAATAGAGAGCGTATAGGAAGCCAAAGACAAAACTTTCTGAGCATGGATTGTCGCATTGCTCCTCGCAATGACTAAGCTAAGGCTTGTCTATTTTAACCTCGTCAATCCATAATTCAAGATTCAACATATCGGAAAACTCACTGACGAACTCAAGCGTCTCGATTTTTCTCCAGTCAAATTTTCCTTTCGGATCGAACCATTTATCTTTCCACGCGCCCGATTCCTCCATCGAGCTGAAGGGGATAAATACTTCATGCCACTTGTTGTCAGCGGGAATATGGCTGTTATCAATTTTATAACTCATCCGCCACGGGATTTCACCATACGGGTTTCTGAGGCGAACTTGAAGTTGTAAATTTGACTCTTTCGTTTTTGCCCAAAAGCTGATGCCGTAACCGGCGTCTCGATATTGCGCGAAGTTCATCATTCGGGAAAAATTGAACATACAAGAGCTGTATCGTTTTAGACCGGAAATCTTTATCGCATATTTCCCCGAGTAGACTTCTTCCGTGTTATAAAAAGCGATGCTTCCGCGATCTACATAAACATTTGCGCTTGCAATCTTCGCCGCATAGTCATCGTAAATCACGAGTGTTTGCGGAATGTCGAATGATACGTTGTTTTGTATATGAGGATTTTTAAATCTGAGCGCGTTCAATTTTTCCGGATCGAGATCACTGAAACCGAGCGTTTGATCCATCTGTTGAAATATGCCGAATCTGCCGAACACATCCCACAGCGACCACATAATCCCGCCTTGTTCCAAGTGGGTTGTAACGAGTTCAAGCCATCTGTTTTGATCAGCATTTTTACTGTATGGTCTGTACACGCCGAGTTCTCCGCAAAAAACAAGGATATCATTTTCTTTTGCAAAGGCAATCGCCGCATCAAGTTGTTCTTTAACAAACTCAGGCGTTCCTTTCGTCTTATATTCCGCAACAGCGCCTTCAATCCATGTTCCCTTGAGCGACTTCGGAACCGCCGGAATCGTGCCTGCACTTGGCGGAAACGGAACGTTTGCAAGCCCCTCTAATGTCGGAGCTCCCCAGTTTGCTCCTTGGTGGGTAAAAACAAACGGCTCGTAAAAATGAAATGTGTATATCAGTTTTTTGTCTTGATACACGGGAAGTTTCAGCATAGCATCAAGCGAATTATAACCGGAGCCGCCAATGATAATATATCGGTTCGGGTCGATTGCGCGAATCGTTTTCACAACACGTTCTTGAATTTCTTGCCATGTTTTAAAATCAAGCTCGATATCAGGGGCAAGTCCGTGCGGTTCATTGAGTACTTCAAAAATAATGTAGTCGGAACAGTGTTTGTATCGCTTTGCAAGTTGTGTCCATAGCGGATGTAAAATATATTCAACTTCGGGTAATGTCGGGTAGACAGGATGATAACTGTGGTTGTCGATAATGAGAAACATTTCCAGCTCTTCCGCCCAACCGACAATTTCGTCGATAAAGCCAAGCAAAACAGGATCGAGAGCGTAGTTGTTATTTTTGTCCACCATATCGCGCATTTTTATCGGGAGGCGAATCGCTTCTACGCCCATTTTTTTCAGTATGGCAAAATCGTTTTTGTCGTATTGTCGGAACTGTATATGCTGGACTGACGATTGTTCCAACCACACCGAAATGTTTACCGCTCGAGTAAACAGCTGTCGCGAGGTAGACGCTGTTTGAGAAGAGAGTGGTTGATGTATACACGAAAAGAGCATTATACATAACATACAGAAAATGTCGAAGCAAAGTTTTTTTATCATAGTTTATTTCCTCCACGCATTCAATGATTAAGCGCATAAAACGTTTATAACTCGAAAGAGATTTTTATAGAAAATCCTTTTTTGCAATCGATAACGTATTCGCCTTCAAGTTGATTTATAAGGCTTTTTATTAATTGAAACCCTAGAGTTTTGCCGTCGTCAATATTAAAATCTTTTGGCAATCCGGGACCGTCGTCGCCGTAAGTCAGTTCAAATTTGATCATATCGTCGCTCTCTAATTTAATAAAAATGTTGCCTTTTTTGGTTTTTTGAAAAGCGTGTTTCAAAGAATTAGTCAACAATTCGTTAAGCAGAAGTCCGATAGGCGCCATAGCGTTGACGTCAAATTGTATGTTTTTTAGATCTAAATTAATTTTAACCGCTTTATTTAGGTCGTAATGATACAATAATAAGTTTGATAAATCGGTTATATACTCGGAGAGATCGATATTTGCCAAATTTTTTGAAGAGTAGAGTTTCTCGTGGATTAGAGCCATCGATCTGATTCGGTTTTTGCTGTCGTTTATGACCGATATCGACTCTTCGCTCGTTACTTTGCTTTTTTTAAGTTCAAGCAAACTTGATATTATCTGCATATTGTTTTTTACTCTGTGGTGGATCTCTTTTATTAAGGCTTCTTTTTCGAGCAACGAAGTTCTTATCTCTTTCTCTTTTAGTTTTTGATCGGTAACGTCTAGTAAAATCCCCAACACTTTGTATGGAAAACCTTCGTCGTTTAATTGGATAAAAGCGTCGCCTTTAACGTATCTTATATCTCCGTTTGGTCTTACTATACGAAAATCCGACGGTTCTTGAAAAAAGTAGATGTTTTTATCGATCGTATCGTCCGATTGGACTCTTTTGCCAAGTTTGTTTTTAAATTTATCTGAAATTATATCAAAATCTTCGGGATGAATAAAATTAAAGTAGTTTGTGGATTCCGTTACGTCCTTTTCTTCGATTCCGTAAATATCCAGAAGTTCTTTGGAAAAGGTCTTTTTATCCGTTACCATATCCCATTCCCAAACGCCGAGTCCGGCTAACTCGGTTGCGTATTTGAGTTTGTTCTCATTTTGTCTTAGAGTTTCATTCATATTTCGAATATCGGTTACGTCGATTACGATTGAGATAACTCCCGTTACTACGCCGTTTTTATCGACAAGCGGGGTATTAAACCACTCGCAATTTATAATTTTGCCGTTTTTTGTTAAATTTTCGTTTACGCTATGCCGTCCGTCTCTTTTTGATACGATGTCGTCGAATAATTCTATCATTTTTTTGCGGGCGTACTCCGGAATAATTTTTTCGGCGTTTGAGTTTATTATCTCTTTTTCGCTATAACCGAATATTTTTTCGCAAGCGGGATTCCACAATTTGACGTTAAAATTAAGATCGTATTCTATGAAGCCGATATTTGTATTTTCCATAAGAAGAGAGAATTTTTGTCTATAATCGTATAACGTCGTCTCGGTATTCTTCTTTTTAGAGACGTCTTCTACGGCTATTATAAAATATTTTGAGTTATATGCGGCGCTATACGCCAAAGATACGTTCATGGCGCACCACGTAAGTTCGCCGCTTTTTTTAACAAGTCTCAATTCGGAACTTACCGAATCGATCGAACCGCTTAGCAGCGCGTTAAGATTTGCGGCGCATATTCCTACATCTTCGGCGCATATAAAATTTTTGAAGTTTTTATCCAAAATCTCAGCTTTTGCGTAGTCGATAATTTCGGCAAACTTATTGTTGACTTTGACGCAAATTCCGTCCGGATCGGTATGAACGATCCCGATCGATATGTTGTCGAAAGTATCTCTAAAGATAGTTTCATTAATCTGCAGCACGTTGTTAATTTGCTTTATTTTATAGTTTTTCTTTTTGACGATTATTAGATGGAAAATTGTGTAAGTAAAAAACGACGCTATAAAAAACGCCAGCGCAATTAGAATTTTTAATTCTAAAGCGCATGGTTTTTCCAACATACAAAATATTGAGTTTAATAAAAACGACGCTAATAGGTTGAAATTCTCCATCAAAAAGAGTATAATACATTTTTGGTTATTTACAAAATTAATATTTAAACTATCGATTAAAATAGTAAAATTGCGGAGTTGTTGTTTGAAAGAGATTGTTGTCGGTATAGACGAAGCCGGACGGGGACCTCTGGCCGGAAGAGTTTACGCCGGAGCCGTGATATTAGACGAGGCGAAATATATAGATAATTTGACGGATTCTAAAAAACTTTCTCACAAAGAGCGTATTTGTTTATACGACGAGATAAGAAATAAGGCGGTATCTTTCGGGGTGGGGTTTGCTTCGGTCGAGGAGATAGATAGAATTAATATTTTACAAGCGACGTTTCTTGCGATGCGAAGGGCTTTGGACAGTCTAAATTCCGGATACGATTACGTCTTAGTCGACGGAAATGTTTTTCCGTTTAAAAATTTACGGGGCGAAGCGATTGTAAAAGGCGACGGAAAGGTCAGAGAGATTATGGCGGCGTCCATAGCGGCAAAAGTTGAAAGAGATCTGTATATGATGGAGATGAGTAAATTATATCCTCAATACGAGTTTGATAAGCACAAAGGTTATCCGACAAAGAGGCACGTCGAGTTGCTGTTAAAATATGGAGCGTCGCCGATACACAGAAAAACGTTTGGCATAGTGAAAGAGACTTTACAAGCGGTTCGATATTTATAAAGAAATATTATTAAAAACCGAATATTTAATTGATTATGATTTTTTATTATTAATAACTAAGGGATACAATATGACTAAAATAGTAAGTAAAAAAGAGATAAAAATAGACGTAGGAAATCCGTATCTATTTGGAGCAAATATAAGACATAACGGATGCAATTTTGCTCTGTTTTCTAAAAACGCAAGTTCCGTGTCTCTTCTTTTATTTGACGATTTTGAGGATTCGGAGCCGGCGACAATTATCGAACTGGATAAGGAGATACATAAAACCGGCGACGTTTGGCATATATTTATATACGGTATAACGCACGGTCAATATTACGGATATATCGTCGACGGACCGTATTGGCCCGTAAATAAAGGGCATCGTTTTAACGTTAATAAATTGCTTGTAGATCCTTATGCGAAAGCCGTATGCGGAAGATACAATTGGACGGACAAAGCTTCTTTCGGCTACGACGTCGGATCAAAATTGAAAGATATTTCATATAATAAGAGCAAAAACTACGGCATAGTGTCCAAATCCGCCGTCGTCGACGTTACTACTTTTGATTGGGAAGGGGATAAGCCCTTAAATATACCGATGAAAAACACGATAATCTACGAGATGCACGTAAGAGGTTTTACGTATCACCCTTCCAGCAAGGTCAATAATCCCGGAACGTATCTTGGAGTCGTGGAGAAGATTCCGTATTTAAAAGAGCTCGGCGTAACTACAATCGAGCTGTTGCCGGTGCAGGAATTCAACGACGAAGAGAATACTAAAATAAATCCGGTTACCGGCGAACGTCTAAAACAGTTTTGGGGGTACTCTACGTTGGCTTTTTTTTCGCCGGACTCGTGGTACGCTACAAAAAAAGACGGATTGGCCGCGGTTTTTGAATTTAAAGAGATGGTGAAGCAGTTACATAAAGCCGGTATCGAAGTGATAATAGACGTAGTGTACAATCATTCGGGAGAGGGCAACGAATTTGGTCCGACCGTGAGCTTTAGAGGGCTTGACAATTCGATATACTATATGCTGGACAGAGGGAGATACTATAAAAATTATTCGGGGTGCGGCAATACTCTAAATTGCAATCATCCGGTCGTTCGTCAAATGATAATGGATAGTCTAAGATATTGGGTCATAGATATGCATGTCGACGGCTTTAGATTTGATCTAGCCGCGATCTTAGGTAGAGACGATAAAGGCAATTGGGTCCCGAATCACTCGATATTATCGGATATAAGCCACGATCCTATTTTATCCAATACTAAAATTATCGCGGAGGGGTGGGACGCGGCCGGATTGTTTAAAGTCGGAGGATTTCCCGCAAGATGGGCGGAATGGAATAGTAAATTTAGAGACGACATCAGAAGTTTTATTAAAGGCGACAACGCCAAAACCGGAGATCTTGCAAAGCGTATAAGCGGCAGCGCCGACATCTTCCACTACGGCGAGAGGACTCCTTATCACAGCATTAATTTTATCACAGCTCACGACGGTTTTACTTTGAACGATCTCGTATCTTATAACGACAAGCATAACGAGCAAAACTGCGAAAATAATATGGACGGCGACAATAATAACCTCAGCTGGAACTGCGGAGTAGAAGGGGAGACTACCGATTATAAGATTAATATGCTCCGGGACCGTCAGATGAAAAATATGTTTGCTCTGTTGCTAATAAGCATGGGGACTCCTATGATTCTCTCGGGAGACGAGATGAAATTTAGCAAAAAGGGAAATAATAACACATATTGCCACGATAATGAGCTAAATTGGTTAAATTGGGATTTATTAACAGAAAACAGAGAATTTTTTGAATTTTGTAAGTTCATGATAAGTTTCAGAAAAGCGCATCCGGTTTTTCAGAGAGACACTTTTCTTACGGGATTTGATTCGACCGGAAATAAACTTCCGGATGTAAGCTGGCACGGAGTGGAGGTTGGCAAGCCGGATTGGGGGTTTGATTCTCACACGATAGCCTTTATGCTGGACGGCTCGCGCGGCGAAACGGGCGGGGATTTTTCGGACAACAACATATACGTTGCGATTAATTCCTATTGGGAAGATTTGGATTTTCAGCTTTGCGAGCCGGGAAAGAAGAAAATGTGGTATACCTGCGTCGATACGGGGAGCTATCCGGGATTTTACAGGGATAATTGCGAACCGAGAGTAGAGACTCCCGTAATTACGGTTAAATCGAGAAGCATTGTTATTTTAATAGATAAATGAGAAGAACAATGTATGCGTTGTCTAATAAACTGATGTAAATGATATAAATCGTTAGATTTTGTATTCTTTTTTTATTTTCCAGCGCTTTTTACTTATAAGGTAAAATTTTTTAACTATTTGAAGAAAAGGGAGATCCGATTTTGAATCGGAATACCCTACGGAGTTTTTAACGTCGATATCGTCGATAGAAATTTTGGACAATATCCTATTAATTTTCTGGTAATCTTTGCAGTTTTTCCCTTTCACGTAATATCTTTCGTTTTTGTATTCGACCTCCGTTCCAAAATATTCGGTTACGTTAAGGAGAGCGCAAATATGTTTAACGTAAAATTCGAAAGAAGCCGAAGCGCAAATTATTCTATACCCTTCGGCTCGTAGTTTGTCAATTAATTGAGGGACTTGCGGTTTGATCCATCTTTTTATCTTTTTTTCGACAAAATTGAGCGATATTTCGTCGAGCCGTTCCGGCGGGACGTTTTTTAGCAGTATCAGCCAGTTGTTTTTTAAAGTTTCGATAGAGATAAAACCAAGAATTTTAACTAAAGATATAAGGAGCAGATATGGCAAACATAATATTTTCAACGGATATAACTTAAAAATATAGAAAATAAATTTTATCAGACTATCGACGGATATTAGAGTATAATCTATATCGAAAAGCGCTAACTTATGTTTCATTTTTAACTTTCCTCTTTAACTCTTCTCTTTAACTTTTCTCTTTAACTCTTCTCAAAAAAACTTTTTATACGGCTAAATTGCCCCGAGGTTTTTTTAGAAAAATTATCGGCGGTATCGGAGTCGTCTCTCTCTTTTTCAACGGTCGTTTCGACCGCGAGTTCTTTGAAATTCTCTATTTCTTTTATAAAGCAGGATACGTCGCTAAAATAAAATTTCTCCTGCGAATAAAAACTCGAAAAGTCGATATTTACAAAATTCGGGGCGCAAAGGTAGAGGTTTTTTTTCGCTCTGGTCGTCGCCACGTAAAACAGCCGTCTCTCCTCTTCAAGAGCGGATAGATTTTCTATCGATTTTGAAGAGGGAAAAAGCCCGTTTATAAGTTGAATTACAAATACCGAGTTCCATTCAAGCCCCTTTGCGCTATGTATCGTAGAAAGAGTTAAGAATTCGTCCTCTTTCGTCGATTCGACGACTTTATGCTGAGTTTCCGTCGGAGGCTCCAGAACCATGTCGGTAAGAAACGTCTCGACGTTTTCATATTTTTCCGATATTTTTATCAAGGTTTCAATGTCGTTAATTCGTTTGTGGTAATTGTCGTATTTTTCCTTCAAAATATGAGTATAAAATTTCATTATAAATTTTATGCGCTCCGATACGGATACCTTTTCGTCGGATATTTTTTTTAGAGTGAGAAAAAGCGATTTTAGCTCTTCATAGTAGGTTTTGCCTCTGAAATTGTCTACATCAATCCCATCTACCCCTAAAGAGCTCTGAATTATGGCAAAAATTATATTATTCGAAGTTTTATTGCCGATTCCGTCTATCATCGTCAAAACTCTATGATATGAAAGCTCGTCGTTTTGATTTTTGGATATTCTCAAAAATGCGATAATATCCTTAATGTGAGCCGTCTCGATAAACTTCAATCCGCCGTATTTTATATAGGGTATGTTGCGGGAGTTGAGTTCTATCTCGAGTTCGTTGCTGTGAAAACTCGATCTAAAAAGCACGGCTATGTCGTTCAGTTTTATCCCTTTTTCTCTTAGTTCAAGAATAGTTTTCGATATATACTTTGCCTGCTCGATACTGTCCTTACTTCTTACAAATAGAGGTTTGACCTCCCCTTCGATGGAGGAATAAAGTTTTTTTGAATATTTTTCCTTAGCGTTTTCTATAATTGCGTTTGTAAAATTCAATATAGGCTGCGTGCTTCGATAGTTTTGTTCCAGTTTGATAATTTTTGCATCCGGAAATATTTCGGGGAACTGCATAATGTTTTTAAAATTCGCCCCTCTGAAAGAGTATATGCTTTGCGAATCGTCTCCCACTATCATAATATTGCCATGCTCGGAGGCAAGATAGCAGGCGATCTGGGCTTGAATACGGTTGGTGTCTTGATATTCGTCTATCATTATATATCTGTATCTGTTAGAAAGTTTGATTCTCGTTTCGTCAACGCTCAAAAGGTCTCTGAGTTTAACGAGAAGATCGTCGTAGTCCATAATATTTTTCTGTTTCTTATAAACGGCGTATTTGTCCTTTAATATATTTATCGACTCGCAATGTTCAAAAAAATGAGGAAAGTCGGACTCTAATATCTTCTCAACGGTTTCTCCGGTATTTATCGATTTGGATATTATTCCTTGAAGAGTGTCTTTTCTGGGAAATCTTTTCTCCTTTTTATTTAACCCCATTTGGTTTTTTAATAAATTAATTATATCCTCGGCGTCTTGATTATCTAAAATCGTGAAGTTAGAGTTGTATCCGACTTGTTCGGCGTATCTTCTAAGTATCGTAGCCCCGAAAGAGTGAAACGTGCCGCCGACGACTCTTGAACATCTCTCGTCTAAAATAGCCCCCGCGCGTCTGGTCATCTCAAAAGCCGCTTTTCTGGTAAAGGTTAAAAGAAGTATTGATTGAGGCAATACCCCTTTCTCAATAAGATACGCCACTTTGTAAACTATAGTCCGAGTTTTACCGCTACCGGCTCCGGCAATAACCAGTTCCGGTCCCTCCGATATTACCGCTTCGTATTGACTTTCATTCAACTCTTCTTTGTAATTTATAATAAAATTGTTATTGGGAGCGCCGCCGTTGTCTTCGAAAATCATTGTTGAAAACTATTCCTTTTTCTTATTAGTTTAGAAACTTATAAAAAATATTTGATTGGCTAGAATAACACATTCTTTATAAAACACAACGTTTTTCAATTATAATTTGCGTCTCGCTCCGCCGGTTTTTTTGGGGCGGGAAAATAAAATAACACATATGGTATTAAGAGAAAATTCGACGCATATGGAGCTATATGCGGCGCGCCGCTCCTTGATAAAATCTGGGAATTCCCGTTTTGAATATACTAATACTCTTAATCAACAATCGTATAAAAATATTTTGACTTTAATCCAAAAAAAATTTATTTTACTTAAAGTTTAGTTATTAAGTAGGGAGTATGAGTTTAACAAGCGTTCCTTTATCCGAACAGATAAGAATAGTTTTTTTTGGGCTTCGAAATACCGGCAAGTCGTCATTAATGAATAATATTTTTGAAAAGGATTTAGTTATCGTATCCGATACTCCCGGAACTACTACCGATCCGGTAACGCGGAGTATGGAACTTGGCAAATTAGGTCCCGTAGCTTTTACGGATACGGCGGGATTTGACGACGCGGGCGAACTGGGAAGCGAGAGGATAAAAAAGAGTTTGGAGAGAATAAATTCTTCGGATATATCGATTTTGGTTACCCGATCGGATACTCCGGCTACAAAAGAAGAGATCGCGTTTATCGACGAAATTAGATCTAAAGAGAGACCATTAATAATCGCGTCGACTTATAGCGATCGGCCTAAAAACGCCGAAAAAACAAAATTATTCCGGGATTTAAATTTAGTTTATATCGATAATATCAAAAAAACCGGTATAGAAGAGTTGAAAGATAAATTGGTATCGTTATCAAGCGCCGTAATAAGAGAGATTACCCCCGTAGAGGGATTGGTCGACGAGAAGGATCTGGTAATTCTTGTAACTCCGATCGATTCGGCCGCTCCGAAGGGAAGGTTGATTCTTCCTCAGGTTGAGACGATCAGGGATTTGTTAGATAAGGAGTGCGCAATTTTGGTATTGAAGGAGAGGGAACTCAAATATTTCTACGACAAATTGACCATAAAACCGAGACTAATAATTACCGATAGTCAAGTTTTTACTAAAGTTGCCGCCGATATACCCGAAGATCAGGCGCTTACTTCGTTTTCAATTCTGTTTGCCAGAAAGAAGGGGGATTTGGCTTATTATATCGAAGGGATTAAGAGTCTTAATAGTATAAAAAAAGGGGCAAAAATTCTTGTTATAGAATCTTGCTCGCATCGCAAACAGGAGGAGGACATCGGAACGGTTAAAATTCCGAGATTGTATCGTCAGATTATAGATTCTACCGCGACGTTTGAGTTTGCGCATGCTCTGCCCGAGGCGGAGAAATTGAAAGAATATTCTCTTGCGATTAATTGCGCGGGGTGTATGGTTACGAGAAACGTTATGATTAATAGAATAAACGTTCTTAAAGAAAACGGCGTACCTTGCGTGAATTACGGTCTTTTTTTAGCGTGGGCTAACGGTTTGTTGCCGAGGGCTATAGAGCGTTTTCCGCGCGAATATGAAATATATCGGCAAGGATAGAAATTATTTGTTATATTTTATTTTTGATTAATATAATTCTTGATTATTTTTAGATAAGTTGTTATAATTAAGACTATATCATAACGAGGGGCGTATATGTTTATTAACCGTTCATATAAGAGATTATTTGTAGTTATTTCGTTGTTTGCCGCTATATCGCTATCGCCTATACAGAAGAGCGATTATGAGAAACTTACCGACCGCGATAGGATACTTTTAGCAATTTCTTACTACGAGGTTTCTATTAAGTATAAAAACCTAAAAAAGGACGAGTTGGCTAAAAGTTATTTGAACGAGGCGAAGAAAATTGAGGCGGACGTTGAGAAATATATAAAAGGGGAATTGTCTATTCCTCCAAAAACGATAAACATCGATTGGAATTCGATATTCAAAGAAGAGGCTTCCGAAGACGCTTCGTCCGACGACTCGAAAAAAAACGAGTCTAACGGCGTTTCTTCTAAAAACGACGAGGGCGTAAAAAAAAAACTGAACGCGCTAGCGCTTTTGTTGTTAACAATGTGGAGGTAACTCCGGAAAATTACCTTGAAGAGCTCTCTAGATCGATAGACGGTTTTTTTGACGCTATTAAGCAGAGAGACGCTAAGAGGTGCTCGGCTTTTTTTGAGAAACGAGTCTTTGTCAAATATGAGAGCGTTAACGTCTCTAACTACGAAATTCAAGAGACTATAATCGGATGGCTTGATAAGAACAGAGAGATTAATATTCCAAAATATTCAAAAAAAATTGATAAGATCGATGAGGACAAGTATCTTGTAGTAATAAATTTTGAAAAAGATATAGATCTTTTTTTGCCCAGTATCGACAAGAATTTGATTTTAAAATTTTTCAGGAGTGATGGAAAATTTCTTATTTACGAAGTCGATAAAAAACAGACCGAAAAGACTTTGACGCAGAACGGGTCGCCTAAAAATGTGATAACGGATATGGTTGAGAGTTTAATAAATGGCGATATTGAAAATGCGATCGATTATTTTTATAACGACGTATGGTTTGACGAATACGGTATGATTCTATCCAAATCCGCGATATATAAAAATTTTCAGGCGTGGATCGGTCAGAATCCTGAAATTCAGACGGTAGAAGAGGTTATAGATACGGGAACGATTAAGCCTTTTGACGATAAAAACGCCAGAATTTTCAAAAACTGGCAGATTACTTCGGACGAATTTGATAAAATAACTTTTCAGGTTATCTCAAAATCGGTTTTTCCGCTTAATCCAAATAAAAAGAATTGCGTTTTTATAATGGATAGATCGGATATTGATTCAAAATATAAAATATTGGGCATAGGGCAATATTAAATATGGAGAAGGGGATTATTAAGTTTAAGATTGAGCGATGTAAAGGTCGTTTTTTTATCGAACCTCCCCTATACGAAGACGTTAATGAAGCCAGGAGTAAGTTGCGTTATTATAATTTGATCGGACAATACGGCGACCTCAAGTTGGGGTATGGAAATATTAGTAAAAGATTGAACGGGAAAGAATTTATTATAACCGGTTCCCAAACCGGACATTTAGAAAGTTTGAACGGCTCTTTTTGGAGCGTTATTGTAGATTATGATTTTGATAATAATTCTGTAAAATTTAAAGGGGATATCGAGCCTTCGTCCGAGACTTTGTCGCATTCGGCTTTTTACGAGTTTAATAGCTCTATAAATTGCGTCGTTCATGTTCACCAAAAGATACTATGGCTTGAATTAATAAGAAGCGGTTGCCTGAATACTTCGCAAGATGCGGAATACGGAAGCCCTGTTTTATATAGAGAGTTAATCGATATTATAAAAAATGACGACTCCAAATCAGATCCAATCGTTATTGTTATGAGAGGACACGAAGACGGCGTATTATTTGCCGGCTCGAGTATAAATATAACTCTGGATAAGATAATAGAGCTTTATAATATGTACATATAGCCTTTTTCGTCGCACATTTCAAGTTTGGGGCACTCGAGACACTCTCTCCAAAGTTTTCTGGGGAATGCGTCTTTATCGAAAAGTTTAAATCCTAATCTTTCAAAGAATTTATCCTGATAAGTTAGGGCTATGAGCTTTTCAATTTTAAGCGCTCTGGCTCTTTCAATACATTTTTCGACCAGAGCTTTTCCGACCCCTTTTCCAAAATAATCGTTATCCACCGCCAGGGAAGTTACCTCCGCGACGTCTTTCCACATAACGCTTAAAGCCGCGCAGCCGATTATTTTACCGTTTGAGTCTTCGGCGACAAAAAAGCTCTGAATGTTGCAATAAATCTTGTAAGGAGTTTTTGACAACATTAAGCCTTTAGCTGCGTGAGAATTTATGAGCTCTAATATCCTGGTATCGTCCATAACCGTCGCGTTTCTTATGCTTGCATCCATTTACAACCTCTATTATATCTTTAATTCGTCGTCTAATTCTTTTTCAAATTTTGAGACCATTATCTTTCTGTCAAGTATCTTTTGAATATCGGACTCGATTCTATCAAAATTGGTTTTATCGTTTATGTCGATAACCAAAATTTTGGAGTAGATAGAGTTGAGATTTAGTTTTATTTTAGTAAGTTGATTGCGTAAAATTTTGTCGGTTTCCTTAATTTTTTTGATATTTTCTAATTGATCTGAGAGACTTTTCACAAGATAAACGTCCGGCGAACTCTTTTTTTCTTCATCGGACAGTCTCTCTTTAACTATATCTTCGTCCCACTCTTTGCGTTTCAAAGTTTTTGCTACGTCGTCAATTTTTGCAGCCACAGTCTTAGCGTTATCAAGTTCGTCTTTTATTGTAGAGCGATATGATTGAAGTTCGTTTTGGATTTTACTTCCTTTTAAATATGCGACGATTTTATCATGTATCTCCCTACACGCTTTTAACTCCTTATTATGGCTATAGTCGGCGTCGGATAATCCCTTTAAAACCGCTAAAGTTATTATCCAGAAAATGCCTCCGAGGGTAAGAAATACTCCTCCGATAAGAGGTACGGAGGGCAACGTAAGTAGAGTAACGATGCCGAGAAGCGAGAAAATCCCCGCTATACTTCCGAAAATCAACCCAAGTATCTTTCGGGCTATTCCGAATACTTTAGATTTTGTTTTTTTCAAATATTTGCTAATATCTTCAGGTATCATAAATGTTATCCTATGCCGCTGATTTTTTATAGTTAAATAACTTTTTTTTAAACTCAATAATTTTTGCTATAAACAAGATAATCAACCCGGCTCCGTATAAGGCGACGCCAAATAAAAAGAAGCCTAGTTTGTTAAAAATGTTCATTTTTTTTATTTTCACATCCCGCTCCGGCGATTAATCTCTTTTCAATATGTAAAAAGTTTTATGAATAATAAACAATACGTCTTTTTTCTGATTCTTAGAAAATCTACCTAATTTTAAATTTGCCGGCAAATCTGATCTGTAACCGGGTATATCAAAGTTTTTAATAACCTCGGATATATATCTTGACCTACTATCAACGTAGGTATAATAAAGAATATCCACGGTTTTGTTTTTTTTATCGTGAAGAAAATAGTAGAAGTCGGGGTAAAATCCGTCTTTATACTGATCAAAAGGGAGCTCCTCGATAAAGGACATCATATTTTCTATTCTGAAAGGAATATCAAAGAGTTTTCTCCCTTTTCTATTCTCAAAACGCTCTTCAGTTTGTTCGTAAAAGGTAAACGGAACGTTGATTTCGCCTCCGCCCGACAGTAATTGAAAAATACTGATTAAATTAAAAGGTATCGAAGGGATAATAAAATCCTTATATTTATCGTCGCCTATGTTTAGAAAATACGGCAGATTAATAGGAATTCCCTTTATTACAATTTGTTTATTCTTATTTATTGAGAAATTGCCTTTATCCATAAAATAGAGGTCGCCGATCGCTTCAAACCTTATGCGCGGCATATCGAGATTCGCCGACGATACCACGATCTCTTTGATATTATCGCCGTCCATATCGGTTATAATAGGGAATGTGAATTTTACGAACGAATTTGATAGAAAATAGAGGTTGTCTTTAGCCATATCGACTTTTAGTTTCAATTTCCAACTTTTATTTACGCAAGAAAAAACATTTATAGAACGCTGAAATTTTGCTATAATCTCTTTTTTATTGTCGTTGTCTATATCCGTAACCAAAATAATGGGCAAGGTGTAATAAATATAGTGAGGATAAAATTGACCGGGAATCAGGGCAAACTCAAGAAATGTATTTATAGGAATCTTATCAATTAAGGTAAAATTATCCGTTTTATAGATTTCAATATTTCTAATATTGGCAAATACCAACTCGTTCTTTTTATCGCCGTCCAAATCGATGATCATATCGACGCTCGTTAGTATCTCCGGTTGAGTAACTACAATTTCGGATTTAATATAATCAATTTTTTTTAAAGTAGAATGGGTTTTAGTAGCGGTAAGATTGAGGGGTCTGTAATAAACGCCTTCGCTTGTAAGAAACAGTATATCGGCCGTTCCGTTGTTGTCTAAATCGCCTACGTCAAAAAAAATTGCATAATCCGGCGCGGGTATTTTATCCAACATAACTATCTTATCGTTTTCAATCTTATGTATCTCGACAAATTTACCCTCTTTTTTGGCAAATTGCGAAATAATTACTTCGTCAATCCCGTCGCCGTCCAGATCTCTTACAATGCTATTTGTTATTCTCGTATAATCCCCGCTTTTTAGGAGAGACCAATCTTCTGAGAACGTCTGAAAAGCGCCGATAAATAAAAATGCCGCTAAAACTAAAATAAACGATCTTTTCATAGCAAAAAAGATATTAGTATATTTATTGAAAAAATCAATATTAATCGAAATATTTATTCTTTTATTACATAATCTTTAAAAATATTAGGACTTAAATTTATAAAATCTGTTTTTAGATAATCCCGTTTTCTCTACCGCTTCAGAGACGTTGCCGTTAAAATGACGCAGTATTTTTAAAATAACGCTCTCTTCTAAAGAGTGAAAATCAAGATTTTTATTGATTATATTATCCTTAATAACCGTTAAAGCGCGATCTACGGAAAGTTCGGTCTCGGAAGAGACGGGAAAAATAAAATTAAAATGCGCCGGTAAAAGAACCGCGCCGTTCCCGGCTACGATTAGAGCTCGTTTGACGGCGTTTTCCAATTCCCTAACGTTCCCGGGCCAATCATAACTTTTTAATAAATTAAGCGCATCCTTTGAGATTGCAACGTTTTTAATTTTTAATTCTTCTGAAAATTTTTTAATAAAAAATTTGACTAATTCGGGAATGTCGTCTTTTCGCGATCTTAAAGAAGGAAGAGAAATAGGGAATTCATTAATTCTGTAAAAAAGATCCTCTCGAAAGGCGTTGTTTTTTATTTTATCCGCAAGATCTCTGTTTGTCGCCGCTATTAATCTAAAATCTACTTTGATTATATTATTACTTCCAAGTCTTTCGATCTCTTTTTCCTGAATAGCTCTCAGCAACTTTGCCTGTAAATTGAACGACATATCGCCGATTTCATCGAGAAACAAGGTTCCCTTATCGGAAAGCTCAATTTTTCCCGGTTTATCGCTCGTTGCGGAGCTAAACGCCCCTTTTTTATAGCCAAATAATTCGCTCTCAAACAAAGTGTCGGGTATAGCCGTCGTGTTAATCTTTATGAAAGGGTAGTCCCTTCTCGGACTTAACTCGTGAATAGCCCTCGCTATCAGCTCTTTTCCGGTGCCGGTCTCCCCGGTTAGCAAAACGGAAACGGGATGCTTTGCAATAGACCTGACTTTGTTAAAAACTTCTTTTAAACCAAAATCCGCTCCAATAATGTTATTTATATCTATCTGAGTCTCTTTTTTTAAATTAATATAATTGTTCTTTATCGTCGAAATTTCGGATTCTTTCTTTCCTAACTCTCTGCAATATTCGATCGCCTCGTCGATAATCGGCTTTAACTCCTTCATCAAAACCGGTTTTTCAATTATTTTTTTAGCCAAGCCGTCGTTTATGGTTTTTTCTAAGATGTTTTTATCGGCATAAGCTGTAAGCAATATCCCGTATTTGAACGCATTGATCTTTTTTGCAGAGCGTAATAACTCCAATCCGCTCATTTTTGGCATCTTAAAATCGGATATAATTATATCAAAGCTCTTTTTCTCTAATATGTTAAGTAAAACTTCCGGAGAACTAAAAGTCTCAATTTTATATTCCGGAAAATATTCGGAAATACTGATAAGAAGATCGGTTTCATCGTCTACTACGCATATACTTACTTCGTTCATTAACCTGACCCCTCGATTGGCCCTTTTTAACAAAGTAATTTTACATATTATTTTTAAAATTTCAATAGTTAGTTGGAAAAAAGATATCGTTTTTAATACCGGAGAATATCGCGTGTCTTTTAAAAGGAGTATTCCCTTTTTTCATAAAAAAAATAAAAAAAAACAGAAAATTGTAAATCAAAATCAACTTTTTGTTGTTAATTATTATATAACGCGCGCCAAAAATATTTTATCAAAAAGGAGATAACTTTATGAAGTATGATTTTTCGCTGGTTATAAATAACGAGATTAGAGAAAAAATTTCAGATGTTGGAAAATATTTTAAGTCTAAAAGAATATCGACTATTATTTCGAAAATAATAGACAATATGTACCCTTATCTGAAATATTATCACAAAATAAATAAAGAAAACGTCCCTATATATGAAAAACTCAACTGGGACAAGAAAATACATATACGTATAGATTATAAATCCTATCTATTATTGAAAAAAATCTACGACGATACCAACGGCTATAGTATGGCGTTTGTAATAAGAAGAGTTATTGATTATTTTGTTCAGAATATTGAGAAATTTGAGAATTTAAGGGAATTCATCTCAAAAATGAATGCGTTGTATAAAACCAAGCCTCGGAGAATAAAAAAACGGCAATACAACGTCTGGAATTTTATGGAGTCTCAGGGAATTTGTAAGTTTGGAAGTTTGATAAGGGATGACAAAAAAAGGGAATTCTCGCTAGACGCGCCTTATTTAACGATAAAATATAACGAATTTTATCGCCCGATAGAATATTTATATTTACGACAAAAAAATGAGTAATTAGCGCAGGTTTTCCAATGAATTTACAAAGTTTTCGATTAGGCGATTTACTTCTTCGGGCTTGTCGGTGTTTGAGTTGTGTCCCGCGTCTTTTATCCACTCAATAGGGATGCCGGCGTTTTTATGCCACGCTTTATTAAACCTAAGCGTTGAGCCCGCTTTATCTTTTTCTCCGCAGATTAGCAGCGCGGGACAGGTAATTTCATAGGGTAAGTTTTTCTCAATCGCTTCGGCAAGAATTTTAAATCCATGACCGGCAATTTTGGCAAATCGTTTTTTATCTCCATTGTATGCTGCCATAATCTCACAAATCAACTTTCTGCCGTATTCAGACTCCGCCGTTCCTTTTGCTCCCGCCTTCAATAAGGACTTCCATGGATATAACAGATATATAGGTTCCATTCTTTTTAAGAGCCAAATTTCTACGCCCGTATAATATTTTTTTTGCAACGGAGCTGAATCAATAGAAATAAAGCCTTTCAATGTTTTCGGGTATGCTTCCAAAAAGGCTTGACCGACATAGGCGCCCATCGATTGACCGACAATAACGGGATTTGTCATTTTTTCTTGTTCAAGGATCTCGTTTACCCATTTAGCTTTATCGAACAAGTTGAAATCAAACGTAAACGGCCATGAAGAGGCGTGAGCGGGAGGATCCCATACAAAAACATTATATTTTCCTTTGAAGTATTCAATCTGTTTGTCAAACAATCTGCGGTTTGTCGTTAAACCCGGAAGAAAAATCAACGAGACTGCATTGTCATTAATTTTGTTTATCCAGTAATGAATAAAGCCGCATTTTGTTTCGTATGTTTTCTCTGTCATTTTCTCGCCACCCAACCGTTATCGATCCAATGTTGTAAATCGACGCTGAGTTCTTGCCCTTCGGGGGTGTTTTTTGAAAGAGACGTTTGGAGCATCTTGCACATCTGAAAAATAAATTTCGTTTTCAAACTTTTTTTCGCCGGTTTTAAATTGCAAAATTGTCTGGCAAATGCGCGGATCTTTTGTTCAAACCCCGCCCGTCTTTTTTCCGAAATCTCGTTCCAAATAACGCCTTCCATCATACCGAATCCGATTTTTTTAATTCGAGAAATTCCAAGCCAATTCAAGCTTGTCGCCGCGTCTTTTTGCGCATCCTTATTCGGCGCCCCGATGCTCTGCGTTATAATCGCGCCCGTTTTGTTGAACATGCGCGGTTCCGGTCGATGAGCAAACCAATGAACGCCTAAATGATCTAAAAATGTTTTTACCTGTCCGGGCGCTCTCAACACATAGACGGGATAGGCAAAAACAATTAAATCGGCGTCGAGCATTGCTTGCCAAATCGGATTGACTTTTAGATAATGCGGGCAGAGCGTTTCGCTTTTCATAAAGCATGTCTTACAACCGGTACAATAGGCGGGGGCGTCTTTTGGAAAATAAAATTCCGTAAGTTGATCCGGTTTCAACTCGTCGAGAAAAAATTCTTTTAGATTGTACGTACAACCTTTTATCTCAGTGCCGTTTATTACTACGCATTTCATTTTTTAATGTCCTCCTTAATATTATGTGATTTTATTACATTCGTATCAGGATTTTCAATTGGGCTTGAGCCGACGCAAAATAAAACAAGACGCTCTAAAACGTTATCCTAAAAAACTATTATCTCATACCCTTTCGCGTCGATTATAATTCAAAAAAAATATCTTTACAATAAATATTTTAGTTAAATAGAAATTTTGACACATATGCGCCGCTTTTTGTTCTTAACGACGCAAGCCCCGATATGAGTATGTTTAGTATTTTAGCATATTCAAAACGGGAATTCCCGCTTTTATCGGGGCGCGACAATTGTCGTATAGAAATTGACACATATGGAGCTGCATACGCTCCTAGATAAAAAATTGACACATATGCGTCGCTGTGTTCTTCGATAGAATTTGACACATATGGAGCTACATGCGACGCCGGCATATCCCCAAAAAAGTCGCCCGACTATAAAAAAAAAGGTTGCAAAATTTTATAAAAGGATTATCATAGATTGGAGCTTTGGCGCATTTATCATTTTTGTTAATTGTTAATTAAGGAGACTTGACAAAAATGGAAAAAAGAGCGCGCAGCTCCGCATCTCCGGAAAATGAGGAACGACTATGACGAAATCCGCCGCTAAAAGACGCTTTTCATTAAAAAAACAGATGGTTATTATTTTTGGCGTTATACTTCTCGCGTCTATAACGATTTTGTGTTTGCTTGCGTTAAGAGAAGCCCGCTTGGCGGTTATGGAAAAAGTAGAACAGCATTTGAAGGATAAAGCGTCCGACACCGCGGAGATTATCTACGGCAGAATAAATCTGTTTTTTCAATTCCTTGAAGATTTTACGCTTCGTCCCGAATTGAATAGCGAAGCTATTTCATATACGAAAAAAACAATTTTTTTGAACAAAATTAAGGAGAATTATCCTGTAATTAAGGACTTATATATAGCGGATACCGACGGAATGTGGTATCGGGAAGACGGCGGGAAAGTAAGCTATTCAAGCGACGCATGGTTTATAGAGGCGATAAAAGGGAAACGTTACGTTTCGTCGCCGTATGTTGACGAAACGGCGAACTATGCGTTGTTTATCAGTTTTTCATTGCCGGTTTATACGACAAATAAAAAACTGATCGGCGTACTTGGAATCGACGTCGACGGCTTATGGCTTTGCGAGCAAATACGCGACATTGTCGTAGGGAAAACCGGCAGCTGTTTTATTGTAAATGAAAACGGTACGGATATTGCCCACTCAAATACGGATTTTGTAACGAGTATGAAGAAGGTAAACGACGTTTTATGGAATTTTATTCAACAGTATGCGAAAAGCGAAGAAGCGGAGATTTGTTTCTATGATCTTGACGGGCAAAATTTAATCGCGAGCTTTATAAAAATGAGTACAGGGTGGACTGTCGTCGTTCGGGCTCCGCAGGAGGAATTTTTGGGGAAAATAGATTCGTTGCGCTTCGAATTAGTTATATTTGCTCTGGTTGTTTTGTCGGCGGGTTTTATAGTAGTCTTTTTTACAGCGCGGAAAATTGTTCAGCCTATCGTCAATTCCGCCAACGCTCTAAAAAACATAGCTGAAGGCGAGGGGGATTTGACGGTACGGCTTGCCGTTACCGGCAACGACGAACTAACCGATATGCAAGAATATTTTAATCAGACTATCGAAAAAATTAGAAATTCAATGAAAACGGTAAGCGGCAATGCGGATTTGATGCAAAAAATCGGCGCTAATCTTTCTATTAATATGACCGAAACGGCAAGTTCGATAAACCAAATCAGTTCAAATATCCAGGGCGTTAAACGGCAGGCGCAGACGCAGGCTGAAAGCGTTAGCGAAACCGCCGCGACGATGGAGGAGATTATTCGGACAATAAAACAACTGAATAACAGCATAGAGAGTCAAGCGGCGAGCGTTATTCAATCTTCCGCTTCGATTGAAGAGATGGTAGCGAACATCGCCTCCATTACTCAAACTCTTGGCAAAAGCGACGTAGTTGTCCGCGATTTGGCGACGGCGACCGCCGACGGCAAAAAGACGCTCTATTCTTCAAATAGCGTTACCCAAAAAATAATAGAACAGTCGGGCGGCTTACTTGAAGCGAGTAACGTCATCCAAAACATAGCGAGCCAGACAAATCTCCTGGCGATGAACGCGGCGATCGAAGCGGCTCATGCGGGAGAGAGCGGCAAAGGATTCGCGGTTGTCGCCGGCGAAATACGAAAACTCGCGGAAGAGTCGAGCGCTCAAGGAAAAGCGATAACTTCTACGCTTAAAAATCTTTCAATCGAGATTGAGGCGCTCTCCAGCTCCTCCAAAATATTGGAAGAGAAGTTTAACGCAATTTACTCCCTCGCCGAACAGGTTAAAAATATGAGCGCTAGCGTTATGGGGGCGATGACGGAGCAAGAACGCGGAAGCCGCGAGGTTTTGTCCGCAATAAAAAATATTAACGAGGTAACGGCTGAAGTAAAAGACGGCTCTGTCGAGATGCTCAAAGGCGGAGAGCAAGTAGCGAAAGAGATGCATAAATTGGACGACCTAACCCGCGCGATTACCGATAGCATGAACGAGATGGCTTCGGGAGCGGCGCAGATAAACCAAGCCGCTCAGGAAGTAAATGAGATTGCGCGAAAGAATGAAGAGAGTATCGACAACTTGTCGAGGGAGGTCGGGAAGTTTAAGACGTAGTTTGTTAAACATTCGCCTTAATCCTTTTTTTTTGAATGTAAAAAAGTCGCTCGATTATAAAAAAGAGTTGAAAATTTTATAAAAAGATATATAATCGGCGATAGTTTTTTTAAATTTAATCTTTTATTAAAAGGAGTTGACAAAAATGGAAAAAAGTTGTATCATCTTCCCCCCCCCCCCCGATTTTTTTATCGCGCTGTTGCGCAAAGAAGATGCGCTAAATTAGGATACTCTTCTGTGAGAAAAGTAATATTAATATTATTGCAGGGAGTTGAAAGAAATGGATAATTTAATGTATTCTTCAAAAACTATAGAGAATAAAAAAAAAATTTCTGTAAAATTTTCTGTGAGAAAAAAACTACTTATCCTTTTTGGTTTGTTGCTTATGGTTACGATAGTTATCGAAGGTATTCTTGCAGCGCGGGTAGCTCGCAAGGCGGTTATCGAAACGGTAGAGATTAGTCTTATAAACAAGGCGACAGACACGGCGGAGATTATCAACGAGAGAATTAATGCGGTTTTTCAATTTCTTGAAGGCGTTGCTAGAAGAACGGAGATAGTCGATCCTGCTTTTTCGTTTGAAGAAAAAACGGTTTTTCTCAACAAAGAAGCGGAAAGTAATCCTTTGATTAAAGAACTATACATCGTAGATACAAGCGGCGCGCAGCATTATCCGGACGGCAAAAAAGAAAACTATTCAGAAGATGGATGGTTTATTGGAGCCATGAAAGGAAAACGGGTTGCAGAAGAGCCGTATAGCGATGAAACGCGCGAGGACGCAATGTCTATCACTTTTGCCATACCGGCGTACGATGCAAACAAAAAACTCATCGGAGTACTTGGCGTGGATTTTGACGCTCTATGGCTTTCAAAGCAAATTGAAGATATTGTGATCGCTCAAACGGGCTATTGTTATATTGTTGGACCTACCGGGAATACAATCGCCGACAAGGAAATTGAATTAGTGCTTACTCAATCAAACAATACCGAACTTGCAAAGGAAGATAATACATATTCCAGTATCGCCGCGTTTGAAAAAAGAGCGTTAACGGAAGACAAGCCCGGCGTCGGTTATTTCTATTGGGGTAAAAGCCTTGAACATGGCGCTTTTGCAAAAATCGAAGCTGCAGGTTGGCCCGTAATTGCTTCAGCGCCTACCGAAGAGTTTATGGGGACGGTTCATGTTATGCGGTACGATATGCTAGTTATCGGTATGATAATTTTGATAACGTCATTAATCGCAACCTTTTTTCTTGCTCGCGGTATAGTTCGTTCTATGCGCTCCGCCGTCGCTGCATTAAAGGACATTGCCCACGGCGAAGGCGACCTAACCGTCCGCTTGTCTGTCCAAGGAAATGATGAAATTGGCGATATGTCTAGGTATTTTAATCAAACCATTGAAAAAATCGGCGCTTCCATCAAATCGGTTGGACATAACGCCGGAATAATGCATGAAATTGGCGCTACTCTTTCTACGAATATGATTGAAACCGCTAGCGCTGTAAACCAAATTACCGTAAATATCCAAGGCGTTAGACAGCAAGCTCTGAAACAGGCTGCAAGCGTCGACGAAACTGCCGCGACGATGGAAGAGATTATTAGCGCGATAAAAAAGTTGAATAACAGCATAGAGAGTCAAGCGGCGAGCGTCGTTCAATCCTCCGCTTCGATTGAAGAGATGGCGGCGAATATCGCTTCCATTACTCAAACTCTTGGACAAAGCGACGGGGTCGTTCGCGATTTGGCAACCGCTACCGCCGACGGCAAAGAGACGCTCTACTCTTCAAATAGCGTTACCCAAAAGATAATGGAACAGTCGAGCGGCTTACTTGAGGCGAGCGCCGTCATCCAAAACATAGCGAGTCAGACGAATCTCTTGGCGATGAACGCGGCGATTGAAGCGGCTCATGCGGGAGAGAGCGGTAAAGGATTCGCCGTCGTCGCCGACGAGATCAGAAAACTTGCCGAGGAGTCTTCCGTTCAAGGAAAAGCGATAACTTCCACGCTTAAAAATTTTTCAATCGAGATTGAAACGCTCTCCAGCTCCTCCAAAATATTGGAAGAGAAGTTTAACGCAATTTATTTTTTAGCCGAAAAAGTTAAAGAGGTGAGCGCCAGCGTCATGGGGGCGATGACGGAGCAAGAACGCGGAAGCCGCGAGGTTTTGTCCGCCATAAAAAACATCAACGAAATAACGGCTGAAGTAAAAGACGGCTCTGCCGAGATGCTCAGAGGCGGGGAGCAAGTAGCGAAAGAGATACATAAACTTGACGAGCTAACCCGCGCGATTACCGATAGCATGAACGAGATGGCTTCGGGAGCGGAGCAGATGAACAAAGCCGCTCAGGAAATAAATGAGATTGCGCAGAAGAATGAAGAGAGTATCGACAACTTATCGCGAGAGGTGGGGAAATTTAAGATGTAGTTTTTTTTCTCTAGTCGCGTGATGGAGTAGTTTGAAAAATAAGGAGGTTTTTCCAATGCGCATTTGCGAGCGGGTTATAAGAGATATACCGGAAAAGCATACGCCTTTTCGTTAATTGCTCTGATTTTGTCGCAAGTTTCTATCACAAGTCCGGCTTCAATTTTTAGTTTGAATTTTTCAAGTACGTCGAAGTTTTTTGTGGGACTTGTTGGGGCTATGCTTTTTTTTATTTCGATTGGATAAAGGCTTTTGCCTTCTATGTATAACAAATCGATTTCTTTTTTGTCGATGTCCCTGTAATAAAAAAGCTTGTCTTGGGGATTTTGATTGTGGGCATAAAAGTTTTTAATGATTTCACTTACAACAAAGGTTTCAAAAAAAGCTCCGTTCATTGCGCAAAACTCCAGCATCTCGGCGGTGGGCCACTTACAAAGATATGCGCAAAGTCCCGTGTCCATAAAATAAAGCTTTGGGGCTTTTATTATTCTTTTTGACACATTTGTCATATAGGGCTGTAAAAGATATATTATTCCCGAGGTTTGCAAAATTGAAATCCAGCGTTTAATCGTCCGCGCATCCACTCCCGTGTTTCTGGCAATGTCATCATAATGAAGTTCCTGAGCTGTCCTGAGCGCGAGAATTGAAATAAAATTTCGGAATTGAAGCTCGCTGGAAGCGGCAATAAGCCTCATAACATCACGCTCAATATAAGTGTTAATATACGATTTAAAATATACATCTCTTTCAGAAACACCGGTGCAAATATCGGGCATTCCACCCATAAAAATATCCTGAAAAATTTCCGCCTTAGTTCGATACTTTCGTCCCTCTTTTCCTCGAAGGCGCAAAGATTCGATTTTAGGCTCGAAAAAAGGATTATCATACCCGTATTTTTCCGCTTGAGAAAAAGAAGACATATCCACAACGCCGCAACGTCCGGCAAGGGATTCGGAAATTCCCTCTTGAAGTTCAAAACGACTTGAGCCTGTCAAAATATACATTAGTTCTCGCTCTTTGCTTTCTTTTATCCAGATCAGTCTCTGCTCATCGATTTTTATTTTAATTTCGTCTAAAATACTTGGCGCTTTTTGAATTTCGTCAATTATCAAAGGATAAGCGTGGCTTTCAAGGAAAAGCCTCGGATTGCTTTCAGCCAAAAGTCTGTCGTCTCTGTCGTCTAAAGTTACCTTTCGATATTTACTAGCAAAGAGCATCTCGATAGTTGTTGATTTTCCCACCTGCCTCGGTCCATACACAACAATGGCAGGAAAGGAGCGACTAACTTTTAGAATAGTTTCTTCCACAGTTCTTTTCATATACATAAGAATACCTCCCTTTTATTATAACATATTTGTTCGATTAAAACAACAGTCAAATGTAGTTTTAATCGGAAAATTTACAAGCGCTTCATTCGTGTTTTATTCGCTTAATTAAGCTTAAAAACTTAAAAAATGCCTAAAATAAACTTTTAAGAGTCTATTAATTCGAGTTTAAGGAAAGTTACGCAGAAACGGTCAGCCTTTCCAACGGACGAATCTATTTATAAAATACTGTATCTTGCATTGACAAATGCGTCAAAAAAGTGGACAATGCCTATACAGAATTGGGGGCAGGCTTTAAACCAGTTTGCGGTATGTTTTGGGGACAGAGTCCCGTTATGAAAAAACGTTCCCAACTGTCAAAGTCGGGAGATTGCGCAGAAGAATGAAGAGAGTATCGACAACTTGTCGCGAGAGGTGGGGAAATTTAAGATGTAAGCGTCTGGAGCTCGCTTCGATCTAACGCCGCCTTTTGGCATGGCATACATATAGAGGAGGCTGGAAAGATGAAGATAAATGAAGGTAAAGGAATCTCAATCGTTTATAAGCTTTTGCTTATTGTTTTGGTTTTAACGTTTGTTCAATATGCCGTTTTGCTCATTAAAGATTGGTATGGAACAAATAGGTTTGCTGAAGAGCAAATTAAAACAAACTCTGATATTAAATATCTAAATTTTAAAGATGCGACTAAGTCTTATAGCATTGTCGGATCAATCTTATTAAAAACAATTACCGAAGACGATGAGATAACGGAGCTTTTTGCAGCCAAAGATAGAGAGGGTTTGCTTAATAAAACAAGAGGAACTTTTAAAAAACTGAAAGAGGAATATAATATTAAGCAGTTTCACTTTCATACAACCGATTCTCATTCATTTTTACGCGTACAAAAACCAAGTCAATTTGGCGATGATTTGCGTTCTTTTCGCATGTCGGTCGTTCAAGCAAATACTGAAAAAAAGCTTGTTCACGGTTTGGAGGTTGGCGTTTCAGATTTGGGCTATCGCGTTGTTACGCCTTTCTTTTCAAAAGACAACGTTCACATAGGTTCGGTAGAGTGCAGCGGAGCGATAAATTCGGAATTTCTCGAAAATCTTGCTAAATCTGCTCCGGCAGAGGCGTTAGAGGGCGGTTTAAACGTTAAGGTTGTTGCAAAAAATTTGGAAGGCGCATATATGCAAATGGGAACTAATTTTGAAGATAATGATGAAGAAGATGCGGAACAGATTATGCAAAAGCTCATAACAGAAAAGTATTTAGGCTTTTTAAAAGGAGAGACTGCAAGCGCATATTATCCGCTCAAAGATTTTTCTGATAACTATATTGGTTATATAAAGTTTGTTTTTAATATAGACAATATTTTAAGCGCCAAAAAAATTTCTTTTAGAAACACAAATTTAATTTCAATAGCTACTCTCTTTTTATATATTATTTGCTTTTTAATTTTTTCAAAAATTTTTATTTCTAAATCTATTGCGGCGACAATAAATCCATTGCAAAATATTGCGGAAGGCGACTTAACAATTCGCTTGCCTGTCCGAAGTAAAGATGAAATTGCCGATATGTCTAAATATTTTAATCAAACGATTGACAAGATCGGCGCTTCTATCAAATCGGTTGAAACTAACGCCGGAATAATGCGGCAAGTCGGCGCCGAGCTCTCCTCTAACATAACGGAAACGGCAAGCGCCGTAAATCAAATTACCGTAAACATAGATGGAGTAAAACGGCAAGTAGTTGCGCAATCTGCAAGCGTTAGCGAAACCGCCGCGACGATGGAAGAGATTATTCGAGCGATAAAACAGCTGAACAACAGCATAGAGAGTCAATCTGCGAGCGTCGTTCAATCTTCCGCCTCGATTGAAGAGATGGTAGCGAACATCGCCTCCATTACTCAAACTCTCGGCAAAAGCGACGTAGTTGTCCGCGATTTGGCGACGGCTACCGCCGACGGCAAAAAGACGCTCTACTCTTCAAATAGCGTTACCCAAAAAATAATAGAACAGTCGGGCGGCTTACTTGAAGCGAGTAACGTCATCCAAAACATAGCGAGCCAGACCAATCTCTTGGCGATGAACGCGGCAATCGAGGCGGCTCATGCGGGAGAGAGCGGTAAAGGATTCGCGGTCGTCGCCGATGAAATACGAAAGCTTGCCGAGGAGTCGAGTTCTCAAGGGAAAACGATAACTTCCACGCTTAAAAATCTTTCAAGCGAGATTGAAGAACTTTCCGGCTCCTCCAAAATATTGGAAGAGAAGTTTAACGCAATTTATTCCCTTGCCGAACAGGTTAAAGAGATGAGCGCCAGCGTTATGGGAGCGATGACGGAGCAAGAACGCGGAAGCCGCGAAGTCTTGTTGGCTATAAAAAACATTAACGAAATAACGGCTGAAGTAAAAGACGGCTCGGAAGAGATGCTCAAAGGCGGCGTAGGCGTTGCCGCCGAGATACATAAACTTGACGACCTAACTCGAGCGATTATCAACGGCATGAACGAGATGGCTTCGGGAGCGGAGCAGATGAATAAAGCCGCTCAGGAAGTAAATGAGATTGCGCGAAAGAATGAAGAGAGTATCGACAACTTGTCGCGAGAGGTTGGGAAGTTTAAGGCTTAAGAAAGGAAAGAAACAGCGAAGCGCGCAAAAAAGCCGCCCGAACTAGTAACTCGTCAGTTTTTTGGGGAATAAAAAATATTTGTTCTATATGCGTCTAAATTTTTGTCGGGGAACACAGCGGCGTATAGCTCCATATGTGTCATTTTTCTCTTAATACCATATGTGTCATTTTATTTTCCTGCCCCCAAAAAACTGACGGAGCGCCCCGAACTATAAAAAAAGATTGCAAAATTTTATAAAAAGATGTATTATCTGCGGATGCGTTGCTGAGGTTGGAAAATTTTTGCTAAAAATTAAACTTGACAAAGATGGGGAAATTATGGCTTTAAGAGAAAAAAATGAAATAATGTATTTGAAAAAAAATATTATGACGAAAATTTTAGTCTCATACATGTGCTTTCAGTGCGTTAGCGTGATTTTTTGCGGCGGTTTTTCAAAAATATTCAATCCTAATCTCGACTTGCCTCTATTGCGGTTGATTTTTCATTCGACCAACGGAGCTCAACTAATTGCGATAATAATTGTAAGTACAATATGCTGTCTTATTTATGTGAAGTTTTTAAATCCTCTTTGGAACTATCTTGAAAAAAGCGAAAACGAAAGAACCGAAGAGGAACTTGAGAGAGTAAAAAAAACTTTACAGGATTTTTATCTGGTAGTGTCCGGTACTGTTTTTGGATTTTGGGGCGTTTTAACTGTTCTGTACGTTATTATCGCCAATAAAATTATCGTTACCTCCGCGAGTTTACCCCCAGCTAGCACCTTTGCGATTTATTGGTCTAATGCGTTGATGGCGTCTATCGGTTGTACGGTTCTTTTTGATCTTTATTTGCAAGATGCAAAAAGTCGTTTGCATATAACAGAATATGACGCAAAAAAATCTGACGTTTTTGTAGAATACAAAGATCAGTTTTTTTTAATAATCCAAATTTCTTATGTTTCGGCTCTGTTAATACATCTACAATGGTATTTTGATCAAATAGATCATCTTGGCAAACAGCCCATTATGAACGTCTATATAGCAAATGGAATTGTAATTTTTAACGCTATTATTTATGCCGCCGTTTTTGCGATTCTATCCAGAAAACAAGACGACTTACAAGCCAACGCTCTTATTAAACAACTCGAACGTTTAGCCTCTCTAAGCGAAGAAGGAAACAGGTTTGACCTTTCCAAACGTATTCCAATTCGCAATTTTGATACGACGGGATATTTGACTCTTACGTTTAATCACTATTTGGACGTTCTGCAAGAGATGTTTTCTGAGATAAAATCCGGCTCCGATATTATTGCTGAAAATGAAGACAATCTTTCGACAAATATGACCGAAACCGCCAGCGCCGTAAACCAAATTACCGCGAATATCCAGGACGTTAAACAGCGGGCGCTGAAGCAGGCTACAAGCGTTACCGAAACCGTCGCGACGATGGAGGTGATTATTAACGCGGTAAAACAGTTGAACGATAGCATAGAGAGTCAATCTGCGAGCGTCGTTCAATCTTCCGCTTCCGTAGAAGAGATGGTGGCGAACATAGCCTCTATTACTCAAACTCTTGGACAAGGCGACGGGGTCGTTCGCGATTTGGCGACGGCTACCGCCGATGGCAAAGAGACGCTCTACTCTTCAAATAATATTACCCAAAAAATAATGGAGCAGTCGAGCGGCTTACTTGAAGCGAGTAACGTCATCCAAAACATAGCGAGCCAAACGGATCTCTTGGCGATGAACGCGGCGATCGAAGCGGCTCACGCCGGCGAGTACGGGAAAGGCTTTGCCGTCGTCGCCGACGAAATAAGAAAACTTGCCGAGGAGTCGAGCGCTCAAGGGAAAACGATAACTTCCACGCTTAAAAATTTTTCAATCGAGATTGAGACGCTCTCCGGCTCCTCAAAAATATTGGAAGAGAAGTTTAACGCAATCTATTTACTCGCCGAACAAGTTAAAGATATGAGCGACAGCATCATGGGAGCGGTGAGAGAGCAGGAGTACGGAAGCCGCGAGGTTTTGTCCGCCATAAAAAATATCAACGAAATAACGGCTGAAGTAAAATACGGCTCTGAAGATATGCTCAGAGGGGGAGATCAGGTGGCGTTAGAGATGCATAGACTTGACGACCTAACCCGCGCGATTACCGACAGCATGAACGAGATGGCTTCCGGCGCGGAGCAGGTAAACCAAGCCGTGCAGGAAGTAAATGAGATTACCCGAAGAAATAAGGAAGGTATCGACAGATTGTCGCGGGAGATCGGGAAGTTTAAAGCGTAATTTACCGCTCAGTTAAGTTGATTTGCGTTACGGAAAAACCCGTTCGCGCCGTGAATTATAAATTGTATAGTCGGCTTTGTTGCATTTATGCAAATGATTAACGCAGAATTACTCTAATTATATTGAGTCAAATGTATGATAATATAAATATAGTACATGGAGATAAAGAATGACGAAAACGGCTTTAACTAATCAAAAATCTTCGTTTAGACCGTCCTTTAAAATTAAAACTCAGTTTACCGTTCAAGCGATTTTTAGTATTTTGTTGTTGCTTGCGTTGTTGTTTACCCTGTTTGAGGCGCGGACGCGTAAGGAGAGGCTTATCAATGCGGAGGAACAAAAATATTTTTCCATGCTGCTTGCCGATGAGTTTAGGCAAACGTCGCAGGATTTGACCCGTACTTGCCGAGTTTACGTTGCCACCGGCGGCGATATGCGGTATTGGGATGAGTATTGGAATATTGTCGCATGGCGAAAGGGAGATATTCCTAGACCGCAAACGGTGAACGCTAATTTATATCCGGGAAGAACTGTCGATCAGCAGGTTTTAATGAAAGAACTTGGATATACGGAGCGCGAATTATCGCTCCTTAAACAGGCGATAGATTTTTCAAACAAACTAATTGCCGTTGAAGATCAGGCGATGCGTTGCGTGAAAGAAAGGCGTTTTGTATCCGGTCCCTGCGCAATGCGCGGCGATGAGACGCTATTGGAATTTGCTATTCGCATTGTTAACGACGAAGCCTATCATGCCGAGGTTGAAAAAATTATGGGACCGGTCGGCGCTTTTGAGCGCGAACTTGACGAGCGTATAACGTTGACTGCGCAAAACGAAAACCGCAAGATGGAGATTGTCCTGCGTATGGCGATGGGCTTTACCATCGTTGTAATTATATCGGTCGCGTTTTTTGTCTTCTTTTTAAGCAGATCGGTTATAAATCCGATTTTGAAAATATCTGAAGTATTTACCTTTCTCGCGAGCGGCGACTTGACTCGTTCCTTGCATATTGTTCAGGAAAATGAAATTGGCAATATGGCGCTAGACTTTAACGAAATGCTTGAAAGCGTTAAGCGGCTTATTAGGGCTATTCAAAAAAACGCCGAATTCTTGTCGGAGATTGGACAAAATCTCTCGTCAAATATGATCGAAACCGCCGGCGCGGTAAACCAAATTAACGTAAATATCCAGGGCGTTAAACGGCAGGCGCAGACGCAGGCTACAAGCGTTAGCGAAACTGCCGCGACGATGGAAGAGATTATTAGCGCGATCAAAAAGCTGAATAGCGGCATAGAGAGTCAATCTGCGAGCGTCGTCCAATCTTCCGCTTCGATCGAAGAGATGGTAGCGAATATCGCCTCTATTACTCAAACGCTCGGCAAAAGCGACGTAGTTGTCCGCGATTTGGCGAAGGCTACCGCCGACGGCAAAGAGACGCTCTACTCTTCAAATAATATTACCCAAAAAATAGCCGAACAGTCGGGCGGTTTGCTTGAAGCAAGCGACGTCATCCAAAACATAGCGAGCCAGACGAATCTCTTGGCGATGAACGCGGCGATCGAAGCGGCTCATGCCGGCGAGTACGGGAAAGGCTTTGCCGTCGTTGCCGACGAAATCAGAAAGCTGGCGGAAGAGTCGAGCGCTCAAGGGAAAACGATAACTTCCACGCTTAAAAATTTTTCAATCGAGATTGAGACGCTCTCCGGTTCTTCCAAAGTACTGGAAGAGAAGTTTAACGCGATTTATTTACTCGCCGAACAAGTTAAAGAGATGAGCGCCAGCGTTATGAGAGCGATGATGGAGCAAGAACGCGGAAGCCGCGAAGTTTTGTCCGCTATAAAAAATATTAACGAAGTAACGGCGGAAGTAAGAGACGGATCGAAGGAGATGCTTAAAGGCGGCGAGCAGGCGGCGAAAGAGATGCATAAACTGGACGGTCTAACCCGCGCGATTACCGACAGCATGAACGAGATGGCTTCGGGAGCGGCGCAGGTAAATCAAGCCGCGCAGGAGGCGAATAAGATTACGCAAAAAAATGAGGAGAGTATTGAAAACTTGTCGATAGAGGTCGGGAAGTTTAAAGTATAGTCTTGTTAGACATTCGTTTCAATCTTTTTCTGGGCGCAAAAAGTCTTTCCAATTATAAAAAAAGTTGCAAAATTTTATAAAAAGCTGCATTATAAGCTGGTATATTGTTTTTTTTTAGTAAATTTTTATTAAAAAGGAGTTGACAAAAATGGAAAAAAGTTGTATCATCTTCCCCCCCCCCCCCGAAAAAAATGAGACCGTCTTTTAAGATTAAAACGCAGTTTACCGTTCAAGCGATTTTTAGTATTTTGTTGTTGCTTGCGTTATTGTTTACCCTGTTTGAGGCGCGGACGCGTAAGGAGAGGCTTATCAATGCGGAGGAACAAAAATATTTTTCCATGCTGCTTGCCGATGAGTTTAGGCAAACGTCGCAGGATTTGACCCGTACTTGCCGAGTTTACGTTGCCACCGGCGGCGATATGCGGTATTGGGATGAGTATTGGAATATTGTCGCATGGCGAAAGGGAGATATTCCTAGACCGCAAACGGTGAACGCTAATTTATATCCGGGAAGAACTGTCGATCAGCAGGTTTTAATGAAAGAACTTGGATATACGGAGCGCGAATTATCGCTCCTTAAACAGGCGATAGATTTTTCAAACAAACTAATTGCCGTTGAAGATCAGGCGATGCGTTGCGTGAAAGAAGGGCGTTTTGTATCCGGTCCCTGCGCGATGCGCGGCGACGAGACGCTATTGGAATTTGCTATTCGTATTGTCAACGACGAAGCCTATCATGCCGAAGTTGAAAAGATTATGGGACCGGTCGGCGTTTTTGAGCGCGAACTTGACGAGCGCGTAACGTTGACTACGCAAAACGAAAGCCGCAGGATGGATATTTCTCAAAGCGCGGCGACGGGCTTTGCTATCGTTGTAATCATATCGGTCGCGTTTTTTGTCTTCTTTTTAAGCAGATCGGTTATAAATCCGATTTTAAAAACGTCTGAAGTATTTACCGTTCTTGCAAGCGGCGACTTAACATATTCATTGCGCGTTGGGCAAAACAACGAAATTGGCGGCATGGCGCGAAACTTTAACGAAATGCTTGAAAGCGTTAAGCGGCTTATTAGGGCTATTCAAAAAAACGCCGAATTCTCGTCGGAGATTGGACAAAATCTCTCGTCAAATATGACCGAAACTGCCAGCGCTATAAACCAAATTACCGTAAATATCCAGGACGTTAAACAGCGGGCGCTGAAGCAGGCTACAAGCGTTAGCGAAACCGCCGCTACGATGGAAGTGATTATTAATGCAATAAAACAGCTGAACGACAGCATAGAGAGTCAATCTGCGAGCGTTGTTCAATCTTCCGCCTCGATTGAAGAGATGGCGGCGAATATAGCCTCTATTACTCAAACTCTCGGCAAAAGCGACGTAGTTGTCCGCGATTTGGCGACGGCTACCTTCGACGGTAAAGAGACGCTCTACTCTTCAAATAACATTACCCAAAAAATAATGGAACAGTCGAGCGGCTTACTTGAAGCAAGCGACGTTATCCAAAACATAGCGAGCCAGACAAATCTCCTGGCGATGAACGCGGCGATCGAAGCGGCTCATGCCGGCGAGTACGGGAAAGGCTTTGCCGTCGTCGCCGACGAAATAAGAAAACTTGCCGAGGAGTCGAGCGCTCAAGGGAAAAAGATAACTTCCACGCTTAAAAATTTTTCAATCGAGATTGAGACGCTCTCCGGCTCCTCCAAAGTACTGGAAGAGAAGTTTAACGCAATTTATTCCCTCGCCGAACAAGTTAAAGATGTGAGCGCCAGCGTTATGAGAGCGATGACGGAGCAAGAACGCGGAAGCCGCGAGGTTTTGTCCTCCATAAAAAATATCAACGAAATAACGGCGGAAGTAAAATACGGCTCTGAAGATATGCTCAGAGGAGGCGAGCAGGCGGCGGCAGAGATGCATAAACTTGACGACCTAACCCGCGCGATTACCGACAGCATGAACGAGATGGCTTCGGGAGCGGCGCAGGTAAACCAAGCCGCTCAGGAGGTAAACAAGATTACGCAAAAGAATGAGGAGAGTATTGAAAACTTGTCGAGAGAGGTGGGGAAGTTTAAAGTATAGTAATTTAAATTGATATATTACCTATCGTTTAATTTAGTATACTCTTTTTCTACCGCCACGCTTTTATATGCAGGTCTTATAATTTTACCGTTATTTGCAATCTCTTCAATACGATGCGCGCTCCATCCGGTTATTCGCGCCGTTGCAAATAATGGGGTAAACAACTCTTGCGGTATTTCTAACATTCTATACACAAAACCCGAATAAAAATCAATATTAGCGCTTATACCTTTATATATTTTCCTATGCTCGGAAATTACCTTAGGCGCTAATTGCTCTACTTTTTTATATAAATTAAATTCTTCAACTAATCCTTTTTCTTCCGCTAAATTCTCCGCAAATTTCTTTAATATTACGGATCTGGGATCAGATAGGGAATATACGGCATGCCCCATTCCATAAATTAATCCGAGATTGTCAAAAGCTTTTTTGGACAAAATTTTGCTCAAATATCCGGAAATTTCATCGTCGTCATTCCAATCGTTAATGTTTTTTTTGAGATCCTCCATCATTTGCGTAACTTTTATATTAGCCCCGCCATGTTTAGGACCTTTTAGAGAGTTTATAGACGAAGATACCGCCGCATAGGTATCTGTGCCGGAGGACGAGACAACATGATTCGTAAATGTAGAATTATTTCCGCCTCCATGTTCTGCATGCAATACCAATACTAAATCGAGAAGACGAGCTTCTAATTTTGTATACTTATTATTAGGTCTGAGAATATGAAGTATATTTTCCGCTATAGAATGTCCCTTTAACGGGTTGTGAATAATTAAACTTTGATCTTTAAAGTAATACAAAAATATTAAAAATGAATAAACTGCTAATAAAGAAAAATTTGATATTAAATATAACGATTGTTTTAAAATATTTTCAAGAGAAGTATCGTCGGGATTATCGTCAAAACTATATAAAGACAAGACGCTTTTAGAAAGAGAATTCATTATATCTTTAGCGGGAAACCTCATTAAAACGTCTCTAATAAAACCGTCGGGGAGACCTCTGTATTGACTTAACAATTCTTTAAACGAATTTAACTGTTGCATATTTGGAAGTTTACCCAATATTAACAAATAAATAGTTTCTTCAAATCCAAACCGTTCTTCGAAAATAAATCCTTCAATAATCTTGTTTATATCAATACCTCGATAAATCAATTGTCCTTCAATGGGATGTATTACTCCGTCTTTTTCTTCAGTTCCTCTAACTTCTGAAATTTCTGTAAGACCCGCTAATACCCCTTTACCGCTAATATCTCTTAATCCGCGTTTTACATTATATTTTGTATACAATCCATTATCGACTATAGTTGTGTTTAATATATTTTCAATAAATACCGATAAAATTCCATCATTCATTCGTAATTCCTCCTATATTTTATATATAATATTAAAACGAATATCGTCTAACGTTTCATCGTAGATGTCGAATTGACGGCTGGCTTATAAAAAACTAAATACAACTAACAAATACTATAAATAATATCAAAAATCAACCATAAATTTATAATTTTACGTAATTCGTCAGTTTTTTTGGAATGGGGGAATAAATTATCGCATATGCGTCGCGTCGATAACGCGCGGCAATTGCGCATAAAAATTCGACGCATATGCGTTAATTTTGCTTTTAACGCCATATGTGTCAATTTGTTCTATTTTCTAAAGCGCTGAAGTTACCTTATCTGAAAATATTTGTCCCATATGCGTCGATTTATTCTTTACATCATATGTGTCAATTTATTTTTAATGCCATATGCGTCAATTTTCAAAAATTTTGGGATTTCCAATTATGGACTTGACATAAATATCAAATTTGTTTAAAGTCGAAATAATGAAACGCGGAGATTATTTATGAGCGATTTAGAACAAATCTTGATGAAAATGAAAAAACAATCGGCTTTGTTGGCGAGTCTTTCCGGCGATACAAAAAACTTGGCTTTAAGAAAGATCGCCGACAACTTGAGAAAGAATAAAGCTCGAATTATAGAAGAAAATTTATCGGATATAAAGATCGCGCAGAGCGAAAACCTACAGGATACCCTATTAAAACGGCTTTTATTAGACGACAAAAAGATCGAGGGGTTGATTGAGGGGGTTGAAGACCTGATCAAACTCGAAGATCCGACTAATAAAATATTAGCCGTTACCGAACTCGATAAAGGGCTCGTTTTGACAAAAAAATCTGTCCCCATCGGCGTTATTGGCGTAATATTTGAGTCGAGACCCGACGCGTTGATACAGATATCTACTCTTTGTATCAAATCGGGTAATTGCGTTATCCTCAAAGGGGGGAGAGAGGCGGCTAGGACTAACAGGATTTTAGCGGACATAGTCGTCGAATCGATCGAGTCCGTCGGCGAGGAGTTTGAAAACTCGTTATATCTCCTTGAGACCCGCGAAGAAGTGTCGGCTATGCTAAAATATGATAAATATATCAACCTCGTAATACCGAGAGGGTCTAATCAATTTGTGTCGTATATAAAGAAGAATTCTCTTATACCGGTTTTGGGACACGCCGACGGGATATGCCACCTTTATGTGGATTCCGACGCGGATATCGATACCGCCGTCGAGATAACTTTTGATTCAAAAACTCAGTACGTCGCGGCGTGTAACGCTTTAGAGACGCTATTGGTAAACGAGACGATTGCCGGGAAATTTCTCCCCGCTCTAAAGAGAGAGTTGGATAAAAAGGACGTTGTTATAAAAGGGGATAAAAAAACTAAAGAGATACTTAAAGACGTCGAAGACGCGACGGAAGAGGATTGGTCGACCGAGTATCTCGACTACATATTATCTATAAAAATTGTCAAAAACGTCGACGAAGCGATAGAGCATATTAATAAATACGGCTCCGGTCATACGGATAGTATAGTTTCAAAAAACTCTAAAAATTGCGATAAATTTACGGCGCTTGTCGATTCTGCCGGCGCGTTTGTCAACTGCTCGACAAGATTTTCGGACGGATTTAGGTACGGTTTTGGAGCGGAGGTCGGCATCAGCACTAATAAAATTCACGCTAGAGGACCCGTTGGACTCGACGGGCTTGTTATATACAAATACATACTTCAAGGCGAGAGCCATATAGTAGAGGATTATTCAAGCGGTAAAAAGAAGTTTGTCCATAGAGAGATAAGTTAGCGCTTCGTTTTGGGCGGAGGTAACGAATGGTATTATTGTCATTATCGGTAATTCTTACAATATTAATCTCGGCGGCTTGTTCGTTATTTGAGGCGGCTATTGTAAGCGTATCGTTGACGGATATAGCTAAAATTTCTAAAACCAACCTCGCGTCGGCAAACATTTTACAGAAATTTAAAAAAAACATTCAGGAGCCCGTCGGCGTATCATTAATAATAAAAATTTTTGCTTACGCGACGGGGACGTCGGTATCCGGAGTTTTTTTCTACAAAAAATTCGGATTGGCTTTATTACCGGCTTTTGCTTTGATATTTCCTATTGTTTTAGTTATTATTTCCGACATAATTCCTAAAACTTACGGGATTGCCAATAACGTTAAGGTAGCGGCGTTTTGCGCAAAACCGGTCGATCTGTTAGTTAAGATATTTAAGCCTTTTCTATATATTTATAAGATAATAAGCGAAACGCTTAAGAAAAAAGCGGGTAAAGGTAAAAAAAGCAGCGTGGACGATATAGCGGTTTTGACAAGATTTGCCTCTATGAATAATATGATCAGTAAAGATCAGGAACAAATATTATCCCAAACTCTCAAACTGCAGAAAATAAAAGTCAGCGATATTATGGTAAAGAAAGAGGAAGCCAAATATCTCTCTACTAATATGAATCTTATGGAAGCCTTACTTGAAGCTCATATATATCATCATACCAGACTTCTTGTAGTTAAGGACGGCAATATCGACGACGTCGTAGGATATGTGAATTTTAAGGATATTATAAGCGCCCTTCAGACAAATCCCGAAGATCCCTCCTTACTTAGTATATGCAGACCGATTATTAATGTCCGGGAAGACGATGTTCTTCTTACCGCTTTAAAAGTGTTATCGAGAAGCCGCCAGCATATAGCGTCCGTCAAAGACGACAAAGGCGGATTGGCGGGGCTTACCACGCTGGAGGACGTTATCGAGACTATTATAGGGGATCTCAACGAAGAGATTGAAGAATTGCCCACTTTTTTTTATAAAATTTCTGATACTCGATATATTGCCGGAGGCGGTATTCCGATGAAGTCGTTCAGAGAAAAATTTCATTTGTCTCTTCCGGACGTGGTTGGGAATTTAAACGATATGATGTTGCAACTATTCGGCAAAATTCCAAAAAACGAAGACAAGATTAAATTGGGCGACTACGTCTTGATAGTCAGAAAAATGATACGCTCTCAAATATTTGAAGTAATAATTGACACTAATATTGATATTGAAAATAAGTAGTTACTGTTTGTCGAGGAGTTTTACAAGTTTGACGGTTCTGTCGGACGCTTCAATAATCTCAAACGAAACGTTTTTATAAACGACTTTCTCACCTTTTCGTCCTATTCTGCCTAGAGCTATGTTTATGAGTCCGCCCAGCGTTTCAGCCTCTTCGTCGGTAAAGTCAATTCCCGTTTTCTCGAGAAAGTCGTCGAGATAAGTTTTTGCATCAAAAATGTTTTGTTCAATTAGAGCTTCCGACTCCGAAGATTCGGGGTAAAATCCTTTTATTCCGCCTATAATCTCTTCCACAATGTTGTCTATCGTCAGAATCCCGCGCCGCGTTACGCCGAACTCATCGACGACTATGCCCATATACTTTCTGTTTCGTTTGAGCTCGGATAGTATCTGAATAACCGGTTTTGTCGACGGAACAATATAAAGTTTTTCCGTATAAGAGGTAATCGCATCGGTATCGTCTGCGCCTAAAATGTTTATAACGCTAATCGTTGAAGAGATATTAAAAACATTCTCTCTATAAACGGGATATCGGCTAAAATCGGCCGTTTTTATTACTTCTTTAAAATCTCCGACGGTAGAGGTTTCGTTAATCGCGACGACTTCGTTGATATGAACCATTATGTCTTCGGCGGTCAACTCGCTTATATCAAAAACTTCATTAATTATTTTTTTTGTTTCGTCTGAAATATTTTCAAATCTTCCGACGACCAGAAGTTCTAATTCGTCTTTTGAGATGGAGTTTCCTTCTTTATCGATTTTTAGCGCTTTACCGATGAATTTAGATATTCTACTTACGGTAAACATTAACGGGAAAAGAACAAAATAAGCGGTCTTAATGAATTTGGCGTTTCTTAAAGCGGTAGTATTTGGGTATTTTCGAGCTATCGACATCGGGAAAAGCTCTCCAAATACGAGTATGGTCGGCACCATGACGAGCGAAATAATTAAGTCGATTTCGATTATTTGTAGAATAAAGCTCAATTTATCTATGATTACTACTTTAAAAAAGTAGTCGGCAAGAGCGGTGGAAACGACCGTAGCTATATTGATACCGACGAGCGTGGTGCCAAATAATCTCTCCGGATTGTTTAGTAGAGCGAGAATAATAGCGGCTCTTTTATCGCCGTTTTTTGAAAGATAATCTAGCTTTATGCGGTTGGAGCTAACCATAGCCATTTCTGAATTTGAAAAAAACGACTGCATAAATATAAATAATATGATTAAAAAAGGTATGAAATATATAGCAAACAAATTAACCCTCCGCGATTGTAGCGTTTAAATCAAAAAGTTCGTTTTTCTTTTTTAGTTTTCTTACTTTGGTTATTAAAATTTTTTCTATTTTGTTTGGTTCGGCTCCGATTACTTTAAATTGAAGATTATCAAATTTGAACAGCTCGCCTCCCTTTGGGATCCTTTTCACCTTTTCAAGCAGATAACCGCCGATTGTCGCCGCCGAGTCGCTTTTTAAGTTGACTTTAAAAATTTCGTTGAATTCGGCAAGTTCCAATTTTGATTCGACTTCAATCATTGAAGGATTATACTTATAAAAAAGAGGAACTATCTCTTCTTTATCGACGACTTCGCCTATAATCGATTCGATAACGTCTTCCATTGTTACCAGACCCGAAACGCTTCCGTACTCGTCGATTACTATCGCTAAATGTTGCTTGGAACTCTGAAGCGTTTTAAGCAAATTATCGACTTTCATAGTCTCCGGAATAAAAAAAGGTTTTGCTAATATAGATTTGTAGTTTTCCAAAATATCTTCTTTATTACAATCCGATTTTACAAGTTCTCTAACGTTTAGTATTCCGATAATATTTTCTTCCTCATCCTCCCACACCGGCGTTCTGGAATACTTCTTCTCTTTTATTTTTTGGCGCAACTCCGACATTTTAGTCGTCGTTGAAAAAGAGAATATCTCGTTTCTGGGGCGCATTATTCTCCATACCTCCGAATTTGGGAAAGATATAACGTTTCCGAGTAGTATGCTCTCCTCTTTGTTTAGAATTCCCTCTTTATGGCTCTGTTTTATAATTTCAATCATTTCTTCAGACTTGTATTCGTTGGATTCCGTTACATTTCTATATTGAATATGAGAAAAAATAAATACCAGGAATTTGGAGATGTTTCTAAAAATAAAAATAAAGGGGGTTAATATTATAGTAAGGAAGTACAGTATAGGAGCGACAATCAAGGCAATCTTCGGAGCTACTTTTATCGCCAACGTTTTAGGGGTAACTTCGCCGATGATAAGTATTAATAAAGTCATTACAATAACGACTAATATATAATCCGCCTGCGGGATATATTTTGTGAATATATTAGACGCCGCCAACGTAGCCGAAGTGTTTACCGTAGTATTGCATATCAAGATCGTTACGAGCAGTTTTTGCGGATGTTCAAGCAAATCAAAAATCATTTTACCTCTGATCTTGTACTTCCGTCTAAGATCCTCTACCTTGAGACTGTTGAGAGAGAACAGAGAGGTCTCAGAACATGAAAAGAATGCCGATAAAGCTAAAAATATTGGTAAAATTATAAAATTACTATCTATCAAATCGGTTTGTACTATAAAAAAAAAGAATTTGTTCGATATATATATTAATGAAAAAATTATTAATGTCAACTATATTTTATGTTTTTTTTATGACAAACGCCGTTTATTGCGACATAAATTCCTACTCGGAAAGACTTTACGCTTTTTTTGTTTTGTCGTTTCACAGAAAATATGAGATATATTGTTCAAAAAAACCTATAGGGTATTATAAATACAAGGAAGTCGTAAACGGCTGCGAGCTATATTTGACCTACGAGGGACGGGATTTCTTGAAAAAATGCAAATTTGACGAAAATTATACGGTATCGTCCGATATTTACCCTTTAAATATATACGCTAACAACAAAGGAGAAGTCGCGCGGTTTAGAAAAAAATTCGGTCCCGTTATAGAAAAAAACAGAGAGCGGAAGAGATACCCCCACGGGTACGGCGAAAATTGATAATGGGTTAGGGTATAAAAAAACGGCAGTCTAAAACAGACGGCCGTTTTTTTATATATTAAATTTTTATATTAAATAAACGTTATTTTGACGCGGGAGGAGTAGCGGCGGCTTCGGTCGTCGTCGTCGCCGTAGTTGCCGCCGTCGTCGTTGTAGTCGTCGTATCGTCAGTTTGCTCTTCAGCCTTAATTCCGGATATTCTTACCACTACTTCTTCAGGGTTTGTAATTATCTTATATTTATCGCCAAGAACCAAGTCTTTGATGTGAAAACTTTCGTTAATTTTCATGTCTTCAATATTTATTTCAAAATGAGGAACCATGTCTTTTGGCAAACACTCTACGGTAACCGCTACTGTATGTCTTTCAAGCGAACCTCCGTCTCTTATACCCACGGCGTTGCCTACAACGTTGATTGGAATATCAACGCGCGTCGGTTTTTTTGCGTCGAGTTCAAAAAAGTCTATGTGCAGAAACCTATCTTTCAGATAGTCTTTGTCGTAATCCTTAATAAAAACGTCTTTTTTCTTTCCGTCTAATTTGATATTAATAACCGTCGATCTGGTTAATTTAGGATATAGTCTAGAAAACGCCAGAGAGTTAATCAAAATATTTTTATTCTCCTCAACTCCGTATATAACGGCCGGAATAAAGCCCTCTTTTCTATATCTTTTACAAGCCTCTTTCTTCGTGTTTTCTCTTTTCTTTGCTTCGAGTAGAATCTCCATATTAATGTTTGCTCCTTGCGCAATGCGTAAAAATTGATCTGGGTCGGCAGGATTCGAACCTACGAAATGCCGGTACCAAAAACCGGTGGCTTACCGCTTGCCGACGACCCAACGATCGCAGTAATGTAAATTTTTTTTTATTAAAAGTCAAGATATTTTAATTACAATTTTTATACCTATATGATTCGCAAGCGATAATGTCCCGTTCATCACTCTGTCGGTATCCTCCATTTCTGACGCTCTTGTATCGGATAATATTTCCGCAATTTGAATAGGCGTAATAAATAAAGACTCATTTTGTTATAATGTAAAATAAAATTAACTTTACCAATTAAACTTATACCCAAGTTCTATTGATATGTTATGATCTATAAAAAAAAGTCGTTGTATTATATCCTAATTTAATTATAATTCTTTTTAAATAAATTCCTATCTTCGATGAAAACAACCAACCGTAATATAGAATTGTTTCAGAATAACAATAAATAGGTACTATATTTATTAGAAATATTAAAATTATTTTTTTTATAATAAACTCCAAATTAAGCCCGCCAAGGACGGCGGGTTTTCTGCGTACGCTCTCAAAAAATATTTTTGCCCAGCCTTTTGTCTAACGCCCCGGCATACAAAAAGGCGCCCGAATAATCCCAGACTGTTACTATATAAAAAATAATATTCCAAATAGCAAAATAAATCAACCTTAAATCAAAAAAATCTTAAAGGGCGTTTTAGGTGTAGACGGTACTTTGCCGAAACCGACAACCGGCTGTTGTCGGTCGTTGCGCATTTTACTCAAAAGACTCTTCTGAAAGCATCGGATAATGTTTCCTATTCAATGTCCATAGTTTTGTTTTATTCAAAATAGCGCTTGCCGCAATCAAAGAATCTGCGAGAGTTATTCCATGAGATTTTCTATATTTCTTTAAATATTTTCCGGCAATTTTTCCAATATTTTCATTAATATCGAGTATATTAAACGATTTCATCATTCTGTCGGTATCCTCCATTTCTGACGCTCTTGTACCGGATAATATTTCCGCAATTTGAATAGGCGTAATAAATAAAGACTCATTTTGTTCGTTAATCTTATTTTCGAGTTCATCAAGGAATTCATTTTTACCTCTTAAAATCCAGATTATAATATCAGAATCAACCATTATCATAATGACGATCCTTTCTTAGATCTGAAATATATTCGTCAACATCAAATTTATGATTTTTCCAAATCCCAAATACCTTTTTCATATTTTTTAATAGATTTCTATTTCTGCCTTGAATTTTCTCTTTAATGCTTTCTCTAATAAGTTCAGAAATTGACTTGCTGTGCAACTTACTTTCTGTTTCGAGATAATCAAACATTTCCTCATCAAGATAAATTTGCGTTCTTTTCATAATAATCCCTTTATGATGTATACATACATTATAATAGAAATTAAAACTTTTTGCAAGTATAATTTATATTTTCTAATTTTCTGCGCAATTTCAACTAACGCCTCGGCGTATCTGTCGTTTTCGACGTAAACACGCCAAATATATAATAATAATATAAAAACCTCAATAAAATAAATCAATCAAGTCATAAACATTAATCTTGATCTATAACTTGATCTAGCTTTTAAAATTCCTTTAAACATCTCATTATTACATTTTAAGCAAAACATTATTTATATCCTCATATGCCGTGTTAGTTGAAGTTGCGACTAATTATTATATCATCTCTTTCCTAATTTAAAAAGAACTGACGTTCCTCCTCCAATATAAGAATTACAATACGCGCCAAAACTAACCCATCCCTTATTAATATGTTCCCATGATTTATAGAGTAAAATATAAGCGCAAAAAACAACATTTTCTTCATAAAAGAAAATCCTCTCAGTCGCAACACCCCGGCATACAAAAAGGCACCCGAATAATCCCAAACCGCTACATCTTATATGTATATTCCAAATAACAAAGTAAATCAACAATAATCTCAAAAATCGACGTCAATTTGGGTAAACCGATAACCGGCTGTTATAAGCAGTATTTTGCCCGATTAGATTGAATAATTATTTAATATTCATTAATGATTTCAAACCGCATAATTTTGAAATGCTCATCAAATGTTAAAACCTTATTTATCTTTTTCATTTTCATTACAACAAAAGATGTACAATCAGTAAAACTAAAATTATGCTCCTTATATTTTTTCATTATTTTCCATGATTTTAATTCTAATTCATGGGTTATTCTATAAACCGTCATTATTTTTTCTTCAATTAAGGAATCTATAAAATTAGAAAATAAGTTTATCTGTATTTTTCTTGCTCTCAATAAAGTTATCAATTCATCTATAATGTAATTTGACGTTACAAATAATTCTTTTCGATTTGAAAAACAATTTATAGAAACATTATGATTTTTATCATCTTCATCAAGGAATGAATAAAAAAATCCGGTATCAACAAAAATTATATTATCATGATTCATAGATTAAATCATCAACATTTGTTGAAGTATCCGAAAAACCGGACTTAAATGAATTAGAATATTTTAACAACTCATCTTTATTGTTAAAAATATTTTCTTTAGCCTCTTTAATTGGGAAAATAATAATTTCTACTTTTTGATTATTAAATTTTGATAAATCTTTAAAACTAATTTGATTATTCTTAATAACTGTAATTTTTCTTAAAAGTTTCATAGCAATTACCTTCTATAATAACCTACGCTTAAATATAAAAAAAATCAAGGGCAAAATATTTCTTACAACGCCTCGGCATACAAGAAGTTGCCCGAATAATCCCAGACAGCTACTATATAAAAATAATATTCCAAATAACAAAATAAATCAACCATAAAACTAAAAAAATCTTAAAGGGCAACTTAGGTGAAGCGAGCTTGCCTCGCGTAACCTTGTATGCCGTGTTGAACGCCGTTACCTGTGAAAGAGAATATCGCGCCAATTCTCCTAAGTTACAAAACTAGACAACCACAAAGCTCGGAGTCCAAGTTTGACTATTTCATAACTTTAACAAACCTGACGGATAATCAACATTCATCGCTTGCGGCGAGTAGAAATGTGAAAGAACTTTTCAAACTTGGCTTTAATAGAA
>MWDO01000004.1 GCA_002070605.1 Spirochaetes bacterium ADurb.Bin133
CGATAACCCAATTAACATTATCGTAACTATATCGTATAACGGCGTCTCTCGTCGAACAATTTATGTCTACCAATATGGAAGATTTAAACTTTGTCCCCGACTCGACTGAAAAGGTCGGCGCTTTTACTTTTGGAATAGTAGTCGTCGTAGGTTCGTCGTTCGCCGCCTTGAACGCGGCTTGCGAGCAGGAGATCAAAAGGTAGGATAAGCCAATCAGGACGAGAGCAGAAATTAATAAAATTAATTTTCCTCTCTTACCTAGTAGAGTTCCCCCCCCCGATTTTGCAGTTTTTGCATTATTTGCATATTTTACCTCCGCGATAATTCTAACTATATCTATATAATTTAATTCAAATTTTCATCGTCGTCAAGAGGAATTTGTTATATACCGTGAAAAAAATTTATTTTGACACATATGTGTCATTTTGGTTCTTAGCTCCATATGTGTCAATTTCTCATCAGGAAGCGGCGCGGCGTATGTAGCTCCATATGTGTCATTTTTTTCATCGAGGCGCGACGCATACAGCTCCATATGTGTCAAATTACACCGGGGAGCGGCGGGGCGCATATGTGTCAAAATTTTCATCGGGGAGCGACGCGGCGCATAATAAATATAACTTTTTTTGGAATTTTATTTTAATATGGGATAATATATGGTATTATATAAATACAATGTATTTAGGCGGGAAATATGAAAAGAAAAATATGGATAAGGAAAGAAATTTCAGGGTTAAAAAAGTTTATATACGGCTTATTGGCTTTTATTTTGCTTTTTTCCGTTTGGTTTGCTTTAACGTCGGCAAAAACTCCTGAGAACAGAATTATTTCAAGAAATGTGTTGCCAAATCCTATCGACATAGTCAAAACGTTTCCGTCGCTTATCAAAGGAACCGGCGATACCAAAGCCGAAGGTTTTGTATGGAAGAAGTCGTTATTCTACGCGGTATGGATGAGTTTAAAAAGGGAGATTGTCGCTTTTTTGTTAGTCGTCGCGTTAGCTTTACCGATCGGAGTATTGATGAGCGTAAGCTCCCGAGCAAAAGCGTTTATTAATCCTATTATAGTTATCGGAACTTTTATACCTATCGCGGCGCTTATACCGTTGACTCAGGCGATATTCGGTATCGGCGAGTTTCAGAAAATAGCGTTTTTAACTTTGGGGATGATATTTGTTTTAATAGGTCTTGTTATGAAGGAGATGGACGAGGTGGACGGTCTTTATCTGGATACGGCGTACACTCTCGGTTTTTCGCAGATACAGACAATATTGTTTGTGATTATTCCAACGGCTCTGCCGAGAGTGTGGAAGCATCTGTCCGCCGTATTCGGACTCGGTTGGGGGTATATAATATTTGCCGAGATGATTAATACCGGCGGAGGAGAGACGATTAATGGAATAGGATGGTTATTTATTGCGAGACAGAGGAGATTCCAGATTGCGGATATGTACGCCATATTTTTTATTATAATATTTTTTGCATTCTTTTTTTCGTACATATTTAAGATATCCGGATGGGCTTTATTTAAACACGAGAGGGACAAAAGATGACGAATAATGTTACAATTAAAGATAAAATTTATATCGAACCAAATATTAATCCCGATATATTTAACAGATTGCAAAAAATCAGTTTTGAACGGGACAAAGAAAAAAGAAGAGACGTTCCTATATTATCCGCTAAAAATGTTAGTAAAAAATTTGGCGATCATCTGGTTATACCGAATTTGAATTTCAGCATCGAAGATATTGAGGGCAAATCGGAGGTAATATCGATATTAGGCGCGTCCGGGAGCGGTAAATCGACTATATTAAAACTCATTGCCGGACTTTTGGAGCCTACGACCGGAGAGATGTTTCTTTTGAATAATAAGATAGAAGGTCCCGGTATGGAGAGAGGAATGATTTTTCAGAAATATTCGTCTTTCCCGTTTTTAAACGTTATAGATAATATCGCTTATCCTTTGATCAAAGTAAAGAAGATTAAAAAAAATATAGCCAGAGAGGAGGCGAAACATTGGGTCGATAAAATGTATCTGACCGGCGCCGAATATAAATATCCGCATCAGTTATCCGGAGGTATGCAACAGAGGGTCGCTATAGCCCGCACGCTTTGTATGAAGACTAAGATTATTCTTATGGACGAGCCGTTCGGCGCGCTTGATAGGAAGATCAGGTGGGAGATGCAAGACCTGATGGTAGAGTTGCTTTTTTTAAATCCCGAACAGGAAGTTACGGCGCTTCTTGTAACGCACGATATACCCGAAGCGATATTTTTGGGGGACAGAGTTTGGATTATAAATAAAGGGGATATAGTATTGGACGAATATGTGGAGCGACCTTCCGAACCGGCAAGATTAACTCAAGGAAGAAGAGATTTTCTGGATATGGTAGCTTACTTTAGCGAAAAAATAGATAGTCTTGAGATAAAAGGCAGAAAATAATCGAATGGTAGGGCTTAAAGCGTTTTTGGAGATACAAAATTAGTTAATTTTGCCGAGGTTTTATAAAGATCGTCCCATTTTTGAATATCGACTTCCAACTCGGCTAACGAACAAGTCCCAAACTTGTCGATAATCCCCGGGATATTTGTTATCTTCTCCAGCGCATCTTCCATTCCCGGATTGTGGCCGATAATTAAAAGTGAGTCGACTTCTTTTGGAACCACAGATATCGCGTCAAAAATGTCTGAAATGGAAGCTTCGTAAATATTATCTTCAAAAATAGTCTGTATTATTTTTCCCAATTCGCTTACGACTAATTTGTACGTTTCGCGGGTTCGTTTGGAAGGAGAGCAAATTATCATATCCGGAATAATGTTCTTCTCCAGAAAGTACTCGCCCATTTTTTTAGCCTCTCTTCTGCCTCTGTCGTTTAAATCTCTTTCATAGTCGGGAATAGAGGAGTCGTCCCAGCTGGACTTAGCGTGTCTTAATAAATATAATTTTTTCATATATCCTCCGAAACGTTGCTTTAAATTAAGATATAAAGAACATTATAATTGAAAATATAAAATTAATCAATATATTAAATCGTCGTCGGTTTAATATTATTTGCGCTAAACCCCAACTGACCGCATCCGGCTCCGATATCGGTCGCAAGACTTTTTCTGTAAAGCGTCGGTATGCCGCGAGATTTCAAAATATCGACAAACCGCCTAATTTTATCGTTTGTTACGGATTTAAAAAACGAAGCGCGCGACGCCCGAAGATCCGAAGCGGAATCCTCTGCTGTTTTTCCGACAATTGTCGTATTGAAATTCAATATATTAACTTTACAAAATACGTCGGATAAAAACTCCGATAGCTCAATAGCGTCGCTATTTGAGTCGTTTAGACCATTTATAAGGCAATATTCGACTGTTACAGCTATACCGCTTCGCTTTACATATTCTATCATATATTTCTTTAGTTTTTCGAGACTAATAGGTGATTTATTCATAATTTTACTCCTGACCTCCTCCTTTGCCGAATGAAGCGATACCGCGAGGTTTGTCGGTTTAGAGTATAAAAGAAAATTATCGAAGGGTATAAAACCGGAAGTGGATATCGTTATCTTTTCGCGGGAGATCTGATAACCGTAGTTGGAATTCATCCACTCGACCGCTTTAAAAACGTTTTCAAGATTGTCGAAAGGTTCGCCCATACCCATTATAGATACGCATGAAAGCCTATCGGGATATATTTTTGTCGAATAAATAATCCTGATTTGTTCCATAATCTCCCATGCGGACAAACTTCTGACAAATCCGATTTTTGCCGTCGTACAAAAGTTACAGCCGATTTTACAACCGATCTGAACGGAAACGCAAATCGAAATTTTTTTCTTCGAACGCATCAATACGGATTCTATAAAAAAACCGTCGGTTGTTTTAAAAACAATCTTTTCATTATTATCTTTATCCTTAACCGAAGAGACGACGTCCAGAGTTTTAAAGGGTAAAAGATCTATTATAGCGGAAATATTCTTCACATTCTTTAATTCGGAAAGAGACGAAATTTTTTGCCTTTTCAATTGTAGAAAGAAGTTTTTTATTTTACCTGCGCTGAATTTATTAGCGGCAAAAATCTCGTCTAGACTACCCAAAGAGAGGTCGCGAAAGTCTTCCGGCGGACCGACTTGACCGCATGTTTTCTCATTATTCATAATTTCCGATTAATTAAATTAATTAGGAGAAAATTATAAAAAAATCGGGCTGAGCCGATTTGAACGGCCGACCGCATGTCCCCCAGACATGTGCGCTAAACCAAGCTGCGCTACAGCCCGTAATTTATCTTTTTTATACTATAAGTTACAAAATATTTCAAGCTAAATGAAAGAAAATTTCAACAAATAACAATTTAGAGCTTATTAACGACTTCAAATCCTTTTCTTTTTAATTCGTCAAATTTATTCAATAATCCCGACGCCGCTTCTTTTTCAATAACGTATATCATATTTCCGCCGTTTTTAGCGTATTCCTGCCCCATAGAAATAGGAACTTTATCGGTAACGTCGCCGAGAAGGGAAGCGGCTATCGATTCGGATTTGCGCTTTCCGTTTGCGACCAATAACACCGTCTTTGCTCTGTAAATCGCTTTAGCTCCCATAGATATAGCGTATTTAGGAGCGAAGATTTCCTCTTTAAAGTGCCCGTCGACGACGGCGTTTCCGACGGTATTGTCGTCGAGTTTAACTAATAGCGCTTCCCGATCAAGCGGTATGCCGCATTCGTGAAAAGCGAGATGTCCTCTACCTCCGACGCCGACGATATGGAGGTCTATTCCTCCGAATTTCTTGATTTTATCCATATAAGCGTCTAATATCTCTTTATTGATATAATTGAGATAATCGCTGGGACCGTTCGGTTTAATAAGAATTTGTTTGCCGGCGTCGCTTCCGATAAATTCGTAAACGCTTGAATCGTTTTTATATTTATCCAGTTCTGCCAGCAATTTATTGAGATCGATTTCCGTTCCGGCGGGGACGTAACTCTTTTTGAATTTTTTATTCAACAAACCGAATAACTCCTGTACCATAAAAAAAGCGTAACTCTCCGGATGCAAAACTCTTTCGGAAGAGGTATCGCCGGGAAGCCCTATATATTCGTCAAGATTAAACGATACAATTGCTTCCGGATCAAATTCGTTTGAATTTGCCGCTTTTGCGAGTTTTTTATACAAACCGGTCGGAGTATTTCCCGTAGCGAGCCCCAATATGTAGTTATCTTTTTTTTGTTTTGTCTTTTGGAATTGTTTTATATCGTCGACGACTATCTCAGACGCGGTTGCGCTCATATCGTCAAAATCTTTCGTAATAATAATCTTCATCGGCATATTTTTTTTTACCTCTTGGCGCGAAATTTTCGCAGTAGATTTTATCAGAATTAGAATACTATATCAAATTATTTCGAGTAAATTTTATCGGCTTTTTAGCGCGACTATTGCTGATAAATCGTCGCGTATAAATTATTCAATTCTCTCTCGCCTAAAAATCCCATCGTGGAGCCGTATTCGCCTCTTTGATACGAAGCGAACAGTATCGCTTTTTTTATAGCGTCGCAAGGATCCAGATATCTGTTGTAGTAGTGCGTAAAACAGGATAGAAGCGCTTCGTTTGAGCCTATATTATCGACTATATCCCTCACTTTGACAAAAGGGAATCTTTCGACAAAATTATCTTTTTTTACGGCTAAATACGCGCCTTTCTCTTCCATATCGACGATTATAATATCGACGTTATATTTATTCAGAACTTTATCGATCCAATCTTCTATTTTACCGCTTAATAATTTGCCCAATATGAAAACTACGTTAGAATTTTCAAAAAATAAGGCATTTTTTTCTTCCTCTCTCTCCGAAAACGTTAGAAAATTAGTAAATATCATTTTTTTATGTCTTTTACTTCTCTCTAAAAACGGAGCGCAAAATTTGGTGTTTTCCAAAATAGCTATCGAACACTCTTTAATAGCCATTTCATAGTACTCTATAGGGTAATTAATATCGTCGACGTCTTTCATATCGTAATACGTCTGTCTGTTTCCTATCTTATCAATCATGTTTAAAGAGGTGGGAGTCTGTTTGAGAATATTAACCAGATATTTGTCGTATATAAGATCGTATTTAAGCCGCTCTCTGATAACTTTGCCTAAATAGTCGTTCGATATTACCGAAAGAAGATCGATATTGTCGCCTAAAGAGGAGAGCGCTTTTGCCGTAAAAAACGCCGAGCCGCCAAGATCGATATTCATACCGAACTTAGCGTAATTTACCGGAACGTAAGGGATCGGGAATCTATCGACTAAAAGCGAACTGTCCAAATATATTTGTCCTGCGACAAGGATCTTTCCCACCGGGCGCTCTCCAAAATAGTTATCAATAGATAATCGACCGGCGGAGTCTTAAAGTTAAATATTACGATAAATTCCGTTAATTTTTGAATTTAACGACATACTCGTCGATATACCGACATATCAAAAAAGCAAACTATATATCCGTAGGTTTTTTTTGGGGGATAAAAATAATTTGACACATATGCGTCAATATTTTCTGCGACAAAAAAATGCCATATGTGTCAAAAATAAATTTGACGCATATGAGCTAAGATAAAAAAATCTTCCTCGCTCCAAAAAACCGACGGAGAACGTAAACGATACACAAAAAACTAGACTTTTTGATAATATTTTTGTATATTAATCGGAATTAAAACAATCGGAGAATTTATGAAATCGCTTGGAATATGTTTGGGGGCTTCGACAATAACTTTTGTAGAGATTAGCGAAGTCGATGGAAAAATTAAGATAGATAATATTATATCAAAGTCGCACGAGGGAAACGCGAAACAGAATTTTTTGGATATTTTAGGGGGGATAAACGCCTCGAAATTTGATAAAATTACCGTTACCGGCAGAAAATTTCGAGAAAACGTCAATCTTACGACGATAACCGAACCGGAGGCGATAGAATATTCTTTACAATATCTCAATCTCGGCGACGAAAATTATAACGTTCTTGTATCGGCGGGGGGAGAGACGACGATCGTTTACGAACTTGACAAAGACCGTTATATATCAAAGGTATATATAGGCAACAAATGCGCTTCGGGAACGGGAGAGTTTTTTTTACAGCAGATTCGCAGAATGAATTTAAACGCCGACGAGGCGATAGCGTTAGCCGAAAATCAGCATCCGCACAAAATATCGGGGAGATGTTCGGTATTTTGCAAATCGGACTGCACTCACGCGTTGAATATCGGCGAGTCTAAAGGCGCCGTCGTCGCTGGATTGTGCAGAATGATATCCGGTAAGATTACCGAGTTGTTGTCGTCTATTCCGCAAAAAAACGTTATTATGACCGGCGGAGTTACAAAAAACCGCGTCGTCGTAAATTTCCTAAAAGAGCAGGTTGATAAATTATATATCCCTGAGGAGTCGTATTATTTCGAGGCGCTTGGGGCGGCTCTATACGGCTTGAAGCATGAGACGAAGCCGTATAACGGTATCGAAAGCGTCTATTTGGAGGGAAAGAGTTCGTTTGAATTTTTGAAGAAACTCTCCGGTTCGATAGATAAAGTTAAATTTAAATCAATTGAACACGGTAAGCCTGAAGACGGCGACGTCTGCATATTGGGGGTGGACGTCGGCTCGACCACGACAAAAGCGGTTTTATTTAACAAAAGTACCGATAAAATGATTGCGGACGTTTATCTGCGGACTAACGGCAATCCGGTTGAAGCGGCGCGCAATTGTTACAAAGAGATAAAAAGACAAATAGGGGATAAAAAAGTAAAAATAATCGCTTTAGGCGTTACAGGTTCGGGTAGGCAGATAGTCGGACTTCATGGGTTTACAAAATGCGTCATAAACGAGATAGTATGCCACGCCGCGGCGAGCGTTTTCTTCGATAAAGACGTAGATACGATATTTGAAATCGGCGGACAGGACGCCAAATACACATATTTAGTAAACGGAGTGCCCGCCGATTATGCGATGAACGAAGCGTGTTCGGCGGGAACGGGAAGTTTTCTTGAAGAGTCGGCGCTTGAAACGTTGGGAGTAAAAATGCAAGATATCGGAGATATCGCTTTAAAAGCGCAAAATCCGCCGAATTTTAACGACCAATGCGCCGCGTTTATCGGGTCTGATATAAAAGTCGCGAGTCAGGAAGGTATAAATAGGGAAGATATGATCGCCGGACTCGTTTATTCGATTTGTATGAACTATGCCAACAGGGTAAAAGGGAATAGACGCGTCGGCGAGAAGGTTTTTATGCAAGGCGGGGTATGTTATAATAAAGCGGTGCCGGTCGCAATGGCGGCTCTGACCGGCAAGGAGATAATCGTTCCGCCGGATCCGGGGCTTATGGGGGCTTTTGGAGTGGCGCTCGAAGCGAAAAAGCGTCTCGACAACAATCTTTTAGAGCCGGTCGAATTTGATCTCGACGCGCTTATTAATAGAGAGGTAACTTACGGTAAAAATTTCAAGTGCGCCGGCGGACAAGAGAAGTGCGATATAGGCTGCGAAATTCTATCGATAATCATCGACGGCAAAACTTACGCATTTGGCGGCGCTTGCAATAAATATTACAATATTATCCATAAATTGAAATTTGACGAAGACAGATTAGATATAGTGTCGCGAAGGGAAAGACTGCTTTTCGGGAAATACGCTCCCGAATATCCCGTTTCAGAAAACAAGGTTATAGGTATAAACAGAAGTTTTTATACAAATACGTATTTTCCGCTATACTACAACTTTTTCAGCAAACTTGGTTTTAAAGTCATAGTATCGGAACATAGCGCAAAAGAGGGGGAAGAGTCCCAACTATCTTCATTCTGTTATCCGATGCAGTTGGCTCACGGATTTTTCTGGGATCTCTTAGAAAAAAAGCCGGACTATATCTTTATGCCGCACCTTGTTCAGATCGAGACGGACGGAGGATGCGACAATTGTTCTAAGCAAATCGGTTACCGTAAAGCGTGCGTATTCAATCAAGGCGAACCCTTTACGATGAAGGCGACCTTTAAGGATAAGATAGGTAATACCGAGATGCTTATACCGTTACTCGATTTTTCAAGAGGGATCGATAGGGAGAAGAAAGTTTTTATTCGGCTTGCCGTCGACAAACTCGGGCGTAAAGCGTCGGACGCCGCCGCCGCTTTCGACGAAGCTCTAAAACTGCAAAGAGAGTTTTTTGCGGAAATGAAAAAAATCGGGGCGGATTTGCTTACCGAACTCGAGAAGAATCCCGATAAAATCGGAGTCGTTCTTTTTGGAAGGTCGTATAACGCTTTTACTGAAAAAGCGAATCTCGGAATTCCCAGAAAATTTACGTCGCGCGGTATCGAGATATTTCCTTACGATATACTAAATTTTGAAGGGGAGACCTTCGAGCCGTTTATGCATTGGGGTATGGGGGAGACGATTCTCAAAGCCGTTCAGATAGTAAAAAGACACCCGCAATTGTTTGGAACTTTTATCACGAATTTCAGTTGCGGACCGGATTCTTTTATGGTCGAGCTTTTTAGAGAAGAGCTTGAAGGCAAGCCGTCGCTAACTTTGGAGCTTGACAGTCATAGCGCCGACGCCGGAGTCAATACCCGAATCGAAGCGTTCTTGGACGTCGTCAAATATTATAGAGAACTACAAAAAAACAATAAATTGGAAGAAAAAGAGAAGAGCGATTTCAAGCCGGCTTGGATAGAAGGGGAAGGGTTTAAAGCTAAGATTCATCTATCCGACGGAAAAACCGTTATATCCGCCAGATCCGATAAATACACCTTTATGTTTCCTTCTTTGTCGCGATACGTTATGGGACCTGCGAACGAATACCTCAATAAAATCGGGATCAAAGGGCGGCTCGTCCCGCCGACTACGATGGAGAGCATCAAACTTGGTCGTTCGCAGTCGTCGAGTAAAGAGTGTTTGCCGTTAGCTATAATGATGGGCAATATGATGACCTACATCCGGGATCATCACAAAAAGGGAGAGCCGTTGGTGCTTCTGCACGCCACGGACACCTCCCCATGCCGATTGGAGCAGTATTACAACGGATTTAATAACTTTATCAAACGCAACAAGATAGAGAATTTTGCGGTTTTTAGACTCGACGACCGAAAAGGTTACGCCGGATTTGGAACGGGACTTTTGTTGACGCTTTTTAAATCCTTTGTTCTCGGCGACGTTTTTGAGACTATAAAGAACGGCATAATCGTTCTCGCCGAAGACAAAGAGTACGGCTTGAAAGTTATGGAGGAGGAGTTTGCCAAAATTACCGACAATTTCGGCGGGCGGGAAAAAATGTCTCTCAATAAACGCCTGAAACTATCGGCAAAACGAATCTCGGAGATCCCCAGAAAAATGGAGATAGACGACGCAAAATTCATAACTATAACGGGCGAAATATACGTCCGAAACGATCACTTTGCAAGAAGAAATATCGAGGGTTTTCTCGCCGAAAAGGGATTTATCGCCCATATTGTGCCGTTTATGGAAGTCCTGTTTTATATCGATTATTGTCTTATGAACGATCTCACCGAAATAAACGTCAGTCCGTTTAAGAAGATCTACTTCTTCTTCAAGTCGTTTTTTCAACAAAAAATCGATAAACAGATCAAAGATGTTTTTGCGAATTGCGGATTTTACAAACCGACTTATATAAATATTAAGGAGATAATAAATTCGTCGAGATTGATAGTAAGTCCCTATTTGAGAGGCGAAGTGCCGATAACGACCGGAGCGGCGTTGAAATATATCCTTAACGACGCGTGCGGAGTTATATCGATAGGACCTTTTGCGTGTCTTCCGTCTCGAATGGTAGAAAGTTTGTTAAAAACCAATATGAATCTTGTTCATAAGATCGCGCTTTCGCGTAAATATCCGCTTTACGAAGAGCTTGATAAAATGGGCGTTCGCAATCTGCCGTTTTTGCCGATAGAATCGGACGGCAACCCGTTTACGCAAGTTACGCAAGCGCAGATCGAAGTATTCTGTTTGCAAGCGGATAGACTTCATAACAAGATGGTCGAAGCAAAGAAAAGGATATAAATTTGAGTCCTCAAAAAAGTCTTCAACTTTTTTGAGGAACTATTTGTATTTCTCTATAATAACGTTTCGCTTCTTTTTCATCGTATTTGTAAGTTCGACGCCGACCTCAAAATCGTTTGGCAATAACGAAAAGTCTTTTATCAATTCGTGAAATAAAAATCCCCTCGAACTATTAACCTTGCTTTTTATCTCCTTTTTATAGAAATCGTTCACTTCGGCTTGTTTTAGTATTTCCGATAATATTCCCGGCGCTTTTTCATCAAATTTAAATACTTTTTTCAAATTATCTACGTTTGGAACTATCAGAGCGGATAGCCCCTCTTTGTCCTGTCCGCTTACCAGCGCGTATTTGATATATAGCGAATCTTCCAGCGCCATCTCTATCGGCTCCGGTTCGACGTTCTCGCCGTTAGCAAGCACAATTGTGTCTTTTGCTCGTCCGGTAAATACCAGATTGCCCGTCGCCGTTTCGCATACAAGATCGCCGGTATTAAAATACCCGTCTTTATCAAACGCTTTTTTAGTCGCTTCGTCGTTTTTATAGTATCCCATAAATATCTGGTCGCCTTTTACAAACAAAATTCCGGTCTCCCCAATTTTACATATTGTTCCGGTTTGCTCGTTTACGATTTTATAGGAAGTTCGAGGCGTAATTTTGCCGATCGAATACTTGACGTCGTCGTCGCTTCGTATCGTTACTATAACGGCGGTCTCCGTAGAACCGTAGCCGTCTATTACGTCAAATCCGACTATTTCAAAAAAATCGTCGCATTCGTTTTGAAGTTTTCCGCCGCCCGACGTAATCGTTCTGATATGTCCGCCGGTTTTAGCTCTGATTTTCGAATAAACTAAAGACGAGCCGAGTTTATGAAGAGGAAGATTTATCATCATTTTAAAAAAGGCGGAAATGTTTTCTGAAAATCCCGGTTTTTTAAACCTAATATCCTTTTTTCTGAGGACTCTTCGGGCTTTTATATAGCTTAAGCTTTTATTATAGAAAAAATGGAATATTTTACCTTTGCCGCTATCCTCTATCCCTTTGATAATCCCGTCCATACTTTTCTTCCAAACAAGCGGCGCTCCCGGTATAAGATGCGGCTTTTCTTTAATCATATCCTCTCGCATAGCGTAAATTGAAGATAAAATAAGCGTTACGCCGTGAATAATCGCCATAAACTCAAAAAATCTCTCGCCGACGTGCCATATCGGAAGAATACTCATCCAGCGGTCGTCGTCGTAAGCGGTAACTCTCCCCGGGGTTTCGGTCGGCGAATAGGTTAGATTTTTATGCGAGAGCATTACTCCTTTTGGGGCGCCGGTTGTTCCGGACGTGTATATTATCGAACATAGATCGTCGGGTTTTACTTTTGAAAATCTTTCGATAAAAAAAGCGTCGTCGCCGTTCCTGATCTTCTTCCCGAGAGCGCAAACTTCGTCAAAAGTTATCTCGTTAGGTTTTAGCGTTATTCCGTCCGCGTTAAATATTATTCTTTTAAGGTTATTCCCGACGCCGTTTTTATTAAGTTTATCGTTTCCGTCTCTATTATGAACGGCGATAAAATCTGCGTCGGCGTGATTTAAGATATATTTCAGTTCGCCGTCGGGGCAATTGAGCCCTCGAGGAACGTCCGTTCCTCCCAAGCCCATTGAGGCGATAACGGCTATCATCCACTCGACGCAATTGTCGGATATAATCGCCATTCGTTTGCCGTCGAGTTTCAAATCAATCAATCCTTGAGCAAAATCGCAGACCTTTTCGTAAAATTCGCCGTATTTTATAGAATTAAACTTACCCGACTTGTCTTTAAATCTGAAAATAATATGCTCGGGGTATTTTTTTACCGCTTCGTAAAAAAGCTGAACGAGATTTTTATCCATTCTGTTAGAATACTCAAGTTTCATATAATCCTCCATGATCAAAATTATAACATAATTAAATAAGTTATGCTAATTGATTTTATTAACTTATATGTTATTATTTTATTTTTAAGCCCGTCGGTCTTTTGGGGTGGGGAAAATAAATTCGACACATATGCGTCGCTGTGTTTCATCTTATAGTTTGACGCATATGTGTCAATTTGAAGGAACTGTCTCAAGAGTTCTCATTCCTCCCTAAAAAACCGGCGAGGGTACATTTTTAAAATAAAAATTGTTGCAATAATTTTTCATTTGTAATATATTAATTGTAACAATCTAAATTTTGGAGAAATAATATGATTTTAAAAGATAAAATAGCGCTTATAACGGGAATAACTAACGAGAATTCAATCGCTTACCACATTGCGAAAGGATTTTCCAGAGAGGGGGCTAAATTAATATTGACATATCAAGGATCTCGGTTGAAAGAGACGCTTGATAAATTAAGCGAGAATCTTAATGCAGAGTTGACGATGGAGTGCGACGCGACTAACGACGATCATCTTCATCATTTATTTACTGAAATCGACAAGAAATTCGGCGGATTGGATATATTTTTACATGGCATAGCTTTCGCAAATAAAAACGAACTCGCCGGCGGAATAACCAATTCTACTTCCGAGGGATTTAAATTGGCAATGGACGTATCATGCTTTACCTTAATTAAAATGTCCAAATATTGTATTCCTCTTATGGAAAAAAGAGGCGGCGGCTCGATTATGACGTTGACTTATATCGGTTCCGTTCGGGCTTTGCCGGCGTATAACGCTATGGGATGCGCAAAAGCCGCGCTGGAATCTTCTGTCAGATACCTTGCTTACGAAGTTGGCGAGAAAAATATACGAGTAAACGCCTTATCTCCGGCGCCGATGAGGACTGTGGCGGCTCGCTCGATACCGGGTTTTTTAGATATGTACAATAATTTTGTTAAAAATACGTTTATGAAAAGACACGTCGATGGAGAGGATATCGCCGGTTCGGCTATCTATCTCGGATCTGACTTAAGTAAAATGGTTACCGGAATGGTTATTTATATTGACGGCGGTTTTCACTGCTCGGCGCTTATGTGATATATTGCGGAATATAAATTAATTTTAGGTAGAGTGGACGTATTTGGGATAATTTTCGATTACGAGGGCGTATAATAGCCGTTTTTGAGCGGCGATACTCAACAGTTGTGTCATTTTACCCAAAAAGTCTTTTTCCACTTTATCAATCCTTAATTTCTTACCAACAAGCTCAAGAAATCCTTCCAACCCGTATTTCATAACGCCGTTATAAAAAAACAGTATGATATCGCGGACTATCGAAGCTATACAGAATTCGTTATACAAGGAATGCCATTTTTTTATTTTTAAATAGTCCGCTTCGCTAATTCTAAGGTATTTATCCAGCCTTTTATCGTCGGAGTTATCTATAACGGCGTATTCGGAGCGGCAATTTCCGATTATTCTTTTCATCTTTAGGACTTTTTTGTCAATAAGGCGAAACATAGTTTCAAACAGTTTGCTGAACGTATTAATTTTGAACTCTTTTAGTAGAAAATCTATGACATTGGTATTCATAGATTCCGATACTATAAAATGGAACAAATGTTTTTTGTTTTTCATAAAATTTTCTCCTTTTTCTTTTATATATATAACAATTAAAAGTAGAAAACGTTATACAAAAACTTGTATAAATTTTTAGAAAATAACAAATAATTTACTAATCAAAAATATTTTTCTCATATGTGTCAATTTTCTCTTCTACTACCAACAAACCGTTGGGGGTAAAAATATTAATTTAGTTTTTGATTGATTTTTTTTGAAGGTTATTGTAATTTACAGGATGTTAAAGTAGTACATGAGGTGGAAGTTTTGAGAAAAAATGTTGTCGTTATAAATAAAGAGAGATGCAAATCATGCTCGCTATGTATTCCCGAATGCAGCCGGGGAATAATTAAAATTAGTCCGGAAATAAACAAAATGGGCTACCATCCTATTTATATTGAAGATATGAGTAAATGTATAGGTTGTACGTTGTGCGCGATAATATGCCCCGATTCGGTTATAGAAGTTTATAGGGAAGAGGATTGAAATGAAAGATAAAATATTGATGAAAGGTAACGAAGCGTTAGCTGAGGCGGCGATAAGAGGGGGATGCAGATACTATTTCGGTTACCCTATTACCCCTCAGAACGAGGTTCCGGCGTATATGTCGAAGCGGCTTCCCGAAGTCGGCGGGGTATTTATTCAGGCTGAGAGCGAAACGGCTTCAATTAATATGGTTTACGGGGCGTGCGCTTCCGGAGCCAGGGCTATGACGTCGTCGTCTTCCCCGGGTATATCATTAATGCAGGAGGGAATTTCGTATATCGCCGGTTCGGAAGTTCCCGCGGTTATTATAAACGTTATGAGGGGAGGTCCCGGTCTTGGAAATATATCCCCTTCGCAGGCGGATTATTTGCAATCGGTAAAGGGGGGCGGTCACGGCGATTACAATGTAATAATATTTGCGCCGTCGACGGTTCAGGAGCTTGCGGATTATGCTTACGATTCGTTCGACGTTGCGTTCAAATACAGGAATCCCGTTATGATTTTGGCGGACGGCGTATTGGGACAGATATCCGAAGGGGTAATTCTTCCGGAATTTAAAGAGATAAAAGACGCGCCGGAGTGGGCTTTGGGCAAAGGAAAGGAGAGAAATATTATCAGGTCGCTTTTTTTGAATCCTGAAGATAGATTGACAACGCACAATATACATCTGCAAGAGAAGTACAGGCGGATTGAAAAAGAGATTCAATATTTTGAAGAGTACAAATGCGAAGACGCCGAATATCTGATCGTCGCTTATGGAACTACTTCCAGAATTTGCAAATCGGCGATTGATAATATGAGAAATAACGGAATTAAGATCGGACTTTTCAGACCCATCTCGTTATGGCCGTTTCCTTACGCAAAGCTTAAAGAAAACGCCGCGTCTAAAGAGACTCTGTTTGTCGTAGAGATGGCTTACAATCAGCTGGAGCAAGACGTTCGGATTGGCGTTGAGGGCGCCGCTCCCATAGAAAGGCTAAACAAACTGGGCGGTTCGGTATTTAACGAAGAGGAGATAATTGATTTTATTTCAAATTCTATAACTTTAAAGGGAAATAAGTATGTCGGATAAAAAATATTTATATAAAAAGACCGCCGTTTTGACAGACAAATCGTCTCATTATTGTCCGGGGTGTTCGCACGGCTTGGTTCATAAAATGCTTGCGGAGATTATTGAGGAGTTTGGTATTCAAAAAAAGACGATTTTTGTCGCTCCGGTAGGTTGCGCCGTGCTGTTGTACGATTATATAGATTGCGATACGTTGGAGGCGGCGCATGGCAGAGCTCCGGCGTCTGCGACGGGGATAAAAAGAAGCAATCCGGATAATGTCGTAATCGCTTATCAGGGGGACGGCGATCTTTTGGCTATCGGAATGGCCGAAACCATACATGCCGCTAACAGAGGCGAGAATATTACGGTAATATTTATAAATAACGCTATATACGGGATGACCGGCGGGCAGATGGCTCCGACGACTCTGGTAGGGCAAAAAACTTTAACTACGCCTCTTGGGAGGAATCCGTCAAACGAAGGTTATCCTATAGGCGCTTGCGAATTGTTAAATACTCTGACGGCTCCGTATTTTATAGAGAGATGTAAGGTAAACAGTTCGAAAACCGCCATATATACGAAGAAAGTTTTAAAAAAAGCCATAACAAATCAGATGAATAATAAAGGGTATTCGTTTGTGGAAATTTTGTCGAATTGCAATACTAATTGGGGCATGACTCCGTTAGACGCGAATAAATGGATAGACGAAAACGTTGAGAAGATATTTCCCGTTAAGAATTTCAGAGACGGCGACGCAAAATAATAATTATCAGAGGAGCATTGATGTTAAATAAAATAGTACTAGCCGGATTTGGCGGTCAAGGCATTATTGTTGCCGGCAAACTTTTGGCTATATCTGCGATGAATGAAAAAAAGGAGACGACGCATTATCCTTCGTATGGAGCGGAGATGAGAGGCGGGACTTGCTCTTGCTCCGTAGTAGTTGGAGACAATCTTATTGCGTCTCCTATCATAAAAAATCCAGATATTGCCTTGATATTTAATAAACCGTCTAAAGAAAAATACGAACCTCTTATGAGACATGGCGGAATCATGATTTTAAATAAATCTTTAATTGAAGATACAAATTTGAGAGGAGATATAAAAAAATATTTGATCAAAGCGTCCGAAATTGCCGAACAACTTGGAAGCGTTAAATCGACAAATATGGTCATGCTTGGGGCTTTTGTCAAGGCTACTTCGATAATCAAACTTGACGCTATTATTAATTCATTGACCATAGCTTTTCCAAACGCTAAAGAGAAGGCTATAGAGTTAAATATTAGAGCTCTTGAAGCGGGATATAATAATTTGGAGTGAGAAAATGGGAAAATCAGTTGCGCAAAAAATCTTAGAAATTCATATAGTCGAAGGGGAGTATAAATACGGCTCTGAAATAGGAATCAAAATCGATCAAACCTTGACTCAAGACGCTACGGGAACTCTCGCATATCTTCAATTTGAGGCGATGAACGTTCCAAAAGTACAGACTGAAATATCGGTAAGTTACGTCGACCACAACACTTTACAGACGGATAATAGGAATATGGACGATCATCTTTATCTTCAATCGGTAGCTTCCAAATACGGCATATACTATTCGAGACCCGGCAACGGAATTTGTCATCAAGTACATCTTGAAAGATTTGCCAGACCCGGTTATACTCTTTTAGGATCCGACTCGCATACTCCGACTTCGGGGGGGATCGGAATGATAGCGATCGGCTCCGGCGGACTAGACGTAGCTTGCGCTATGGCGGGCGAGCCGTTTTTCTTGAAAGTTCCAAAAGTTATTAATATAAAATTAACGGGCAAACTCAAACCGTGGGCGTCGGCAAAAGATATAATTTTACGCATATTAAAGATCAAAAGCGTAAAAGGCGGCGTCGGCGCTATAATAGAATATTCGGGCGACGGGCTTAAAAATCTATCCGTTCCTGAAAGAGCCGTTATTACTAATATGGGCGCCGAACTCGGGGCTACGACTTCAATTTTTCCCTCCGACGAGATAACGCTGGATTTTATGAAAAGACAGGGAAGAGAACATCAATTTGTAGAGATAAAAGCGGACGAAGACGCGATATACGACGAAACGATAGAAATCGACTTATCCTCTATCGTAACTTACGCGGCGGCTCCACACTCGCCCGATAACGTAAAAAAAATCTCGGATTTAAGCGCTGTCAAAGTAAATCAGGTTTCGATAGGAAGTTGCACAAATTCAAGTTATAGAGACTTATGGATCGTCGGAAAAATCCTCGAAGGGAAAGTTATAGCAAAAAACGTCTCTCTGACTATATCCCCCGGATCAAAACAGGTTTTTTCTATGATATCGAGAGACGGAACGCTAACTAGACTAATAGACGCCGGAGCGAGAATATTGGAATGCGCTTGCGGACCCTGCATAGGAATGGGTCAATCTCCAAACAGCGCCGGAGTATCTCTTAGGACTTTCAACAGGAATTTTGAAGGACGAAGCGGAACTAAAGACGCCGAAATATATCTCGTCAGTCCCGAAGTAGCGGCGATATCGGCTCTTAACGGGTTCATATCGGATCCGATGGAACATCTGGGAATTATGCCGGAATTTAAGTTCCCCGACGAATTTGTTATCGACGACAGGTTTATTATACCGCCCGCTATCGAGCCGGACAAAGTCCAAATTATCCGGGGACCGGGTATCAAACCGCTTCCCGAACAGAAACCCTTGCCGGATTCGATCGAGGCAAAAGTTATAATAAAAGTCGGGGACAATATTACGACGGATCATATACTTCCGGCCGGAGCAAAAGTATTGCCGTATAGGTCTGATATACCAAAAATAAGCGAGTTCGCATTCGGCTCTATAGACCCCGAATTTTACAAAAAAGCGTTGAAAGAAAAAACGGGCGTCATAGTCGGGGGTGAAAATTACGGTCAAGGTTCGTCGAGAGAGCACGCCGCTCTTGCGCCCAAATACCTCGGCATAGCCGTCGTAATTGCGAAATCCTTTGCCAGAATTCATAAAGCGAATTTGATCAACTTCGGCATAGTTCCTATGACTTTTGAAAACCCTGGCGACTACGACTCGATCAAAGAGACCGACCTTGTAAAGATATCTTCAATCAAAAGCGATATTCAAGGGTCTAAGAAATGCGAAGCGTATATAAACGATAAGAAAATTATTTTAAACGTCGATCTTTCAGAAAGAGATATACAAATACTCCTGGACGGCGGAACGCTTGCGAATATAAAAAATAAATTTAGCAAAATAAAGATAGTCGAAGGATAAATGGGGGCTAGGGCGGGCGCTTTTGATCGTCCTGAACCAAGCCGAAGGACGACGCATATGATGTTCAAGGAGGGAATTGACACATATGCGCCGCGCTACGCCTTGATGAAAAAATTGACACATATGTAACAAATATTTTTTATTCCCCAAAAAAACCGACGGATTACGTCTGTTTTTTACTTTTTTATTGAATAAATAATATGTTTTTGTTAGTATATAACAGTTTATGTAAAATGGTAAAAATATTTTAAAAGATGAGATTATAAGTATAATAAAGGAGTCGTTATGCTCGCAAAAAACCTTTTCAATGTAATCTCCAAGATAAAGGCGCAATTGGAGCGCAATTTATGAGTAAAATTAAAATTTATCTGGATAATTGCTGTTTTAACAGACCTTACGACGACCAGAAACAACATAAAATTTTTCTTGAAACGGAAGCTAAACTTTTTATACAGCAGAGAATTAAAAATGGGGAATTTGACCTTATCTGGAGTTTTATTCTTGATTATGAAAATTCTGCAAATCCTGATATTGAAGCAAAAAAAGCTATTCAATTATGGGAAAATATTGCAATTAAATCAATTTTATTGTCTCCTGAATTACAAAGTAATGCAAAAATTTTCAATAATAAAGGTTTTGGAATAAAAGATTCGCTACATATAGCCTGCGCTATCGAATCAGGAGCAAAATATTTTTTAACAACTGATAAGGGAATATTGAATAAAAAACATTTTATCAGTAAAATAACAATATTAAATCCTGTGGATTTTATAGTATTGGAGGAAAACTTATGAAAACAGATGCAATAATAAAACAAGTTGCTTTTAAGGCAATATTTGAAAAACTTGATATTGTTGAAGCTGAAAGGTTTATAGCATTGATCAAAAGGGATAATTTTGATTATACAGAGTGGAGAAAAAATTTATGGGAAGATTTAACTATTGAAGAGTTGTCTAAAAATGCGATGGATTATTGCGATAAAAGGCAGGGATCCTGTTAGTTTTTTAGGGAATAAAAAAATAATTTACTAATTTAAAATATTTGTTTCATATGCGCCGCGCTACGCCTTGATGAAAAAATTGACACATATGCGTCAAAAAAAATCGCCCATATGCGTCAAATTTCCAAAAAACCGACGGCGCGAGCAAAAGGGATAATTAATTTGATTTTCAATAAAAAAGGATTATAATGTATGATAATAAAAATAAAATTCGAGGGAGAAAAGGAATTCTTTATATCTATGAAAAAACTTGGGACGGTTATTTTTGCGTTATTTGTTAACGCTATAGTTTATTCTCAAAGTATTCCTTTAATTCTTGTCGAAAAATCCGGTATTGTAGATATAAAAACTCCCGACGATAAACTTGTCCCTTTAGATTTGAAGATAAACGATGAAATCCCGTCGGGAGTCGAAATTTTTACCGGAATTCATTCGCAAATATCGATAAGAATAGGAGAGTCGAGTTATATAACCGCAAATCAGCTTACTCGTTTGGTTTTTGATCCCGTAATTTCTAAGGACGGCTTAAATAGAATCGGGGCGTATCTTTTTGACGGATATGTCGTCGTTTTATCAAAAAGAGAAGGGAAAACAAAAAATAGGATTCTCATTTCATTCGATACGGGCAACGTAGCTTTTGAGAATTCGAGCGGCGAGTTGTTTTTTAGAGTTGACAAAGGGACGATAATCAAAATCGGTTCGGGTTTTGCGCAGGTTAAATCTAAGATATTAAATTTTTATACTATCGGTAAAAACGAAGTTTGCGGTATAAATGAATATGGCAAACTTATAGAAAGCGATTTCTTTTTGAGAAATAAGATCAATACGATATCGAATAATATGAAAGAACGCGAGATTGATCTGTTATTAAATTTAATAAGCGCCGGGTATACGGAAGAATTTGGTCGGAACGATTACGGCGATTATAATAAACCTTAACTAAGGGAACGTTTATGATTTTTCCAAACTTTATTTCCGATTGGGACGACTCTCTGTTGCGGGACTCTGAAATTACTCTGTATATTAAAGACGATATTAGAAATTTTAACGAATTTTATAAAATATCGTCGGTAAATAACGTATGTTTTTTCAACGCGATAATTAATTCGAACGATAAAGAGAAGAAAATTTCGCTAAATGTTGAAAATAGCGTTTATAAAAACATTTGGTCAAAAATTTTAGAAGAAAAAACGTCTCTAATAAAAAGTATCTATGTTTTTTCATCGGGAGAAACGGTATCGTACTTATTTACGTTTAGATATTTTGATAAAATAAAAAAGTCGTCCGGTATTGGCAATATTTTCCAAAAAGATCTGTTGTTTTTATATAACTCTTTTAAAAAAATCTCGGATATGTAATTTTTTAGTTGATTTATCAGAATAAAAATTTTATCATAATTCCGCTTAAATTTGCTTAGATTTCTGTTAAAAAGAATTGCGTATTGGAATATAAATTCGGAGGAGAACTCAAATGATATGGAATGAAAAATACGAGACTATGAAAAGCGCCGACATGAAAAAACATCAATCGGATAAACTTGTTAATCTTGTAAATAAAGTTTACGACAAAGTTCCGTTTTATAGAGAAAAGATGGATACACTCGGGATTAAACCTTCGGATATCAAAAGCATCTCGGATATTGTCAAGCTCCCTTTTACCTCAAAAGACGATATGAGAGAAGTATATCCATACGGTTTATTGGCTTGCGATAAAAAAGATATTGTTGAAATTCATACGTCGTCCGGCACAACGGGCAAACCGGTTGTAGACGCATATACGTCAAACGACGTGGAGATATGGAGCGAAGTGATGGCTCGAACTTTTGCTATGGGAGGCGCAAATGAAGACGACGTCGTTCAGATAGCTTACGGCTACGGATTATTTACAGGAGGACTCGGCGCGCACTACGGCGCGAAAAAACTTGGGGCGATGGTTATTCCAATATCTGCGGGCAACTCAAAAAGACAACTCAGTATAATGCGCGATTTTGGAACTACGATTTTGGCTTGCACCCCTTCTTACTCTTTATATATAGCGGAAATCGCCGCCGAGGAAAAAATCGAAATAAAAGGTCTAAAGGCGGGATTTTTTGGCGCCGAACCCTGGAGCGAAAGTATGCGAAAGGAGATAGAAGAAAAATTGAAAATCAAAGCGTACGATATTTATGGATTAACTGAAATTATCGGTCCGGGCGTCGCTTCCGAATGCGAATGTCAAGATATGTTGCATATTAATGAGGATCACTTTTATCCGGAAATTATTAATCCTGAAACCGGCAAAGTTTTACCGGACGGAGAGAAAGGAGAATTAGTATTCACTACGCTTACAAAAGAGGGAACTCCGATTATAAGATATAGAACCAGAGATATTACGTATCTCGATAGGTCTCCTTGTAAGTGCGGAAGAACTACGGTCAGGATGCATAGACTTCTTGGTAGAACGGATGATATGTTAATTATAAGAGGAGTTAACGTATTTCCTTCTCAAATAGAAGAGGTTTTATTAAAACTGGAAAATATAGAGCCGCATTATCAATTACTGGTAAGCAGAAAAGATAAAATGGATTTTATAGAAGTCCAGATTGAGATGAACGAGAAATTATTTTCCGACGAGATGAAAAATCTTTCTCAAACCGAGAAAATGATAGAACAGGAACTTTATAAAACGTTAAATATTCATACAAAAGTTAAACTCGTCGAACCAAAAAGTATCCCCAGAAGCGAAGGGAAAGCAAAAAGGATTATCGACCAAAGACAAATTTAAAATAGAAGGAGCGTTAATATGTTGATGAAGCAAATATCTGTTTTTTTAGAGAATAAAAAAGGGAGATTAGCCGAGGTTACTCAAGTTCTCGCAGATGAAAAAGTTAATATTAGAGCTTTGTCGTTAGCGGACTCGAGAGACTTTGGCGTATTAAGAATTATTGTAGACGATCCGGATAGATGTTTAGACGTTTTGAAAGCAAAGAGTTTTATTGCCCAAACGACCGAAGTCGTAGGTATTGAAATTGAAGATAAACCGGGCGGATTAGATAAGGTGCTCGATATTATTGAAGCAAACGATATAAATATTGAATATATGTACGCAACGATAGATAGAAGGAAAGATAACGCTATTGTAATATTTAGAGTCGGCGATACAAAAAAAACTGTGGATGTTTTACATAAAAACGGCATAAATCTCAGCTCTACGGAAAATCTTGCCAAAAACTAAGTTTATATGCAGGCTTTGCCAAAAAAAACTGGTAATAACAGGTTGAATTTGTGGAGATTCTACTATTAGCGGTTAAATACGGCTAATTGGATTGAAAATAATCCCTTTTTATCTCTTTGTGTATGTCTACGACTTTACTCCAGCAGGCGTTGGCAAACTCTTCTTCGGAGCTAAAATCAGTCGGGTAAAGCGGTTCGGAATATTTAAGTATTACTCTCTGGAAAAATTTATAATAAATACGGCCTCTTTGTATAACGTTCCTGCTTCCTTCTATTGCCGACGGTATTACCGGAACTTTGAGTTTATAGGCAAGTTTAACTAACGTTAGATTGGGCTCAAGCAACTCGCCGTCGACGCTTCTAGTGCCTTCCGGATAGTAACACATCGAATAGCCCTGTTTCAAGAACTCCATAACCTCTTTTATTATACCGATTCTGGATTTTTTATCGTCTCTGTCAAAAAATATTCCCCCGGCGTAAATAGTCAAAATTCCAACCACAGGTATTCTGCGAACCTCGGATTTTGACAGAGCGGTAGACGGAGTATATCTAAGAAAAGCCGGAATATCTGCCCACGATTGATGATTGCATATAAATAAAGAATTCTTCTCTTTTGACAAATGCTCTTTACCTAAAACTTTAAGCCGCATACAGAACAAAAAATTATTGGCAATAATCGTCCAAGGAACGACTAGAAATTTACGCGCGACAAGATACCTTTTATTTCTTGGTATAAAAAGCAGCCACCAGTCGATTAATACAAAAATAAGAGACATAAACAAAACAAGCATTCCTGAAATGAAAGAAAAAATTAAATTAATTAATATCATAAATCATCCTGAAACATCTTTTTTTTTGTAATAGCATTATTTAATAAGAAATAAAAGGAATTTATCAAAAATTTGCGCGCCCCGTCGGTTTTTTGGGGGATAAAAAATAATTTGCTAGTTAAAAATATTTGTTTCATATGTGTCAATTTTAATAGGCGCCTCAATCCGACGCATATGTGTCAATTTATCCTTAGCTCCATATGTGTCAATTTTTCTCCCGCCCCAAAAAACCGACGGAGTATAAAATTTGCTAAATATCCGCTTTTACTTTCCACGCTTTTTGTATCGGGGTAAGTTTTCCTTGAGACCATAATAACAATAAATTTTTCAAGTCCTCGTTTTTAAAAGTTATTGATTCTCCTTTTTTTAATACGGAAATTTTATCTTCTATTGCTAAATAACTTTTCGGAATTAGGTCTCTAAACTCTTTGCTCTCGACAATGTCTTGCAACGGCTTGGCGGGAATCATTTTTTCATTATAGGCTATTTTATAAAATTCCTGCGAGATACCGTTGCCCTTGGTAATAGAATCTACAGCGACCGTTTTTAATTTAAGATTATTGATAAGGGCAAGACGATATTTATACTCTTCCGCCGATATATACTCTCCGTACGAGTGAAAGGATTGGTTTTTGGAAAAAACAAAACCGTTTGTTACGAGGCTTCCGTCTTTATTTATATTTGAAGTTCCCTCTTTAGAAAATATTTTTGATTTATCCGCAACGTCGGTATTATTTACAGTTTTTGTTAAGGTTTTAGCTATCGTCGTCGCAGTCGAGATTATTTCGGAGGTCTCTTTAATATCCGACAAATCTTTTTGGATTTTTTCAACGTCTATTATTTCATTTTTTATCTTTTTTAAGTCGTTATCTTTCAATACTTTGGACTCGATTACTTTATTTGGAAAATTTATAGAGTAGTTGTCGCCTTTGTTTAATCCGAACCAATTGAAAAAATATATTCCGACAATAAAAATAATCGACAATAAAACCGCGCCTAAAAGAGAAAGTATAATAAGAATAAAACGCTTTGATATCATAATAAATCCTCTCTAAATTATTCTATAGTAATTTTCGGAAGTAAATTAATTATGTTTACCAAATTTTCAAGGAAAACCGTAAACGGTCTCGAAATTTTAAGTAAAAGCCGTTAATATTATAGCAAATCCGCTTCCAGTAAAGCTCTAAAAAAAGTAACGGCTCTGATTTTAGTAAATCCCGCCTCTTTTAATAATCGCGCGCCGTAATTAATTGTCGAACCGGTCGTAAAAATATCGTCGATGAGATATATTTCTCCGGAGTATCTATTTTTATTTTCGGATGGGAGGTAGAATAAACTCTGTATTTCGTCCTCTCGTTTAAGTTTGTTTTTCATTTTTTGAGGAGTAAATTTAAAATTCTTTTTATAAATATCTTTATATACTATGAACTTCTCTTTTTTCAGCAGGCGCAAAAGGTAATATAGACTGCTTCTGCCTTTTTTAAACCGCTTAAATTTGGTATCCGGGACTATAGTTATAGGGATATTCTTATTTAAAATTCCTTTATATTTTAATAATTCAAAAAATAATTTTATAATCGTAAACTGTCCGTTAAGTTTTAATTTTTTAAGCGCCGTCTGTAAAAAACCGCTATAATATTGGACAAATTGGTATGAATCAAAAAAAATCGGTCTCTCTTTGTTGCAAGACGGGCATCCCTCGTTTTTTAAAGGATGCCCGCAAATTTGACAAATATTATCAAAGGTAGTATTAAACGAATTAAAACACTTATTACAAATTAACCCGATTTTCTCGGATAAGTCTTTACTATCGCAAAGTATGCACCTTGAATCTAAAAAAATTTCTTTAATTCGCTTTAAATTACCCAAAAGCATAAATTATACGGAAGTATTAATTAAACTCTCAATGTTAAAAACTTCATTTTTTCTTGACGGAGTATTCTTTTTAGCTTCTTTATTAAAAAAATTTATCCCGCTTTTTTCTAAAAAATTGAAAAAGTCTTCTTTGTTTTCATCGGGAATAATATAAACTTCGTCTTTTATTAATTCGTAAGCGGTTATTACGTCTTTTTCAATTAAATTTTTTATTAGTTTGCCTTTTTCCGCGCCGTTGCAAAAGAAGAGCGTTCCGGTTGAATAAAAATAGGAGCCGTATTTATCAAACCACTGCTTTATTGTCGTTTCAACGTTCTTTGGCAGATCTATGCCGTTATTTTCAAAAAAATTCTGAAAATTATCGTAATTATATCCGGCGACTACGCTTCTTTTTATAGAGAGTTCGGAAATCTCAAATTCTACAAGTTTATTGTAGTTTAACATATCTCCAAAAAGCGCTATCTCATAATAATCTTTTTGCGTTGAATTTGCATTAACAAAAAAGGTAAAATTAGTCGAAATTGTTATTCCGTTTCCGACCTCCTCGTCGTTTTTATAATAACAAATTATAAGAATTCTACCGTCGTCAAGCGTTCTTATCATACCGATTTTTTCCAGAAAAGATAAAACTTCGTCGAAATCTTTTTTAATGGGGGGATAGGTATAGGTTTGGTTCATTAACGTAAGTTCCCATAATTTTTTTAAATCTTCTCTTTTAAAAGCGACAGACTGTTTGTTTTTGTAATAAAACTTCAGAATAGAATAAAAATTTGGAAACGTTATTTCGACAAAATAGAGAATCCTTTCAAACATATTTTTTGAAAAAAATATTTCGACCTTATTCAAAGAAATATTAAACTGTTCGTCGCAAAAAGCGTTGGAGAAAAAATAACTAATTGCGTTTAAATCGTCGTAATCAAAATTTGAGTAATTTGCAAATATCTGGTCTGAAGATATATTATCCTTTTTATATAAAGAGTATGAGTTTGAGAATTTAAATTCTTTTGTAATAAAATAAAGAATTATATTATTAATGTCCGTAATCGATTTTGAACTGTAGATTTCGCCGGATATATCGACAATTTCATACGACGTAGAGTTGGCAACTTCATAGTATATTTGGGGTATGATAATCAAATCTTCGCGTTGAAAAATGTAACTTTTCAATAAGAGATTAGATATGACTTTGTTGACTAAAAAAAGTTGCATATCAAGTATTATACTGATTTTTTCAATCAAGTAATGATTTGATAGCGCGTCAAAGTTTGTAATAAATTTTAATACTTTGAACTCGTCTCCGTTAAGTTTTTCAACAAACGAGCTGATAACGTTCTCTTTTGACAAAACTGACAAAAGATTTTTACGATATGAGAAATCCTCTCTTTTCATCAATATCTTTCCAAGGAAAACCTCGTATAAACTTTTTATCTCATCGTCGTTTAAATTATCAAGATTTATCAATTTTTCCGACATATTAATTCCTCCTTTTTCCAGTAATCAATTTCATAACTATAACCTTGTTCGGTTAAAAATCTTTGTCTGTTATGAGCGTATTGTTCTTCTATAGAATCTTGAGTCGTCAACGTATAAAAGTAGGAGTTATTGTTTTTTTTGGGACGCAATATTCTCCCTAATCTTTGGGCTTCCTCCTGTCTGGAGCCGTACGTTCCGCTTAATTGTATAAGAACCGCCGCGTCCGGTAAGTCTATAGAAAAATTGGCTACTTTGCTGACGACTAAAATTCTTAATTCGCCCGCTCTGAATCTCCTATATAAATCTTCTCTTTTAAGATTTGGCGTTTTGCCGATTATAAGCGGCGCTTTAATAATTTTAGCGACTAATTCTAATTGATCTATAAATTGCCCGATTACTAATATTAAAGAATTTCTATGTCTTAATAAAATATCGGATAAAACGTCGATTTTTAACGGATTGGTGGCGGCTATAGCAAATTTAGCTTTTTGATCGGCGGCAAGATAATCCATAACAAGATCTTCCTGTAACGGAAGTTTTATTTCATAACATTTAGCTTCCGCTATCCACCCCTGCTTTTCCAGAACTTTCCACGGAGTATCGTATTTCTTAGGACCTATTAGGCAGAAAACGTCTTTTTCATGTCCGTCTTCCCTGATTAAAGTTGCGGTAAGTCCCAGTCTTCTAACGCTTTGTAACTCCGAGGTTATCTTAAAAATAGGGGCGGGCAAGAGATGCGCTTCGTCGTAAATAATCAATCCCCACTCTTGAGACAGAAATATCCCAAAATGAGGGAAATCGCTCTCTTTTGTTTTTCTGTATATTAAAATTTGATACGTGCAAACCGTTATAGGTTTTATCTCTTTTTTATCTCCGGTATATTCTCCGATCATATCCGGAGAAATATCTGTTTTATCAAGAATTTCCCTTATCCATTGATGAACCGCCGCTACGCTGGTAGTAAGAATAAGAGCGTATCCCTTTACTTTTGTTATAACGTCTATACCGATTATTGTTTTACCCGAACCGCAGGGTAAAACAATAGTTCCATGACCGCCGAAGTTTGATCCCGCCTGATAAAAGGCTTCCGACGCCATCGTCTGATAATCTCTGAGTTTAAACGGTACCCGCGCGCTTGTTTCGGTTTTCAAATTAATATCGAGGAATTTTGATTTTGCATATCCCGCAATGTCGTTTACAGGTATATTAAAATTAAAAAAATCGACTTTTAGTTCGCCCCTCAATAGCAACGGGATCAAATAACGCTGCTCCGATATCTTATGCGTCACATATTTTTTTAATTTTGGAATAGATAAAATCTCTATTTCCAGATTTTTTTCCTTTATGAATAGTATCAATTTTGTATTGTCGGCTTCGTATTTTAATATTTCGACTACCCCAAATCTACCGAAAATTGCTCTGATCTCCTCAAGAACGTTGTTGGGGACGTCAAATTTAGAATAATTAATAAGACTATCCGTTATATATTTAACGTCTAAACCCATCGCCGCCGCATTCCAAAGGCTAAGAGTTGAAATTTTGTAAGTATGTATGTGTTCGGGCGATTTGACCAATTCTGCAAATTTGGTTAATTCGTTTCTGACGATCTCAAATTTATCGTTATGAACTTCTAAAAGCAGTGAGAAATCGCTCTGAACAATTAAAGGATTGCTGGTATCCGGCACAATTCCTCCAAATCGGATTCTTCATGGGAAGGAAATTATATACCATTTTTAACTTAATTGCAAGATAATTCTTTACAAATGGCGCCCCGTCGGTTATTTGGGGATTGAGAAATATTTGTTCCATATGCGTCAAATTTCTCTTCCCTAAAAAACCGCCGGGGTAAAACAAATGAGACTGTTTGAAAAGGTAGTTATATGCCAAATTTACTCTTTAACGCTTCGACGGCCGTTTGGAATCGGGTATCCCAATCGCCCGATATTAATGTAAAATCAATTTTCCTATCGGTCAGCTCTTTCATAAACAGCCGTCTATGAATCTCTCTGAAATTTTGGCTGTCCCGTTGAACGTGCGGAACCCACGGTACGTCTATATCGCAAAATAGATAGTGATCGTAATTGTGCGTCGCCTCCACCCATTTAGGTATTTTTGGATATTTGCCGAAATAATGCTCGGAATATATCTTAGAAGTAAATAAATCTGTATCGCAAAAAAGAATTTTCTCGGTAGTTTTTGACTTTTTCAATACTTCTTCCGCTTGTAAGACATAAATTTTCTCAAAATCGTCGTAAACCACATGTCTATCGCCAAGATAAACGACCGCCATTTCCGGAACAAAGTCGGTATTATACCAATCGGCTAGTTTTTTGGTTAGCGTAGTTTTACCGGTACTCTCAGGTCCGTATATGCACGTTTTTTTAAAATAATAGGGCTTAACTACTTCGGGTAAAAAGGACCAGTTTTTATACGGGTTTTTCCTTATTTCTGTCGCTGAAATTGGCAAGATATTTCTATCTATGTCGTAAACGACGTTTTCAATTTCCATATATCCGGACACATATTCGCCGTATTTTTCCGAAGAGAACAAAACCTTTACGTCGGGAAATCTTTTTATCAAATAATCCGCCCAAACTCGCGATACGTCTTTGGAAGGAACGCTTGATTCGGGTAGAAGTATATCGTTAGCTTCTATTTTTATAGATTTATCGTCCCCAAATATTTTGTATAACCACCCGAGTCTTACCGTAATGTCTATGCAGTCGTCGGCGCCCTTATGAGCGAATACGATCAGTTCGTCGCATCTCTCTTTTGCGAAATTAATTAGGGATATATGCCCTTTATGTAGCGGTAAGAATTTACCGATAACAAGACCGCGTTTCATAGATTACGACCTCGATCAATAAGCCGGGGAGGCGTCGACGTCAAGCGCGTCGAGAAATCGTTTTATTAGCGTATCAAAGTCAAACCTTTCATAATTTTTGATAATCCCGCCCGCCATATCGCTATGACCGCCGCCAAATCCTATACCGGATAAAACTTTTTGGATAACTCTTGCCGCATTCCAATCGTCCCGTTCGGAGCGAACGGATAGGTTAATATTGCTTTCGTTATTTGCCGCTAAAACCATAAAGTCTACCTCTCTTAACGATAGAAAAAAATCCCCTATGATTCCCAATAAATTTTGGTTGCACCCGTCCGGAAAATAACAAAAACCGACTTTGTCGATAATTTTTAGATTATCTATCGCTTCTTTATAAAATCTTAGATCTTTTTGCTGAATGTAATTTCTAAGTATGGAGTTGACCATCTTGGAGTTGGCGTATGAATATAGGTAGGAATACGCCCCAATATCCTCCTCGCTGACTCCTCTAGTTAACAAAGCGGTATCCATATTCAAACCGATAAGCAAAGCGGTAGCCACGTCTTTAGGCATATCTTGTTTTAAAAGAATGTAATAAGAGAAAATTATGGTTGAACAGGCTCCATACTCCGGTCGTATATCCACATAGGCGACGTCTTCGGTTACTTTTACTTGGTGGTGGTCTATTACGGCTACCTCTTCGCCGATAAGATCTGTAACGTTTTTATTCCCTTTGCAGCCGTCTACAATAATTATTTTATCGCTCTCTTTTAGTTCGTAAGCGCTGGCATGTTTTATGTCTATATGAAGACCTTCTATCATTAATCTTAGCGAATCTCTTTGTATCTCCCCCTCGTAAATGATAGAAGTTTTGATGTTATAGTTTCTTAAAAGATATTGAAGGGCGAAAGCGGAAGCGACCGCGTCGTGGTCCGGGAAATTGTGCGTCTGAATATAGACGTTATCTGATCTCTTAAGATTGTTAATAAGCGCCATTAAGTCTTTCATAGAAATCTCCGTAATAATAACTGAATTCCGATTGTACTACTTTATTTGAAAATAATAAAATTTTATTTTCATAATTTGTTTTTTGCAAAATAATTTTTAATTTCAACGTCGTTTTTAATAATAATTGAATAAATATCTTTTATCCATTTCTCCTGAAGATAGTTATAATTTTGTTTCGAACTTAATAAAATAATTTTTATATCAAAATCAGGCAAAAAATGAACGCTCGAATTAAAACTAAATATACAGCCGTTATGGTTGATCGAAGATATACGTATATCGTCTATGTCGTAATCGTTAATCATAAATCCGTAACCGTAGCGCTTGTTTCCGGTTTCTACAAAGCTGTTAAAGAGCGTATCGACGCTCTCTTTTGAAAGTATCGAGTTGTCGGCAAAAGAAGAAAGCCATTTATTAAGATCCGCCGCCGAAGAATACGCGCTTCCCGCCCCGCCGGGCCAAAACGACATATCTATTTTTTGAGGAAGTTTTTCGTCGTAGTCCGTATAGCCTTCGATAAGCAAATTGCTTGAATTTTTATCGTATCCAAAACCGGAATTTACCATGCCAAGAGGTTCAAAAATATTTTTTCGGACAAAATCGTTATAATTCATACCGCCGGCTTTTTCAATTATTGAAGATAAAATAATATAACCGAAATTACTGTAACTATAACGGACTCCGGGATAAAATAACGCCTTTATCTTATCCCGCGCAATAGCCTCTTTCAACATAGAATCGACGTCGTAATTCAGGGTTTCGGATATGTAACAAGTAAGAAAAATAATGTTTAATATTTTCATACGGTTATTAAAGGAGACGGTTTTTTTTATAAGATATTTTTTTGACGCCGGATCATAGTAATAGCTGTTTGTAATAAATCTTAATTCATTTTTATTTAAAACGCGCTTAGTTATAAATTCGTCAAAATGAGCCTTATCAATCCGCTCTATCATATAGTCGTAAAAAGGATCTCTTTGCAAACCGGAGGTGTGATTTAATAAATTTTTTATTCGTATCATATTCCCGTAAGGAAAATCCGGGAAATATTTGTCTATAGTATCGTCTACGCTCAACAGTTTCCTCTCTGCAAGAAGCAATATCGACGCGGCGGTAAACTGTTTTGTTACCGAACCTATCATAAATCTTGAGGATTTTGAAACGGCATAATCCTGCGACAGATCGTCGGTTAAATAAGAGTTTACATACGCCGGCGTTTGACCGACATATATTGCGGCTATTCCGTTAAAACCGGCGTCTTTAGCCTGTTTATCGAGATATTCGCCTAACTCTTTCGACGCTATATGCTTTTCCTGACTTTTTTTTACTTTATAAGATTGGCAGTTGTTTATTAGCGTTAGACATACGATTATCGACGCCGTTAATATTAAAAATCTATTCATTACTAAATCGAAACCTTTATTTTATATTCTTAACTGTCATAATAAATTTCTTAAATATGATATGAACAATTAAATAACATATTTATTAATAATAGTAAATATAAAATAAAAATAACGCCGCGCCCCCGGTTTTTTGCGGTAAAAAAATGACACATATGCGACTCCTTTCGTATAGGGACGTCCGGTCGTATGAGTTCCTGTGGGGGAAAAATTGACGCATATGTGTCATTATGGAAATCGACGCATATGAGCTGCATATATAACGCGCCGCGCGTCGATAAAAAGGGCTTGATATAATATCGGCGTTACTTTTCTCTAAGAGCGACGTTTATCTCAATTCGTCCCATCGGCGTTTCTATTGGAACTATAAGAGCTTCTATTTCAGAGTCGGATATTTCCATATTTTGACCTGAAAAAACCGCCGGAGGCGTTACGTCAAATTTATACCCCATTTCGGATAATTTTGTTACCGCTCTTCCGGTAATCATATTGCCAAGTTCCGTTATCGTAGCCTTTGCTAATTCGTCGAATTCCGAAATTTTTTCGCCGTTCATATTGGAAGCTATCTTTAACGCCGTCTCTCTTTTCATATCAAAAAGGACTCGTCCTTCGACTTGACCTACAAGACCTACTATTACCGCAACGTCTAGAATAGGAACCGCTTTTGACTTTAAGGTTATCTGCTCTCTTTTTACCTCAACGCCGAGAGTCTCTCTTATAACGCTAACGGACGATTCAACAAAAGGGTTAATATACTCCACTCTCATAGTTTTTCTCCAAAAATTATTTCTTTAGAACAGTCTCAATTCTCGATAAAACCTTATCTCTATCTAACGGCTTGACTATATAATTTTTTGCTCCGCTAATAAGCGCTTTTTTTACTAAATCTTCTTTTCCAAGGGCGCTAATCATAATTATTTTAGCGTTTTTATCAAACTCTATAATTTTTTCCAGCGTAGATATGCCGTCCATTTTGGGCATAGTAATATCCAACGTAACTATATCTACATTTGGATGAAGTTCTTTATACTTTTCAAATCCTTCGATGCCGTCGTTAGCGGATCCAAGGATCTCAAACTTTTCCGATTGCAAAATCTGGCTAAGTTGCTTAACGACAAAAACCGAATCGTCGATGATTAGCGCTTTAAAAAAAGTCCCGTCGCCTTTAGAGCCAACCGGCGTTTTATTATCTGACATACTTAATCTCCATACATAAATTAATCTAAATTTATTTTAGATTTTCTTCTCAAGAAAATAGTATAACAGAAAATAATTAAAATTCAAGAATTTATATAAAAATATTTAAACCTATTCTGATTTTTCAAGAACAATCGGAATATTAATCGAATGTTCGACCTCTAATAAATTTTTTCTAAACTGTTTATATTCGTTTACGTTTACTACCGTTTTTTTTCTAACAAACTCGTCTGTAAATTTCAAAACGTTATTTTCTAGACTATAATTCGATACGTAGTCCAAAATATCGCTTTTAATCGACAATCCCTCGGGAATTCCTCTTACTTTATAACCTTCCGGCAACTCAAGCGTAACCGAGCGGATTTCTGCGGAAGTCGTATTGTATTTCAAAGGATATTTTCTGCTTTCAAACGAGGTAAAGCTAAAAGAATATTTTATAGGCAGAGTGAAAATATAGTATTCCCCCGATTTTTTTAAAACTTGCGAAGAGGCAAAATTATATTTTATCGAAAAATCGCTTTTATAATCTGATAGCGCCGAATATTCGTATCCCTTCAATTTACTGCCGGGATAATCTCTGCCCGATAGAGAAACAAAAAGACTCTCTATCTCCTTATCTTTCATAGATAAAAAATATTGTCTCAGTCCGGCGTCCAACTCCCCTTTATAGATATTCTCTTTAAATATTTCGGCAGAATTATCGTTTTTCAGGTTTATCCTTGTATTAAATACCTGCTTGTTAAACTCCGGGTCCGGCGGATCGATCTCTCTTACCGTGTTCAATATCGGATTCCATACCGGTATACCGTGATTGTCGCTTCTGAAATTCGGGTATTTATAAGTTACGCTGGTCGAATCGAGATATATAATTTTGTTTCCATTCTGCTTCAAATGAATTTCATTAATAGCGTGATTGCCGCTTATAACTCCCAGTTCGCCGTATAACGGTCTCGGCTGATCGTTTGTTCTGACAATAACAGGATAAGCCTCCACGCCGACTAATCCTAAAATCGTAGCAAAAAAAATGGATTTGTCGATACAATCGCCGTATCTGTTCTCAAAAGTCTCGGTCGCCGGATGCCCCGCCAAACCGGACGATATGCTCGTCTTTATCGATCTGTAATGTATAAACTCCTGAGTAAATCTATATAACGCCGCTACTATCTCTTCCTCCGTCCGGGCGCCGCTATTTTTGACAACCTCGTCTACCGTCGCCTTTATTTTATCGTTTGACCTCATCCTTTCCTTGAAAAATCCCGCAAGCCATTGAGATAAATAAGTTTGATCCTTATACGTACTGCCAAAAACAAACGGAATCAACTCCCACATAGGAGGGGATTGCGGTTCGGCTACAAAGGGGGGACATTCGCCTCTGCTAAACTTGTAAATTTTATATCCCTCTTTTTTTGAAATCTCCGGAGAGGGGTCGTAAGGGTCAAAATTTTTAGCGACCCAATAAAATTCTCTATTTTCCGGAACTATATAACTAACTTTTGATTCGAAGACCGGGTCGTCCCCTCCAAAATACCAATGAGTATAAAACTGGTTTTTATCTTCCGGTTTGAGATCGAGAGTCTCCCATTCAAAATCTATAATCGATCCGACCTTTACGTTCGGGATTACCGCCTTTATTATCTTCGTATCTTTTTTTCCGCTAAAATATTCTAATCCCTGACTGGGACTCGCGTACGTTACGTCGTCAAGCGATAGATAACTTACTTCGCCGTTTTTATCTATCGAACGAGCCATTATTATTCGGCTCTCGTATTCGCCGGGTTGCGAATAAAACGACAAATTTGCTTCGTTTAAATCTTTTTCGCTATTTATTTTTAGCGAATATCTTGAGCGAGAATATTGCGAGCCGTCGATATTCATTCTTTGGTATCCCTCGTCAAGTAAAATAAGCTTAGCGTTGTCCGGATATTTTTCTTGAAGAATATCGGCTCTTCTTTTCAATTCGTTCGGAGTTACCTCGCCGATTATATCTGATTTCTCCGACTCAACCGGCTCTTTTAAATTAAATTTTATCAGAGATACCTCCGACCGATCTATTATGTCCCCCTCTTTTGAAATAAATTTCCCGTCTTGGAAAATAATCGTCTCGGAAGTCTTAACGGATTTATCCCACTTGATAATCTGATCGAACGAGTATAAAAACGGCGCCGTAATCAACAAAAATATTAAAATTTTTTTCATAATTCCCTCTCTATTTTTTTATCATAATCCATTAATTTTGCAACTTCTTTCGATTCATATTTTAACGGGAGCGCTAAAATTGGATTTGAATTTAAGGAATATTTAGATATCATTATATACATTTCTTCGATGACCAATTTTATAAATACATACAATTTGATTAATTTCATCGACGGTATAAATAACTCTGTAATCTCCAATTCTTATTCTATAACCGTCGGCATTAACTAATTTTGTAGAAGTAGCCGGAATCGGATTCTCGGATAAATTTCCAATCTTCTCAATTATCTTCTTCAATTGATCTTTAGGAATGGTTCTGGTTTCTTTATCAATTTTATTGTCAAATATTACCTCATACATTTAAATTCGATTTTCTTGTTTTAATTTTTTTACAAAATCATTGTACTTTATAAATCCTGAAGCGTCGCGCTCTGCTTTTAATAATTCAAGAGAATCTTCTAAGTCTTCAAAATAATCATAATCCAATATAACCCCTTTTCTGTTACCGGATTTATCAGTTATATAAGTCGGATTTTCTATTGTTTCTATCATTTATTTTTCCTATATTTATTTTTACTTTATTAAAATTTACCCAAAATTTATGAAATTGTCAAAGGAAATGTTTTTTAGAATAAGCCCTTATCAAGTTTTACTTCCGCCCTAATGATTAACTTCTTTTGTTTTTATCTCTCGCAACGGTCTCAACTTCAACAACTGCATTTTGCCGTCTTTCGCCGTCTCGGTTTTAACTTTAACAAATATATTCTACAGCTATTCTAAGTATAAAATTAAAATAAAAAATTATATTTTTCAATAATTTTTGACTTATAACTAAAATTATAATATGATATTTAATATTCTATCAATCAAGGAAAAGTTATATGGCTCTAAATTATAAAAACCCCGCTATAATATGCAATCCAAACGCCATGGGCGGTAAAGTTAAGCTCCTGTTCGACAACTATTACTATAAGCTTAAAGAATCAAATTTATTCAACGATATAGCCGTATTCGTATCGGAAAGTAAGGAGGGGGCTATTAAAGCCGTCGATACTATTTGCGCTAGTAAGGAGCGGGATCTTATTATTACCGTAGGAGGCGACGGCACGATTTCTACCGTAGTCAACGCTCTTATGAAGTTAGATAAGAGTAAGCGGCTCCCCATATTTCCCCTGCCGTCCGGTTCGGGCAATTCGCTTTTAAGAGATTTTAACGTTTTAACGTTAGAGGACGCTATAAATAATTATAAAAAAGCCGAAGCTCCGGAAAAATTTGATCTCCTTTTTGTGGAGGAGATTGAAGGAAATTTCAAGTATTACTGTATAAACGTTCTTGGTATGGGTTTTATATCGGACGTCGTAGTAACCGTTTTAAAATTTAATAAGAGGTTCGGCGCGTTATCGTATTTTATCGGCATCTTCTCGTCGCTGGGCAAATTCAAGCCTTACGATACAAAGATCGTCTACGACGGCGGAACTAACGAGTACAAATCAAGTAAAGTTTTTTTTCTTACCGTTTCAAACACAAAACGGTCGGGAGGCAAGATTCTTGTAGCTCCCGAAGCCCATCATAACGACGGCTTTATGGATGTCGTAGCTCTTCACGATATAGGAAGATTTAGATTTCTTAAAGGATTTTTGAAAGCTTTTAGAGGCAAGCGGATAAAAGATAAAGGGCGTAAATATATCAGAACCGATTCGCTCGAAATATATGCGTCCCCAAAATTTTATCTTATGCCCGACGGCGAATTGGAGGGAACTTCGCCGGTTAGAGTTTCTGTAATAAGGAACGAAGTGGAACTAATTGTTTAATATGAAAAAAATATTGTTAGCGCCGTTATCGATAATTCTCTGGATAAATTTCTGGACGTTATCGACGCTATCTATATCTTTACTAATATTTTTAGCCTTATTTATCCCTAAAAAATATTATAATCCATTGGTAAGGCTTGTCTGCCGTATTTTATCCTATTCTGTTCTAATATTTCCCGTTTTAAAAACAGACGTTTCAAAAGATTTTCCATTTCCGGTAATATATGTCGCTAATCACGTTAGTTTTTTCGATTTATTTATTTCCGGGACGGCGCTCCCCGGATACCCCAGAGGACTCGAACTAAAAGAGCATTTCAGCAAGCCCATATACGGCTGGTTTATAACAAAATTCGGGCAAATACCTATCGACAACAAAAATCCCGCTAAAACAAGGACGTCGCTAAACGAAGCGTCGAACATTTTACTAAGAAAAGAGAGAAATCTGTTAGTCATGCCCGAAGGAACAAGGACTAAAACCGGACGTCTCGGTAAATTTAAATTCGGCGCCTTTTTTATCTCCAAAAAAACCGGCGTTCCGATTATACCGGTAATATACAAAAATTTGTATGAATTAAACAATCGCAATAGTTTGATAATAAAGCCCGGTATTTTAAAGGTATATCTTTTAGAGCCCGTCTATCCAGAAAAGTTTGACAGCGAAGACGAAATGGCCGAATATGTCAGAACGATTATGCAAAATAAATTGGATGAAAAAATATGAGATTGGATAAATTTTTAAAAATATCGCTGATTTTTAAAACAAGGAGTTCTTCAGATAAATATTTTGATGAAAATAAGATATTTATCAATGAAAAAGTCGCTAAACCTTCCGCTACTGTAAAAATAGGAGATGTTTTAAAGATTTTTTTTCCCGAATCTACTAAAACTTACAAGATTATAGATATTCAAGAGAAAAATGTTTCTAAAAAAGAGGCGAAAAAATTATACGAACAGATAGGGGAAGAGAAAATTGAGATCTTTTGATAAAAAAATAGAATTAGCGGCTCCGGCGGGTTCGCCTGAGGCTCTCAACGCCGCGATAGGCGAAGGCGCGGACGCGGTATATCTCGGTCTTAAAGATTTTAACGCGAGAATTAGAGCTAAAAACTTCTCTTATAAAGAGCTTGAATCTATTACCGATAGACTTCATCGGTTAGATAAAAAGGTCTACGTAACGGTTAATACCGTAATCGAGGAGTGGGAGTTAGACAGAGTTTACAATCTTTTAAAATTTCTCTCGCAAATAAACGTCGACGCCGTAATTGTTCAAGATATCGGACTTATTAAAATAATAGGGGATTTTGTTCCAAATCTAAAAATTCACGCGTCGACTCAGATGAATATTTCATCGGCTAGAGCGGTAAATGCGCTATCAAAATACAACGTTAAAAGAGTCGTTTTATCGAGAGAACTAACTCTTTCTGAAATAAAAAATATTACGGCAAATACAAGTTCGGAAATAGAAATATTTTGCCACGGAGCTATATGTATATCGGCGTCGGGATTGTGCCTTTTTTCCAGTTATTTTGGCGGCAGGTCGGCTAACAAGGGGCAGTGTACTCAGGCGTGCAGACGAATATATAAAGACGCAAATGGGGTCGGAAAATTTTATTTCTCGCCAAAAGATCTCAGTTTAATCCGTAATATTCCGGACATTATTGAAAGCGGAGTCTCGAGTCTAAAAATCGAGGGGAGAATGAAGTCCGAGGGATACGTAGCTGTCGTAGTAAAAGCGTATAGATATATGATAGATAACTACCAAAATAACGATTTTGAAGAGGTCGCTAGGCGAGCCGAAAGTATCTTACTCGACGATCTGGCGAGAAAAAAGACGACGCTGTTTTTCCTTGATAAAAACAACAGAGATTTTATCGACAACGCGTCGTCCGGCGAAACCGGCTCGAAAATAGGTCAAGTCGACGACGTGGAAAAAAATGGAAATACCAATATAATCTATTTTCAATCAAAATCCTCTCTGGAAGACGGAGATAAAATTAAGATTCGAAGCGCTAAAAACGATTTTACCAAAATATTAAAATTATTAACGTCCAAAAAAGAAAACGATCTATATAAAGTCGAGACGGAAGACTCCTTTGAAAAAGGGGATGAAATATTTTTATACAAAAAACGCTCTCTTATGGGGAGCTATAAATCTATTATTCCAAATAACCTTGCGCCGTATAGAGCGCATCCGGGGATTCAAAAAATTCCGGCGGCGCAATCGGCAAAGATAAACAATAAAAGTAGATTGAAAGAGGGCGTTTATATAAAAATCAATAAATTCAGCCAACTCTTTTTATTACAGAGTTATAAACCTGAAAAAATTATATTTGAATTGTCGTATAAGAATTTACGCGAATTTAAAGATAATATCAACAAAATTCCTTTTAATAAAGAAAACATAATTTTGTCTCTTCCGCCCTTTCATAGAGAAGACGAGGATTTGTCTATAATTGAAGAGACGAATTTTATAATTGGTAAAGGATTTATATATTTTATTATAAATAATGTAGCTCAATTAAATTTTTTTAAAAACAATCCGGATATTACTGTTATTTGCGGCTCAAATTTGTATGCGTTTAACAGTTATTCTATAAATTTTTTATTTGCAAACGGGATCGATTACATAATTCCTCCGCTTGAGACGAGCAAAAAAAATTTTTTAGAATCTACTCAAACTTTTAACGCAAGAAACTTTATTATTACTATCTTTTCGTTCCCAAAACTGTTTAATATTAATTATCCGTTTTCAAATTATCCCGATTACTTGACGGATAACAGAGATAACGGTTTTTTCCTTATAAAAAATTCCAAAACTATGGAAGTAATACCCGAAAAACCTTTTTCTATTATGGATAAAGTTCCGTTCTTATCTAAAAAAGGATTTAACAGGTTTTTAATAGATTTGAGCGACGTCAATCTTTCAAAAAATTTATATAAAAACTTGGTTAAAATTCTCCAACGATCGGGCAACGTCGACAAATTCGAGCGCTTTAACTGGAAAGACGGTTTTTTCAGAAGTAAAGAGGTTTACCGGAAAAAAGAGGAGTGATTACCAATAAAACTTTATTCCCTCTTTTAACATTTTTTCATAGAATATTTCTGCTCTTTTAAGATACTCTTCCTTTGTAAAGCTATCGATTTCGCCCAGATCCCGGAGATTTGGATCGCATTTTCTGCAGTGAATAAGATCGGAGTTTTTAAGAATATCTTCGTTATCTCCGCTTTTTTCATAAACCGGACACTTTTCAGGGAGATGGTATCCCTCTTTGATTCTCTCTTCGATCCAAAGATCGCGTAATATCGAAGCAAGAATACTAATAATTTTTTCTTCATCCATATCGTTTCCTTAACGAAAAAAATTAAACTCAAAAAATTACCGTTTATTTTAAAGCTTTCAGCAACTTTTCCGCTTCCTCCGGAGTAATCTTCCCCTCTTTTAGCAGAGATATTATCTCCATTTTTTCATTAGCCGCGTTAGTTTTATTATCCGTTTTATCTTTATTGTCTGTTTTATCCTTATTACTATCGTCGCCTTTTTTATCCGTAATATTGCTAAACAATTTTTCTAAAAAACTTTTCCCCGATTTGATCGCTTGTTCTCCTATGCCTTCCAATTTTAGCGCAAGTTTTTTTAGATCTTTGCTCAGTTGTTCGTCCAATTCTTGAAATATTTTGTCAAAATCCGGCGATATTCGATCGACGTCTTCCTTGTAAGCGACTAAAACTTTGTTCGTTGCGCTAAAAGCCGTAATGTTTTTAGAGCCGTCCCCGTTTTTAATTTGAGAAGGGCTTCCAAGCGATTCTCCGGTAATCTTTGTAAGATAACTTACTACGTCCTGTCCTCTTGCGATAATTGAGCAACCTGCGTTTTTATTTAGCCCAAGGACTAATTTGCCGTATTTAGATTTAACGTCTAGAGAATTGTTAATCGACTCTATATTGATCAAAATTTGCCCGTTTTCGCTTTCAACGTTTCCTCCGGATTTCTCAAACGAACCGATCTTAATAGCCCCGTTTGCCGTTTTTACGGAGGCGGTTCCTATAACTTTATCGATTTTTATATCTCCGTCTAAAACCGATACGTTAAGTCCGACCGGAGCTTTCTCTATATAAGCGTTCCCTTTGGTAAGAGTAATATCCAAATACGCTTCGCAATTATTAACGGCAATGTTGCCGGCGTCTAAAACTATCGAAATTTTTTTTATCTCTTTTGGGATAGTCAGCGAAACGTCGGTAGTCGCCAGATCGGAATTCTTTAATATAATTTTATTTACTTCGTCGACCGTTAACTCCGCCTCCGGCTCAATATTTCCAAACTTTTCGCTGTTATACTCGATCTTGGACCTCTCCCCAACATTTAAAAAAATATTGCCCTTTATACCTTTAAAAACAACGTCCTTTGAAACGTCCAAATTCAAATCCATCGACTTTGCGCTCATCTTATCCTCCGATTTTTCCATTAATTGAAAAAATTACCTATAACGGCGCCCGTCGGTTTTTTGGGAGAGGGGAATTGACACATATGACGTTAAAGATAAAATTGACACATATGGAGCAAATATTGTTATCCCCCAAAAACCGACGGGGCGCCCTATTATATAGATAATACCAAAATTTATTATTTTTAAATAGTTATTTTTATAACATTTTGTATAAATAAAATTTGTTGATATATTTATTGTCGTAAAGTAATATTTTATTTATTATAAGCGAAAGAGGGCGCTTGTGAAAGTTTATTTACATTTATTGCCGCTATCGCTTTTTTTTGTAGCAAATTTAATACTCTTTCTATCGGCTATTATTTTGTATATCAAATCTAAAAACAACTCTACGGTAAATATTTCGGAAAGAAAAAAGACGGAAGAGGCTTTTTTAGATAGCGAAAGAAAACTTAGAAAAATAGTCGAGACTTCAAACGAAGGAATATGTTTTGTAAACTCAGACGGGAGTTTGATTTTTGTTAATGAAAAACTCGCAGAAATTATTGGGCGCGATGCGCAAGAGATTCTCGGAAAGTCTTTGTTCGACTTTATGGACAAAGAAAGTATGGAAAAAGCTAAAGAAAAATTTAAAGATCGAAAAAACGACGTTAAAGAGATTTTTGACTCTAAATTTATCAAAAAAAACGGAGAAGAAGTTTGGACTATTGTATCCGCAACGCCGTATTTTGACGACAATAAAAAAAATTACGGCTCTATCGCAATTGTGTCAAATATTACTCCAATAAAACTTTTTGAACTACAATTAAAAGAAAAAGAGGCTCTCATTAAAGAGATACATCATAGAGTTAAAAATAATCTGGCAATAATATTAAGCGTTATCGGCATACAATATCGTAAATGCGATAACGAGGAGGTCAAGACGGCGCTGGAGGAGACAAGAGGAAGGATAAAATCGATTTCTTATATTCATGAAAATTTATGCCGCTCCGACGATTGCGTAAATATAAATATAAAAAAATATCTAAACGATCTGGCAAGTTATCAATATAAAAATTATATTTCGAAAAATAAAAATATCGCGCTAAAAACAGATATTGACGACGAAAAAATAAATATCGAACGGAGTATTCCTATAGGATTAATAATTAATGAGCTTCTCACAAATTCTTTAAAATACGCCTTTCCCTCCGCGCCAAACGGAGAAATTTTTATCTCTTTCAAAAACCGAAAGGAGGAGTACAATCTTATAGTTAAAGATAACGGCGTCGGGTATCGTTACGATTTGGATATTGATAACGTAGAAACGACCGGATTTAAAATAGTCTCTCTCTTAGCTAATCAGCTGAACGGTAAAATTTTTCTTAATACCAAAAACGGTTTTGAAACGGTAATTACTTTTCCAAAATAGTCCAAAAAATTAAATTTGACTTTATCGTTCAAATATATTATTTTCGATTTGATCCTTGATAGTATTTATGCAATAAAGTCAGATTAATAAATTGGAATAATAATATATATGGCGCAAAATTCTTTAGGGCAAAAAACAACATATGTTTCAAATTACGATCCTTCCGTATTGTACGCTATTCGCAGGTCTGAGAGTAGAAAAAAAAACGGCGTCGACGAATCCGGTTTTTATGGATACGACAGGTGGAATTGTTACGAATTTAGTTTTTTAAATAACAACGGCAAACCGATTCAAAAAGTTTTGCGTTTTGCCTACGGTTCCGATTCTCCAAATATTGTGGAATCAAAATCTCTAAAACTTTATCTGTACGGATTTTCTGCGACGCGTTTTTTTGACGAAAAAGACGTGATTTTGACAATTAAGACCGATTTGGAAAATATTATACTTTCGCCGATCGAATACGTCGATTTATACGATCACAACTATTCTTATTCGATTGAAAAAATTAGTAATAAAAATCTTTTAGACAATCTTGAAGTAGAGGTAAACGGTTATAAACCGGACAGATCCCTTTTGAAAACGGAGAAAATTGATAGTTTTAAAAAAATTGAACGATTTTCTTTTTTATTTAAGACTAATTGCCCGGTAACAGGTCAACCGGATTGGGCTACCGTCCATATAAAATATATATCAAATAATATAATAGAGGATTCGTCGCTATTAAAATATATCGTCTCTTTCCGCAATCATGCCGATTATCACGAATCCTGTTGCGAAAAAATTTATTCGGACGTCTACGCGATCTCTTCTCCCCGATACCTTCTTGTCGAGTGTTTTTTTACTCGAAGAGGCGGAATAGATATAAATCCGATGAGAGTCAATCAACCGATAGAGAGTCTTGAGTTGGAAAAACGTTATTGGAGACAGTAAAAAATGAAAGTATTAATGTTAGCTTTAAACAGAGAAAAATTCCCGGATCCGGTTTTTCCGTTGGGGGCAAGTTATATAGCGGGAGCTTTGTCTAAAGCCGGGCATATTGTCGACGTTTTCGACGCCTGTTTTCTGGAAAATCCTCAAATCGAACTTGAGAACTTTCTTAAAGGAAAGAGTTACGATTCGATCGGAGTATCGATTCGAAACGTGGATAACAACAGTTTTCCGATAGCAGAAAACTACCTTAACTATTATAAAAGCATGGTCGATATATGCAGAAAATATTCGAAAGCGCCTATTACTCTCGGCGGATCGGGTTTTTCAATATTTCCCGAACTCTATATGAAAGAACTCGGAGCCGACTACGGCATTAAAGGGGAGGGGGAGTACGCTTTTCTCGAACTTTTAAAAAAAATTGAGACCGGGGATCCTCCGACCGAAAAACTTTTTTATTCCGAGACTATAAAAGATATTAACTTTGATACGTTTCCCGATAGAAAAGGATTCGATATTGATAAATATTATAAGTATTCCGGTTGTATTAATATTCAAACGAAAAGAGGATGCGCATACAATTGCTCTTACTGCACGTATCCCGTATTGGAAGGGAGATCCTATCGATTTCGCTCTGCAAAAAATGTTGTAGACGAGATCGAATTTTGGAACAAATCAAAAGGGATCGACTATATTTTTTTTGTAGATAACGTATTCAATCATCCTGAAAATTACGCGCTGGAAATTTGTAACGAAATAATCAGAAGAAAATTAAAAATCAAATGGACGGGATTCTTCACGCCGACGTTGTCCGATAATGAATTTATCGGCAAATGTTTGGAGTCGGGATTAACCAGCGCTGATTTTGGAACCGACGCCTTTTCGCCTGAAACTCTCAAAGGGTATAACAAATCGTTTACGGTTGAAGATATATTTAGAAGTTGCGAGATATGCAAAGAGAGAGGTATAAAATTTAATCATAGTTTGATATTCGGCGGACCAAACGAAACTATGGATACCTTAAAAGAGACTCTGGCAAACGTCGAACTAACCGCCCCAACTTCCGTTATAGGATTTATCGGAGTTAGATTATACGCCGGCACTCAGATTGCGGAGACGTTTAAAGACTTGGATATAGGCATAACGCCGGTATTTTACATATCCGAAGCGGTTAGAGACGAGATATTGGATTATTTAGCGGAATATGTTAAAGACAAACGAAACTGGATTATTCCCGGACTGGAAAAGGGGACAAATTTAAGTTTAATAAACCGCATACGAAACAAAGGGGTTAAAGGACCTCTTTGGGAATTGCTTGTTAATTTAAAATAAATATGTTTATACAGATTTTTCTTTAATTATATCAAAAAAAAGCGTATAAATATAGTATGAACTGTCAAGATATAGGCGATTTTATTTTATCCCGCAATAATATTTTTTATGCGATAATAAAAGATGATTTTAGTTTAGTTTTTCCGGATAATTCTCTGTTATCGTATCTAGGCGTCGATATTCCGCAAGATTCTTCAAGTCTCGAAAACGTTTTTCCTGAATTATTCGGAATGGACGAAGAAATTCAGGATATTTTAAACGGCAACAACGGCGAAATAACCATTCCTTTAATAAACAGAAAGCTGCCGGATAAAACAATATTTTTTGATTTAAGCGTTTTAAATAATCCCGCCGATCGCAAAACGGCTCTTTTGGTCGTTAAAGATACGACGCTTATCGGAGAGGATATTCAAAAACTCCAACAAAGCAGAAACGACGTCGATCTACTGCAGAAACAAATTAATAAAATTAACGAAGAACTAAAAGAATCAAACGCGACTAAGGATAAATTCTTTTCGATAATCGCTCACGATTTGCGCTCGCCGATAAGTTCCTGTATCAGCTATTTAGACTTGCTAAACCATCATAAAGAGTTTTCAGAGCAACAAAAAAACAACGTCTATCTCAATTTAAATAAATATCTGAAAAACACCTTAAGTTTGCTTGAAAATTTACTTTTGTGGGCTAGAAGTCAAAAGGAACTTTTAAATTTTGAGATATCCGACTTTGATCTGTATGGAATAGCGTTAGAAAACGTCGAAATTTTTCAAAACAACTTAAATCAAAAAAACATTCAAATCTCAAACAACATACCCGAAGGAGTTATTGTTAACGTCGATTATGAAATGTTTAACACCATAGTAAGAAACATTTTATCAAACGCGATTAAGTTTACAAAATCGGGCGGTAAAATTATAATAGATTACTCGTCTAACGATGAATTTCACAATTTGATAATTATCGATAACGGAATAGGTATGGAACAAGCTAAAATAGACAATCTTTTTAAGATCGATAAAGTCTCTTCGACTCCGGGAACCAACGGGGAAATGGGAAGCGGACTTGGATTAACGTTGTGTCATGAATTTATAAAGAAGCATAATGGGAACATATCTGTAGAAAGCGAACTAAACGTCGGAACAAAATTTATTATTTCAATACCAAAAGGAAAGTCTGTATGAAATTATCAATAAATCAAAAACAAAGATTAACTTCGATAATGTTGCAATATGCGATTATTTTCGGATACGGTCTTTTCGAGGAAAATATGGAAATTCTTATAGAATCTAACAGATTAATAGACGTAATAAACGACTCCCACCCTAACGACGACGAAGTGTCAAAATTGTTATCAATCGTTAGGCAAAGACAGCTTCTGTTTGGGAGCGGTATAGTTTCGACGGACTCCTACGTCCACAAAGAGTGCGAACAACTAATTAGAGCGCTTAAAAATTTAAATAAACCAAAGCTTTATATCGGCGACTTAAAATACAAAAGACGTTAGAGAGCCCGCCGGTTTTTTTGGGGGAGGAGAAATTGACGCATATGCGACGGCGTCGATAACGCGCGACAATTGTTGCATAAAAATTCGACGCATATGTGTCAATTGTTTTTTTATCCCCAAAAAACCGACGGCTTACGGCGCTAAATTAAAATATTCTTGACAAAAATATTTTAATTTGTAGTATAATACGTTTTAACGGAGAATATATGAATAACATTTCATTTGATTTATCGTTAGGGATCAAATTATAATTAAATCGAGCGAATTATGGATGATAAAAAACAGTATTTATCTTACGAACCGTTAGACTCAAAACTTGAAAACTTGGAAAATTTAGAACTCACTCAATTAAAAAAACTTCAACGGGCGTTAAAGTATGAAAGTTTAAATGCGGAAATTGTCAGCGAAGTTTTACCTCAATCAATCTCGATGAGAAATCAAGTTGATTCTATGCTTCCCATATCTTTAGTAGATTCGACGGAGGAAGCGATAAAGTATTCGGTAAAAAACGATTCTGAAGTTTTAAGTTCCGCGCTCTCTCCGATACTTGGACCTATGATTACAAAGTCGGTTTCGACTCTATTTAAAGAGTTTTTAGAATCTATAAATAATAAAATAGAAAAGAGCGTATCTTTTCAAGGACTGAGGTGGAGACTCGAAGCTAAAAAAACCGGCAAGAGTTACGCCGAGATCTTATTTATGCATACGCTCCTTTATCGCGTAGAACATATTTTTTTAATTCACAAAAAAACCGGATTGCTGATCAATGAGGTCAAATCTATCGAATCGACTATCGTCGACTCCGACTTGGTAACGTCGATGCTGGTCGCTATTAAAGATTTTGTTAAGGAATCTCTAAGAATTTCTAAAGAAAAAGACGTCGACGCGCTTGAAGTCGGAGAATACAATATATGGCTGGAATCGACGTCCGAGTTAACGCTTGCTTGCGTAATAAAAGGAATTCCTAATGTTGAATTACGAAAAAAAATGAGAGAAACAATTTCGATAATTCGTTATAAATACGATACTGAACTGGAAAAGTTTGAAGGAAATATGGAGCCTTTCAAAACTTCTTCGATCTATCTGGAAGCCTGCTTATTATCTGAAAATAAAACTTTGAAAAAAAAGAAATTCCCGATATTTGCCGTTGTTTTTATTTTAATTATTTTGTCGATATGCGGTTTCTTGGCGTCGATTCCTATAGCGCGTAACGTAAGATTTCGCAAGTTTGTTAACGCTCTCGACGCGCTGGACGGAACCAGAGTAACCAGAATTGTTAATAAAAATTTTAAGAAGCATATTTATGGAATCAGAGTTACTCAATCTGAAGACCTTGAAGAACTTCAGAAAAAATATTTATTAGACGGTTCAAAAATAGTATATCATTGGGAATCGTTAACCGGTACGGATAATACGGAAATTGAAAAAATTAAAGAGAGTATCGAGACTCTATACGTCAACTTCAGCGCGAATTCTGAAGAGTTAAATCCCGATCAAATAAAAGCGCTGAACAATATGATTGTGGATTTTAAGAAGCTTAAAAAACTTGCCGTAAATCAAAAAAAGAAATTTAAAATAAACGTTGAAGCGCGATCGATGAGTATAGGGAATGCAAATTTGGAACTACTTACAAGCGAAAGGAGAGCAAATACCGTTGTGAATTTCTTATTATCAAACGGATTTTTACGGGAAGACTGCGAGATTTTTGCCCTCGGTTCCTCCAAACCAATCTCAACCGGCAATATAGAGAAAGACTCTATACTAAACAGAAGCGTAATATTCAGCGTTATTATGGAAGATTAATTATAGATTAAATATCCGCTCTTTTTTGAATATATTTGATAGGCTTGACGTAATGAAGAGCGAACCTCAAATAATTTGCTACTCCTCTCCACAATTCGTCTAAAAATATTCCTATTAAAAGACCGGCTATTCCCAGATTAAATATAAACATAAAAATATAACAAAAAAATACAAGCAGTATAGTTCCGGGTATCTGGGTAATAAGCATCCACATAGTATCTCCTCTCCCTCTAATTGCGTTGCCGCCGACGACGTTTAGCGCCGTTGGAAAGGTAATAATCGCCATAATGTAAAGCAGTTTGTAGTATTGGTCAATAATGGTTTTATCGTTAGTAAATATCGACAAAATTTCCTTAGGAAACAGCGCAAATAAAAACGACGCTATGACGCAAATTATTAATGCGTAAAATATCGACAAGTTGCCCGCTCTATACGCTTCGTTTTTGTCGTCGGCTCCGGTAGCCTTACCGACCAGATTTAGCGCCGCGATAGATATTCCCATATAAAGATTTACGGTAAGATTTAAAATTACGCCAAATATTCCGAACAATCCCGCGGCAAGCGAATCGTATCTGTTTAGTATGAAGACCAAAGCGTTTTGTCCCAAAACCCATAACATAAAGTCAAGTCCGACGGGTATTCCGAGTTTAAACGATTTTAAATATATGATAAAATTAGGTCTCATAATGCCCCTAAACCGTAAAATAAAATCTTTTTTTATCAAAAAAACAAAAATCATAAGTATAACGTCGCCGACTAAGGAACTTATCAAAGTGGCTATTGCGGCTCCTTCTATCCCCAATTCCGGAAAACCAAGCTTCCCAAAAATTAAAACCCAATCTAAAAAAACATTTAACAAAGTTTTAATTATTGAACTAATCATAATCGGAGAAGTTATCCCTTTTCCTTCCAATGTCGAATTTCCCCCTAAAACAAAGCCCAATACAAGAAAGCGAAAAGAAATAATTTTTACATAATTATAGGACATCTCAAGAATATCGTCTCTGGCGCCAAGCAAATGAATAATACTTTTACCGAAAATAAACCATATTATAAAATAACTGCATGAAATAATTTGATTAAAAACAAACGATACTTCGGCGTATCTTCTCGCTTCTTTAAAATTTTTAGCGCCTATAGATTGGGATATAAGAATCGTCGTTCCTTTTGAAGTGGCGAACATCAGCGACATAAATATAGATAAGGGGTATATAGCGTTAGTAATAGCCGTTACCCCTCTTATATCGTAATGACCTATGAAAGCGGTATCCGTTAGATTTAACAGATATTCCACAATCATTTGTATCGTTATGGGTATCGATATAACAAATATCTTTTTGCTTAATTCGGTATTTTTTTGTATTAATTTTCTTATCATAAATTTATTTGTTCAGAATTTAATAATTATTTTCTTTACGTACAGTAATATATAGAATTTATACAGATTTACTCAAATATTTATTTTATTCTTTACAAATTAATTATATATTGTTATACAATTCAGGATATGGTTAGTTATTTAAAAATTGAAAACAATAAATTGGTAGAATCCAACTTAGAAGAGTCAAAGGTAATAATTTATAAAAAGCCGGACAGAGATGAGATGAACTATTTGGTCGGCGCTTACGGGATGGACGAGCATAACGTAATCTCTTCTATAGATCCGGACGAATTGGGAAGAATCGAGTTTGAAGAGGATCATATTATGTTTTTGTTAAAAAGACCCAAGGACTACTCTAATGAAGACAATCTATTATTTAAAGTAACTTCCGTCGGCGTATTCATTTTTAAAGATAAAATGATAATTATTATGCCGGAAGATATTCAAATATTTGAGGGGAGGCAATCTTTCAAACTTAATTCTCTTTTGGACGTTTTATTAAAACTGCTGTTTGGCACAATTTCTCATTTTCTCGGTCATTTAAAAGTAATTAATATGATATCGGATTCGTTGGAGCAAAAAATAAATACGTCGATGGAGAATAAATTTCTAATTAATATGTTTACTCTTGAAAAGAGCTTGGTTTACTTCCTAAACGGTATTAATTCTAATTCGGTATTATTTGAAAAAATGAAAGCCGCCGCCGCAAGGATCGGATTCACCCCCGACAATTTATCTCTACTGGACGATATAATAATCGAGAATACTCAGTGTTACAAACTGGCGGAAATCTACGCTAACGTCTTGTCGGGGATTACCGCCGCAAGAGCCGCTATTGTGAGCAACAATCTTAACGTCCTTATGAAAACCTTAAATATTATAACTATTTCGATAATGGTGCCTACTTTTGTAGTCAGCGTTTTTTCTATGAACGTAGGCATTCCTATGCAAGACAAACCGTTTGCGTTTTGGGTCATTATGGGACTCTCCGCCGTATCGATTATTTTAACGTCCATTTTTTGGAAATTAAAGAGATGGTGATTTTTAGCGTAAAATTTTACTTCAAACGGCGTTTGTTACTCTGAATTTATATCGGTTGTAGCGGGTTTTGCGTTTTTTGAACTAGCTATTTGCCGGTTTTTAAGATCAACGGTTTGCGCCGAATATAATCATATAATTTTAAAAAGGAGATTCTATGAAAAGCGTAAAATATACGCCAAAATTAATTACGGTTTTTAAAGAGGGATACTCTTTTAAAACTTTTACAAAGGACTTATCCGCCGGAGTTATTGTCGGGATTGTGGCTCTCCCGTTATCAATAGCTTTTGCTATCGCATCCGGAGTCAAACCGGAGCAGGGGTTATACACCGCGATTGTCGCCGGAATAGTTATATCCATACTCAGCGGCAGCCGCGTTCAGATAGGGGGACCTACCGGAGCTTTTATTGTAATGCTTTACGGTATTGTACAAAAATACGGCTACGACGGATTAGCCGTCGCCGGAATGATGGCCGGAATACTTTTGGTCATAATGGGTATAGCGGGGCTGGGCTCCGTTATCAAGTTTATCCCGTATCCCGTAACGGTCGGATTTACGACGGGTATAGCTCTAATAATATTTACGACTCAGATTAAAGACTTTTTAGGATTGCAAATAGACAAAGTTCCGGCGGAATTTATTAATAAAATTATAGCATATTCGCAAAATATACTTACCGTCAATCCTTACGCTCTATTAATTGGAGGGGTATCTATCGTTATTATGATATTGTGGAAAAAAGTTTCTCTCAAAATTCCCGGTTCTCTAATTGCGATTATCGTATCCACCCTGATAGTTTTGATATTCAAACTACCGGTCGATACGATCGGAAGTAAATTTGGATCCGTTCCAAATATGCTGCCTCTACCCAAGTTTCCTCATATAGACTTTAAAGTACTGCCGGAACTTTTTCAACCGGCTCTATCGATCGCGCTTCTAGCGGGTATAGAGAGTCTTCTCTCCGCGGTAGTCGCCGACGGTATGACCGGCGGGAAACATAGATCGAATATGGAGCTAATCGCTCAAGGGGCGGGAAATATAGTATCTCCGTTATTCTGCGGAATCCCCGCGACCGGAGCGATTGCCCGAACGGCGACAAATATTAAAAACGGGGGAACGACTCCGATAGCCGGCATTATACACTGCGTTACTTTATTATTAATTATGCTTTTTTTCGGCAAACTGGCGGCTCTGATTCCTATGCCCGCGTTATCGGCAATTTTAATTATGGTTGCATATAATATGAGCGAAATTCATATTTTTGTTAAGATTTTTAAAAGCACAAAGAGCGACGTTATTGTTCTTTTAGTAACATTTTTATTGACGGTAATTTTAGATTTAACGGTGGCGATACAAGTCGGAGTCGTTCTTGCTTCTCTACTTTTTATGTATAGAATGTCAAACGTATCTCAAGTCGGAAAGATGATTGTCGACGACGAAAACGAAACGGACGCAAATTCAATTAAAAATAAAAACGTTCCCGCCGGCGTAGAAGTCTATGAAATATACGGTTCATTCTTCTTTGGGGCGGCTGAAAAATTTAAGGACCAAATAAAATCCATAGAAAAAAAGCCAAAGATCTTAATACTTAGAATGAGGAACGTTTTAATGATAGACGCGACCGGTTTGACGGCTCTTGAAACGATTATCGTAGATAGTCAGAAACAGGGGATCAAAGTTGTTCTTTCCGGAGTTAGAACTCAGATGTTTTTAGTTTTACAAAAATCCGGTTTGGTTAAAAAACTTGGCGAAGAAAATGTAGCGGCAAACATAGACCTAGCTTTAGCCAGAGCTAATGAAATATTATCTGAAGAAGCTGAAATTTAATAAGAGATACGATGAAGATTGTTATACCTATTATACTGCTATTAATTTCAAACGTTTTTATGACCTTTGCCTGGTACGGTCATCTAAAATTTAAAAACAAACCGCTACTGATAGTTATCGTAGTAAGCTGGCTTATCGCGTTTCTTGAATACTGCTTTCAAGTCCCGGCAAATAGAATAGGACACGGGCAATTTAGCGCGGCGCAATTAAAAACCATACAGGAGATTATAACTCTTTCGGTTTTTTCCGTATTTTCTGTTCTCTACCTTGGAGAGGAGATAAAATGGAATTATATCGTAGGTTTTATTTTGATTGTAGCCGCCGCATTTTTTATCTTCAAAAAGTGGTAAATAATTAGCAAATAATATTTTTTCTAAATCAAAATTCCAAAATTCCGATAATAATTATATAGCAAAGCGAGGTAATTATGTTAAGAGGAATTTATACGGCGGCTTCAGGTATGGCGGCGATGGAAAAAAAATTAGACATTATATCTAATAATCTGGCGAACGTAGATTTAGTGGGATTTAAGCAGGATATGGCTATTATGAAAGCTAACCCGGATATGCAAATAAGGCGTCTCGACGACGACGGAAAATTGTCGTTTCCTTTGGGCAGTTACGACGAAGCTCCTTTTGTCGGGAAACTCGGAACCGGAGTCGAGCTTAACGAGTCGTACACTATTTTTAATCAAGGTTCGCTTAAAGAGACCGGCAACGATTTCGATCTGGCGCTGGACGGAAAAGGATTTATAGCGATAGAAACTGAAAAAGGGGAGAGATATACCAGAAACGGAGCTTTTACTATCGACAAAGAGGGATACTTAGTTACAAAAGACGGATTGAAAGTTTTAACGGAAACCGGTCCGATAAAAATAAAGAGCAATAATTTCGTTATAGATAAAGAGGGGAATATATATCAAAATAACGAGTTTGCGCAGGATGAGAATCGTTTGGTTTTAAAAGAAGAAAACGAGTGGAAAGCGACCGAGTTTATCGGAAGATTAAAAATTGTCAGATTCCCTAGAGAACGCGAGTTGAGAAGAGAGGGAAACTCGTTTTTCTACGAGGATCAATTTACCGGAGAACCGTTTATAGCGGAAGGGAATCTGCGCCCGAACGTTTTACAAAACTTCGTCGAGGCGGCGAACGTTAATCCCGTTACGGAAATGACAATGATGATAGAAGTTCAAAGGTCTTACGAAGCGAATCAAAAATCTATACAATCCCACGACCAACTTCTCGGAAAATTAATTAATGAAGCGGGAATAGTTAGATAATCTTAAACCTAGTTATATTTTCTAAAAAATATCTCGGGGCGGTATTCAAAGTGCATAAGATCGTATCTTTTCCACTTGCCGCCCCAGCAAAATCCGTGTTTCTCGAAGATCTCGATTATCTTTTGAGGAAAGCGCGCTTTATCCTCTTCGGGGATAGTCCACCAATAGTCGCGAAATTTGGAAGTCCAATACCAATATAACTCTTTGCCGTATGTTCTAGGGGATATATCTATCGCAATCGCCCACGAGTGTAACGACGGTCTTTTTTGATAAGCGACCTCGCGACGGGAATACGACGAAACCGATCTTAAGTTTTTAAACCAAAGTTTAATATCCTCGTTCCCGTCAATCTCTCTATTAATTTCCGACAACGCTTTGCTAAACCGATAAGCGCATTTATTTTTACCGTTTATCTGGAATTTAAATTTATTTATTTTAAAGTAGTTGAAATTTTCTTCAATTTCTCTCTTATCTTTGCCGTATATCGAGTCAAAAAAAGCGTAATTAGTAAATCTGTCGATTACAAAAGTCGAGAAAAAGAGCGGATACTCTTCGAAAACCAAATCCGACTTGATATATTCGTAATATAAATAGCCCAAAAAATGTTCGTCCGCGGAAACGTCCTTTTCGGGAAGCATTAAACTCTCTTTAAAAAAGAATTTCTCTCCGTTTTTCAGGAAAAATATTATATCCCGGCTATTTTCGTCGTATAACAATCGGGCTTTACTAAAATTATACCTATAAGACAGATACATAGCGTTTGCTTTATCGATCCATCTGATTTTGGAATATTCGTCCGGAAAAATCTCGTTAGGATAAAATTTGTCCAAAATATTTTCAAAATCCGGACTAATATTTAACGCGCCGGATATATCGCTAAAATAAACTAATTTGGAAGAATTAAACTTATCGGCGCTCTTAGGTTTGCCGCTCTCTTCTAAAAATAAATACGCCAAGTGAGACGCAACGGCAAGATAGAGTAAAATAACGAAAATAAGCGCAAAATATTTTGGTTTCATAGATTTGATAAAAAAAGAGACCGTCTAATCGACGGCCCCTTTATTATTAAAAGTTACTGACTAATTGCATTAACGGGGCATACCGCCGCGCAACTGCCGCAGTCGGTACATTTTTCTTCGTCGATTTTGTATGGACTTCCCTCGGATATAGCGTCAACCGGACACTCCGACATGCAAGTCCCGCACTCGATACAGTCGTCAGAAATCTTATAAGCCATCTTAATAGCCTCCTAATAAATATTTCATTATAATATACAAAAAAAAATCGATTTGGTAAATATATTTTATCATTATTTTTTACCAAGAGACGCATATGCGTCAGACCAAAACCGCATATGCGTCAAATTACTCTTAACATCATATGTGTCAATATTTCTTTCTACGACAATTGTCGCGCGTTATCGACCCGGCGCGTATGTCAAATTCTCTCGGGGAGCATGGCGTCTCATATGTGTCAATTTTTGTCGAGGAGCGACGCGGCGTCGCATATGCGTTGATTTATTTTGACACATATGCGACGATTTTTTCATCGGGGAGCGACGGGGCGCAAAATACCGATTAAAAAGATAGAAAACAATTCAATTTAAGTGTATAATATAGGTTAAATAAAAAAAAGCAAGGCGTATAGATGAAAAAACATTTGATTTTGGCGCTGTTAATTGCCGTCATGGCAGATATGTATCCGGTAAAAATTAAGATCGACCAAAAGGATAAAACGAAAGAGCCGATTATCTTACAGGCGATATTAGATACCGGTTTCGGAATTGTCGGGGTAAACGACGGCGTTGGGGTAACGGATTATCAATCTTATTTTATCAAGACCGCTTTTCATATTAATGATTTTGGGATCGGTTTGGATTTTACTATCAGGTTTAAAATATTCTCTTTGGAACCCGAGTTCCGTTTTCGCGATTGGTATATCGAAGGGGATCCGTTGGCGACCGTTTTTTTATATCTCGACAGGATAGATTATATACGATACGGGAACGCGCAAAGCCCGATTTTTTTTACGACGGGCAAGATTCCTTATACGACTTTCGGATCGGGGACGCTTGTAAACAATTTTCATAATAACTTTTTTGTCCCGATTAATAAAGAAAACGGCGCGTATTTTCGCCTCGACGGAGAGTATTTTGAAAAATATAAGATAAAAAACATCCCTATCAATTTTACTTTTTTTTGCCCGGATTTACTGGATCCCGACATATTTGGATTTGATTTCAATATAAACCCCCTTGGATTTGCTAAATTCAAAGATATTTTCAAATTATCGTTAGGCGTTACTTTTATGTCGGATCTTGATACTTTTGAGAGAAACAGGCTGAGCGCTCTCAAAGGGCAATATTTTCAAAGCCATAGAAATTTTCACGTTAACGGATTTAGTTCGGCGTTGATTAGCGGATCCGTTCCGATATCTTTTGTATATTTTAAAAAGGATTACGTCAAAGTATCTGTAATCGACGAAGTAGCTTTTGCATACAACGGAGCCAATCCGTCCGATCCGGATAAGTCCGATTTTGGGATTGCCAATAATCTTGAAGTGGAAGCGAGATTCTTAAACGTTAAGAATTCCGGATTGCTTTTAGGATTAAGCTCCGGATTTATCGTTCAAGGCAAAGATTTTTTTATAAATTATTTTTCCTCTAACTACCAGATAGTCAGGCAGAAGCAGTATAGCGGGCAGAGCGAAGATTATAATTTATACGTATCTGCGGGATTTGGTCTGTACGCTTTAAACGACAATTTGCATTTCAAATTTAAGATACTAATGCCGTTAATAACGGACGTATTCAAATCTAAATACGCGATGGAATTTAGATTGTCCGAATTTGCCGTTAAAGGGTTGACGATAGACGTTTTTTATGAAACGGGATGTACCGATCTGCACATATCCGGATCAAACGGGGGACACTTTCTCGAGTCGATAACGGAGAATTTCAGATTTTACGCCGAAGTAAGCTATAAGATTTATTCCGCTAAGATAAGTTTTATTATCGGGCTTCAAACTCCCGGTTGGATAGTCGAGGAAGACTATTTGCCGCCGGAAAATCCTAACGAGTTTTATATAGAGAGATATGGCGCTGATATTCAAAAATTTGTCGGAGTGGGGGTGTCTTTTGTTTTATAACAAAAGAAATCTTCCGATTATTGTAGTTTTCTTGTTTTTTTTTGCGCGGTTTTCTGTAAACGCCGGCGAAGCATTTTTACAACTGATCGATACTTCCGATAGCTCGTCGGACTATTTTTTTTACGACAAAGATTCTAAGGAAAATCTTATAAAAATTAACGATTATCTCTATTCCGGATCGACCTTTCTGACGCTTGAGAAACAGAGAGCGGAATTTGTCATAATTAAGGACTATACGCCTATCGGTTCTATAGTATTAAGCGAAAATAGCGATTTTTATTTTTACAACGCTGGCGCTAAAAACAAAATTTACTTAAAAATGAATTACGGTAGAATAAGGAGCGTTATAGACGAGGGAAACCAAATTGAGATAGAGCTAAAATCTGTAAAACTATACAATAACGGCGGCGATTTTGGCGTAACGACTATATTAAACGAAGAAAAAGATCTCGTCGGTTATACGATCGTTTTTAACGGAGTAGTGGAGAATTATTTGATCAAAGATAATAGATCGGTAAAACTTGAAAAATGGGATAAGGCGGGCTTTAACGAAAATACCCTTGAAGAGATAGAGAAATTTACTCCGGAAGATCTGGAAATATGGCAAGAAAAGATGTCTTTTAACTCTTACTATATTTCTAAAACGACGCCGATAGTTTTAGAGAGCTTATCGTTTGATACGATTGAACAATTTTCCGACCCGACCGGCGATTTATTAATGATAAGCGACTTAACGGAGGATATTCCCGACCAAAACGACCCGACGGAAGACTTAACGGCTCCGGAATTTAAGCGAGATGAAACCGAGGAAACAGATAAAACGGAACTAATGCCTCCTAAAGAGGAGATTTTTGCAGAATTAGCCAAAATTAAGCCGAAAAACTTCGTTTTAGACGAAGATTCCGATAGAGATTATACTTACGCCCCCGAATCTAAACTAAAAGAGCCGCTTTATCCCGTTATAGAAGATAAATTGATCCCAATTATGTTTATAAGCAAAACCGGCGAGGTAGACGAAGATATCGAGTCGGAGAAGGAGAGTCCGCTTAAAGAATATATCGAAGACGCTGAGCCTATTTTTAGCGATACGGACGACTCAAACGACGTTTTCGACGATATTGCTTTGCTTGACGAAACTTCGGATGCGGAAGTTCCGGACGCCGACGAGTCGGCCGACAGCGTTGTTATCGAGCCGAAAATTGAAAGCAAGATCGTCGTTAAAGATCAAACGTCGGACTTGAAAGCGATAAAACTGCTGAGATTTTTTTCGTCGTTTTTCGCTAATGAAACGGGATTTTATAGTTACGATAAAAAGACCTGCGTAAAATTTGTATGGAAACCGGGCGTCGCGCTGGAAAAAGAAAAATTTGAATTTAGTTTTTATTTTCCCGTATTTTTCTCCGTAGACAAAATGTTTGCAAATAATATGTTGTTGCCCGTCAATAATACCAATAACGAGTGGTCGTTTGGGTCGGATCAAAACGGCTCGACGGTAAAAATCGTTCTCGACGCCGTCGACGACGCTTTGTTAAAATTGAGAATACTCAGATACAATAACATAAACGATAATTTCTTCTTTCAGATGGGGGAGTTGAACAATTTTTCAGACTCCTCGAGATTTTCGCTGGTAAATTTTTGTTCTAAAATATTCTTCCCTATGTATAGAAAAACCTCGTTCATAATAAAAGGAGAGTCTAATATATTTGAAGGATTTTTCTATGCGGAAGATATTCTGCCGAAAGGGCTTTACGGACTGTCGTTGAAATTTATGACGCCGTATTCGAGTTTTAAATTCAAGTTTGGAATAGATATATTTGCCGACGGCTACGATTTTATGAATTTTGACAAGGGGCGCGAGCTGTATTTTCCGACGCAAGTCAATCTTATTTCGGAATTCAACGCCTTCAATATACCGTCGTTTAGTTTCTCTATATTCTTGAATATGGGGGCGCTATTTCCGTTGTCTTACAATTTCGGATCGAATAGTTCGCTCGCCATTAATACTATAAAAACTAATCCCCTTATGCTAGTCGATAATATCTCCGCCGCTATGGGGCTGTCGATCAGGATTAAGAAACTGCAGTTTATCGGGGAGATAATCGCCGATTCGGGGTTGAACAAAATCGGACTTTTCGATCTATCCTATTCGGCAAAAAGAGACCAAAGGATGACCGACTCGATAAATTGGTTGACCTCTACCGGCGCAAAACCGATCTCCATATCTAATTACAATTTTGGGGCGAGAGTAAGTTTCCTGATAGATATAGATAAATATCTCTATATGGAAACTTCATATCAAGCGACTTTTACTTACTATAAGACGATAATTTTTTCAAAGAGTTATTACGACAAATTTTTCTTTAAGTTCTCGGCGGATTCGCGAGACAAATTAAAGATAAATCTTAAACTCTACCTCGAATGGCAGATAGAAAATCTAGCGGTAAGCATAATCGATACGATAGATCAAAAATACGAAACTATTTTCGATAACAATATTTTCTATCTGGGCTTCTCGATCAAGCCGCATAATATTGTCGATATAAATATCCGCGGCGGCTTGTATCCCGACTTCTACAATACGACGACCGATATGAAACTGCTATTCGACTGCTACGTCTCGATAAACCCCGAGCCGCTTCCGCTAAAAAAGACGCCGCCGAAAAAACCGATTGAAACAAAAACAACAAAAACAACAAAGACAAAGAAAACAACGACAAAAAAATCGGAAAATAAACCGCCGCCGGCTAAATAAATTTTCGGAATTTACCGCTCTCCGCTATCTTTATTTTTAAAAAAAGATCGACAAGCGCTTGAAATTATGTCGCAGTCTGTCGGCGTTTTGGGGCTAAAAATTTTTGACACATATGCGTCGCATAATAATTCGACGCATATGTGTCAATTTCTTCATCGAGAAGCGGCGCGTATCATATGTGTCAATTTCTCATCGAGGAGCGACGCGTATCATATGTGTCAAATTCTATCAAGACGCGTCGAGGCGCATAATATATCTAAAAAATATTTGACAATTTTTCAATTTAGTTTATACTCGTTCGATATTGAAAAAATATTTCTATCGCCCGATTGAAAACTACGGACGGCGAAAGCGCGAAGCGTTTTCAGCGGGATATACGGCATTCTTTGAAACGCAATATTTAACAACTTAATTAAGGAGATTTTGGCATGGCATATCCAAAAAGAATTGTAATAACCGGAATGGGAATAAACGCGCCTAACGGCGATACTCCCGAAACTTTTTATAATAATCTTATAGCAGGGAAGTCCGGTATAAAAAAAATGACGAGCGTTAACACCGATAGAATCAGATGTAAGATCGGAGGCGATCTGGGAGACTACGACGTTAGAGGAAAGTTGGACTCGTTGAAAGATAATATTCCGGAAGACGTTTTAAAAAGAGCTAAAAAGATCATAAAGACCGCCCCTTTTTCGACAAAGCTTACGCTTCTAGCCGCTTTGGACGCTTACAAAGACGCCGGATTATTTAAAAACGCCCCCGATCCGGACAGAATGGCGGTAGTTTTGGGGGGACACAATTTCCACGACAACTACATTGTAAAGAACGTAAGGCAATTTGAAGAAGAGCCGGAGTATATAGACGGATTGATGGGTATCTGCGTTTTTGATAGCGACGTTGCGGCAAGTATAACGGAATCCTTACAAATATATGGGCCTATGTACATAACCGGCGGCACTTGCGCAAGCTCGGGTATGGCGATGAAAAACGGCATAATGGAGATATTGTACAACGATTGCGATATTGCTATGATCGGCGGGGGGCTTTTGGATTATTCAGACGTAGGATATCAAGCTCTTATTTTAGTAAGCGCGATTTCGTATAAAAGTTTTAACGACGAGCCGGAAAAGTCCTCCAGACCGTACGACGTTAGAAGAGAGGGATTTGTTCCGTCCCACGGAACCGGTATAATGATTATCGAGGAGTTGGAACATGCGTTAAAGCGAGGAGCTCATATCTACGCCGAGATACTGTCCGTCGAGTCAAACTGCGACGGCAACCACTTATCAAATCCATCGGTAGAGGGGCAGACTAAAGTTATGAAAAGAGCCATTCAAAAAGCCGGGATTAAAGTTGAGGATATAAGCTACGTTAATTGTCACGCTACTTCTACTCCTCTTGGAGACGAGGTAGAGCTTACGACTATAAAAAACGTTTTTGGCGAACACGCTAAGAATATTAAGGTCAACGCCACAAAATCGATGATAGGTCATACCGGCTGGACTTCTAATACGGTAGAATTAATTGGAGCGATTATGCAGATGAATAACTCGACTCTGCATCCTTCTATAAATATCGAAAATCTTGATCCGAAAATTGCCGCTTTGGGGATAGACGTTTGCGCCAATAAAAAAGTTGAAAATTATAATATTGACTATTTGTTGAAAAACTCTTTTGGTTTCGGCGGCATAAACTGCTGTTCGATAATAAAAAAATGGAAGGGAAAATAGAGAGATGGATTTCTTAGATAAATATTTAATTGATCAATTGGTTAAAGACGCGGAAGACGTTTGGCCGAAAAGGTGGAGCGAGATTGAAAGTTCTTTTCAGAAAATTACGCTGTCGGCCGCCGTCGACATTATTATTTGGGATTTATCGCTTTTTTCAAAAAAGGGCGATACCGGAACTTATTCTGATATGAAAAATACGGTAGGCATAACGCCGGACAATGAATACGTATTTAAAAAACTTTTAGATATCCTTGTCGAAGAAAATATTTTATCGCGCGAGGGCGAAGTTTACGTATGCGTCGATAACGATCCGGAGATTCATTCTCCGATAGAGTATATAGCGGAGGCGGTAAGAGACATTCCGGAAGAGTGGGCCGCTTTCCAATGGCTGGCTAGAGGTATCGGCGGATTGAAGAGATTTATCAAAGGAAAACTATCCGGCGAAGAGGCGATGTTTGGTCCGTGGGGCGATTTTACCTTAGTAGGTCAAGTATATTATACCAGCGAAGTTTACGGTTATTGGTCTAAGCTCGCCGGTAAAACTGTAACGCGGCTTATAAACAACGTTTTTGATAGAAAAATAACCGTTTTGGAGATTGGAGCGGGAACCGGCGGAGGAACGACCGATTTGTTTAAAAGTTTGGGCGAACCTAGAAACAAAATCGAGAAATATATTTTTACCGATATTCATAAAAGATTGGTAAAAAAGTCTTCCAAAAATTTTGAGGAATATTTCGATTTTATGGAATTTAAGGGATTAGACGTAACTCTTCCGCTTGAAGAGCAGGAGGTCGATCTTGAAAGCGCCGATCTGTTATACGCCGTAAACGTCATGCACGCGACAAACAATATACTATCGGCTTGTTCCGCAATGTATAAGCTTATTAAAAAAGGGGGGTATGCCGTTCTTGGCGAAATAGCCCCGCCTAAAGATAAACTTTACAGGTATATGGAGCTTACGTTTGGGTTATTATCAAGCTATTCGTATTACGAAGATAAAGAGTTGCGACCGCTGTCTCCGATCTTAAGACCCGAACAGTGGATAGAATATTTTAAAAAAGCGGGCTTCAGAGACGCTATTGCGATACCGGGAGATAGATTGCCCGGTTGCGACAGGGGCGGAGCGATTATTGCGATAAAATAGTCCTGTTTCAATAATTATAATTCGGAGAAATATCTTATGAGTAATTTTAGAGTCGCGTATTTACTTATCGTTTTGGTTTTGTTATTTGGCTGTTCGGTGAAAAAAGATGCAAAATATTATAAAAAGGTTGAAAATCTTTTTATTGACAATAAAATAGACAAAATATTAAAAATAGCGGGAAAAAATGAAAATAAGATCGACGTGAATTTAATTTTTTTTTCCATAAGACATAACAAACCGGAATTACTAAAAAGATTTATTCCGCGCTCGCTGACCTCCGATTACGCCAAAAATGATCTTTTCAAATCTGCGATTATATCCGAAGCGATTGATTCCGGGAGCGTTGAAATGTTTAAGATCGTCGACGATCAAATAATCAACGACGACGATTTCTACATAAAATATAATAATTTTGAAGGGACAAAACTTGATAAAGCGGTTCAATGCGGCGACAAGGAGATGATCGACTATCTGCTAAGTAAAAATTCGAAAGGAGTATGGACTCTCTGCTATGCGGTACAGAAGAATGATATCGAACTTGTCGATAAAGTGTTTCATACAGGCTCGGGTAAAACCTGGGATTTTGCTCTGGTGGTCGCGGTACAACAGGGCAGTTTTGATATTATCAAATATTTTATCGAACAAAAAAAAATATCGCCAAATATATATTTTGAATGGAAGCCGGATTACCCGCCGTTTGTGAGAGAATTTTACGAACTATACCAGGTAGATCCCGGCGGCGGTTATACGGAAACGGCTACCGGAGAAGCGTTGAGATTTATGAATATGATGGTAGTCGATTATTTAAGATCCAAAGGGGGAAAGTCCATGAAAGAACTTGGATTTACTCCGCCTAAACCTTCCGAAGAATTTCATAGCGACCATACGCATTAAAAAGAAACCGTGTTTCAGACGTAAAACGATAGATATGGATAGATACAAGCGCATAAATTTGATTCATACGGTTACGATTTACTTTTATTCCTTAGATAATACAGTTGCGGAATAATTATTTTATTAGGTTTGTTATTTCCGTCGTAAAAAATATCGATGATCGGTATATTGAAGTCCTTTTGAATTTTTCTAAAAATTGACGCGGAAACTACCCCGGGACAGCAGAATAACGGATTGAGATGGACCATAGCGTCTACGGTATTATGTTTTATATAATAGAGCGCTCGTCCGACGTTCATCGAGGTTTCGCCGGCTATAAAATTATTTATCCCAAACTCTTCCATTAGTTTAACCTGCTCCTCCATCGGCGGTTCGAACGAATCCTCAAGTAACTCTTTAAAAACATTCTCATATCGCCTTTCAAAGAGCGATAAGCCGCGTTTGTATTTGATATCAAGCCCGTTATCTCTATAATCGGCGTCCAAAAAGTGAGCCGCGGTTTCCGTAAAGGAAGGAACTAGAACTTCGCCGTCAAGTTCTTCTATTAGAGAGTATATATCGTCGTTAAGAATAAAGTTATATTTTGCGTAAAGATCGCCGAGTACTGCGATACGGGGCTTTCTAACGCTCATATCGACTTGAAGGTTTTGAAATAAATTTTTAATTTCTTTAGCGGCTTCCATTAATGGCTTTTTGTTAGTCAGATTGGTTTTGATTAACTCCATCGATCGATTTAGCGCGTCGTCTATATCGGGCGGGTTCTTCGTATAAGGGCGGAATTTATAATATAGTTTATATAAAATTGATCCCAAAATGTTTACTTCGAGAATATTAACGTTCAACTCTTTTGGAAGTTCGTCGATATGCTTCATTGAGTTGCCGTTGGCGATTTTTATCTTATCGTAGCCGGCTTTCTCCGAAGCCAATTCGAGAAGTATTGAATATTGATTAAAGTTGCACGCCATACATAGAGTAGGGAGATAGACTATACAATTTTCAGGATTTAAAGAATATTTTTCTATCGATTCAATTAAGGAACCCGAGATAGCGACGTTCGGCATACACTCCCCGCCCGAAGCGTATCTATATCCTTTGTTTATAATTTTTTGATCGAGAGGCATTACTATGGCGTTATATCCGTAAGCGGTAAATACAGATTTTTGAAGTTCGCTGATAATGGGACTTACATAAGGTATGAGAACGGTATCGTTCGGTTCGATAGAATCGTTTTTATACGACTTTATCTCTATGTTTTTGGGAGCGGCGGATTTATGATTTTTGAAGGTCTCAATCGCCGCTTCTATTCGAGTTTGATAACCGACGTCGCTGGAGTGTTCGTCGAGCTGAATTATGAGATACGGTTTGTTGTAGCGATTCATAATATCTTTGAAATAACTTATGAGATACGAGTCGGGACTGCATCTAAAGCATGTCAGAAATACCGGAAAAAGATTTTCGGTTTTGGCGGCAAATTCGGCCGCGCATATTATCTCTTGTCCGAAAATCCAGTGCGCTTTATCAATGAATCTTTTAGCGTAATCGAGTTCTTGAGGTTTAAGTTCTAGCATCGATTGATAAAGAATATCAAATCCGTAATTTTCAAACGTTTTTGGGATATTTAAATTTACGACGTTATCAAAAAAAGTATACGGACGCCCGAGAAAGAGAATTTTACTTTTATCGACGTTTTTTAGTATATTCTCGCCGGCTCTCCTAAATTTCTTTTTGTTTTCAAGGAATTTGTTATAAGAATCTAAAAACATCTCTCTGAGTTTTTCAGAGTCGATATTTGTTATTTTGGAAGTTATATCGATCAATTCTACGGAAATATCGTTGGTATTAGATTTGTTAAACTTCATTTTTGGCGAGATTAATTTATCTTTAATATTAAGAGCGGTTAGATTATCTATAATCGTTGCGGCGTATTCCGAGTAGTAACAATAATACCCGTCGTTGATTTTATCGATGAAATACTCCGTTTCAACCTCATTTTTTATCAAACTTTTATTGTTGATAATCGTCGGAAAAAAAATGTAGTCGACTTTTTTGTTTTGCAACGACTCGACGAGACCGTGAGCGAGCAGCATAGGCGCGCAAAAGTCGGAATTGACCAATTTAGAGCCGTTTTTCATCTTTGCTTGGGAGGGCTCCTCTATTATTACTTCAAAACCCGCTTTTTCAAAAAAACTTTTAAATAGCGGATAGAATTCCGTTAAATAGAGCGTTTTTGGAATTCCGATAATTTTTCCGTTTTTTTCAACTCCGGAAATATTTTCGATAAACGTCGAATTAAATATCTTATCGATCGCCGTTTTGGTCTCTTTAACTTTTACTTTATGATCTTCGTATTCTCTGCCGCATTTTAGCCCCCACGCGACTTTGTTTCCGCGAACTTCGTATATCGAAAGGGCGCATTTGTTTACGCACAGTTCGCAAACTTCCGTAGATAATTTAAATTCAAAGTCTATTCCTGAAAACTTAGACTTTTGATAATTTCTCTCTTTCAAAATGACCGCGATTCCCAGAGCGCCGGTCAGATGACAATATTTCGATACAAATATCGGCTTTTTGATCTCCTTCTCAAATACGGCGACAAGAGCTTTATTTCGCGCGGTGGCTCCCTGAAAAAATATTTTATCTCCAAGATTTTCCCGACCCGCCACTTTAGAGAGGTAGTTGTCTCTTACGCTGTAAAGAACGGCGGTTATTATCTCTTCTTTGGAATAGCCCTCTGAAAGAAACAAATTTAGATCTCTTTCCATATACACTGTACATCTATCCGAGGTATATGGGGCTTTTCTTCCAAGCGCCATTTTTGATATATCGTCGAGCGTTATGTCCAGGCGTTTCGCTTGCTCCTCGATAAACGAGCCGGTGCCGGCCGCGCAAACGTAATTCATCGTCGAACTTACGACGTTTCCATTTTTTAAAAGAGTGAATTTTGAGTCCTGTCCGCCGATCTCGATAATTGTGTCGACGTCGTTGGAAAGAAAGGTCGCGCCTCTCGCGTGAGCAGTTATCTCGTTTATTTCCAGATCCGCGTTAATTATCTCTTTGACTAATTTTCTGCCGGAGCCGGTCGTTCCGACTCCTAATATGTTTATCTTTTTCCCTGAAAATATTTTTTTAACCTTTTGAAAAATATTTTGAGTCGCTTTTACCGGATCGCCCGCGGTTTTTGTATATAATCCGTATAGGATTTCATTATTTTCGTCCGTAATTATCGACTTTGTGCTGGTAGAGCCGATATCAATCCCGATATAAACGTCGGCGACCTCTTTTACTTCCGAATATTTTGTTATCTCAATGTTGTCTTCGATATAAAACTCGTCCTCGTAAAAATTTGGGTAGTCGGTCGACTCGAGTTTTAGTTCGTCTCTTATCTCTCTTTTGGTAGAGATATTAGATATAACATTTTTTAAATTCAGGTCTTTTTCTTTACCCAAAAGCGCCGCGCCGATAGCGTTAAAATATGCGCTTTCAGGTATAATTTTGACGGGGCTTCCCAAAATTTTTGAAAGTTCGGAAACGATTTTTTTATTCTTGCTCACTCCGCCCGCAAATAAAACTCCGCCTTTTAACGTCCTCCCTTTCAACAAATTTGCAAGAACTCCGCGAGCCATACCTTCGCAAAGTCCCGCGGCGATCGCCTCTTTAGTAAAGCCCTCGGCTTGCGAGTGTATAATATCGGATTTTGCAAAAACGGCGCATCTGGTAGCGATAACCGGAGTTTTCCCTTGAAATTTATACGATAATTCGCCTAACTCCTCGCTGGTAAGTCCTATTCTTTCCGCTTGTTGATCGATAAAACTTCCGGTGCCCGAAGCGCATAAAGGATTGATAGCGTGTTCTATATAGTTAAAATTTTCGTCAAGAATAATTAACGAATAAGATTCGCAACCGATAGTGAGAATATTTCGGCAACCGGTCGATAAATACCTATTTGACTCAACGCTCGCAAGTATCGTATCTATAGTTTTAATTCCTTTTAGATCGACGCTCCCGCAAATTCCGTAAGATTCAATATCTTTTAAGCTAAATTTTTGAAGCAAAATCTCGATTTCTTCTATTAAGTTCTTGAAAATATTGCCGTTATGAGGAAAAGTTTTATGAAAAACTACGCCTGAATCTTCCAAGAGAACTATCGAAATATTTTTTGAGCCTATATCGATTCCTAATTTCATAAGAATTTCCTTAACAAAAAGATGTATTTATAAATATTTATATTTAATTACTATATAAATGTCAAATTAATATTATTTGTATCCCGTCGGGTTTTTTGGGAATTAAAAATATTTGTTTCATATGTGTCATTTTATTTGACACATATGCGACTGTTTCGACATGCGGGTCAAGGGCGTTTCGCCCTTGCGCTGTCCGAGTAGGACAAGATCTTGACTTTTTATAAAATTTAACTTATATTTAGAATAAGAGGTAAATAATATGAGAACAATAATAATAAAAACTACCGATAAATCCTATAATCAAGTTATTAGTTTAATAAAAAAAATTCCGGATATTAAATATTACGACGACGAAGACGATGTTTTTACTGAGGAAGATGAAAAAGCGTATATTGAAGCAAAAAAAGAATTAGAAAATGGCGAAACAAAATCATGGGATGAATTAAAAAAGGAACTAAATCTTGTATAAGATTGAAATTTCAAAAAGCGTTGAGAAGTTCTTAAAATCTAGAAATAGAAATGTTCAAATAAAAATTAGTAAAATGATAGATGTTATTTCAGTTAATCCATTTATTACTAATCTTGATATAAAAGAGCTTAAAGGTAATAAAAATCATTATAGACTAAGAGTTGGTAAATATCGCATTTTATATGAAATAATCGACGAAAAGATATTAATATATTTTTATAAAGCAGATTCAAGAGGCGATATTTATAAAAAGTCTGGTTAGTCTTAAAAAACCGTTACTCTCATGGGATTGATAATAGCGCCGTATCTTCTGACTTCAAAATGAAGGTGGCTTCCCGTAGATCGTCCGGTCGAGCCCATAAGCCCGATTATTCTTCCCGCTTCTACCCATGTTCCGTTTTTTACTAGGAATTTGCTCAGATGCCCGTAGTAGGAGACGTAACCGGAAGTGTGCTGAATTTTTATGGCGTTGCCAAGAGGCCAGTAAGAACCTACAAAAATCACTTTACCCGGAGCCGCGGCGTATATATACGAACCGGCGCTATTTGCTATATCTACTCCCGAATGGTACGACCTAAGTTTAGTCCACGGGTCTTTTCTATAGCCAAAATACGAAGTAAAGCGCCCGTAGCAAGGTCTTCTAAAATATTCCCCAAGAAGGAGTTGTTTTGAGATGTTGTCGTGATGAATACCGGGGATAAAAACGGTCTTAACGTCCGACGAAGCGTCGCAATTATTAACTCTTAAGATTTCCTCTTTTTCTACGCCGTACTTATCGGAAATTTTTTCAAGAGTGTTGTTTTTTGTTACGTTTTCTACGATACCGTCTTGATTGGGAATCATAACTTTGGTTCCGAGAACTATCTTTGAAGGTATGGCAATATTGTTGTATTTGATTATCGTTACTTCGTCTATTCCAAATTTACCCGCTATGCTGTGAATAGAGTCGCCTATTTTGACGTAATAATCGAGATGCGATAGCGGAGCGGATATCGTATCGGGCGTATACGCTCCTCCGACCCCCTCGCTGTTTGAGTTATTGTCGTCGTATAAACTTTTTACAGATTTTAGATTTCTCTGTTTGATAAGGATATTGTTATTCTCAAAGAAGCCCAGCGAAAATATCGCAAAAAGCATTAGAAAGAGCGTTAGAGCGCTAACCAGGTATAGTATAATAAAATTATTCTTGTAGTCTTTGTCCATTTTTCTTCTTCTGATCATAGTAATTTTATCGGATTTTACAACATTATCTTTAACGGGTCAACTAATTTCCCATCTTTTCTTATCTCAAGGTGAAGATGAGGTCCGGTGCTTCTCCCCGTCGATCCTACTTTTCCGATAACCGCCCCCTGATTTACAAAGTCTCCTTTCTTGACGTCGACTTTATTCAGATGGGCGTATAATAAGATTATATCATCATTATATTTAATTTCAATATAATTTCCATAAACTTTATTTTTTCCGACAAAAGAGACTTCTCCGCTAGTTACCGCGAGAACTTTTGCGTTGAGATCGTCTTTAATGTCTATTCCCGTATGAAAACTGTACGCCTTTGTGAAAGGGTCTATTCTAGGTCCGTATTTTGAAGTTATCTTTCTGCTTTTCAAGGGCCAAAGATAAATTTCCGAATAGAACCGTTTTTTTTCATAATCCGTCATTTTTGATCCAGGGATAAATAAAGAGTCTCCCTCTACGATCAGAGAAGATTCTATTCCGTTAGCGTCGGCTATATTTTCCCATTTTACGCCGTAACGATTGGCTATCTTAAATATAGAGTCGTTTTTGCCGACTTTTATTGTTCTACCGTCGCGGTTTGGAATTTTAAGGAGCATCCCGGACTTAACCGAGTTAGTATTTTTAAGGTTGTTTACAAGAATTATTGTGTCTTTAAGAAGACCAAATTTTTTCGAGATAGAATTTAGATTCTCGTTATTTACGACTCTGTATTTTGAATATTCGACTTTGCCCGTTACAAACTGCGTTATTTGACCGGGATCGCTCTCTTCTTTATCGTTTTCATCGTCTTCAAAAAAAACGTAGCTTTCGAGGTATTTATCGGGATTATCTTCTCTCATAACGTCAAATTCTATATCTCCTCTTTTTTTAGTATTAAGATTTGAGGCGGAACTGATAGAGATTGACAAAAAAAATAGGGTTATAAATATACAAAGAAACGACGCGGTATAAATTATTTTATACTTCGCAAGAAAGTTTGAACCGCTTTTGGCTCGTCTCCTTTTGGTTTGTTTTAAAGTAGAATTCAAAGCAGAAATAGAATAGGAGTTAATACTCTTTTTATTAACGACGGCTTTTTTTCTTATATTGACGGCCGGCGATTTGGGAGCGTATTCCCACGTTATTCCAAGCAAGTTTTTATTTTTATTATTCAATATGACTCTCCGATATTTTCTATTTCGACAATATAGATTTTTCTTTAACAAAAAATTTTAAAATTCATACAAATTATTAATTAAACTTTTTTCGGATATATAAGATAATTAATAATATATTTAACAATTTCTCGGAGACAAAATTTGAAAAAAAAGATATTAACGACTTTCGCTATATTAGCTCTATCCGGAATGTTTCTAAACTCTGAAGATAAAACCGTAAAATGGAACGTATCGGATAATATCGCCGATTTTATTTATAAACAAAAAAACGTGGAAAAAATTTATTACGGGGATAAACCGGTCGGCTACGGTTTGTCGAAAAATATTTACGGAGTAAAGAGCGACGTCGAGCTCTACCTCTCTTTCGACGAAAATAAAACCAAAGACGAAACGGGAAGATACTCGGTCTCTTATTCTCAATTTTTCATTAGCGATAAAAAAAGTATTAATAGGAATTCGGGATATTTTGTAAATTCGTCGCATAGAGTAGAGTTGTCGGGTAGCGAAAAGACTTATTTTCAACCGGGGATAAATCTCTCCTCATTTTCGATCAGTTTTTGGATGTTTCCGGTTACCGGTTCGTATAACGAGTCTCTGCTAAAAATAGGCGGGCAGTATTATAATAAAAAAAAGGAGAATATTGAAGAACAATCGATAGTGTGCGAGATTGTCGACGGCAAAATAAGTTGGAATTTTAATAATCTGTTTTATTTTGGCGAAGACTATGTTGAAAAAATCGAACTGATTTCGTCGGTTCGAGCGGTTCCGGAAAGGTGGACGCATGCGTCGATGACTTTCGACGCGTTTACGGGCATCATCAGACTATATATAGACGGAATCGAATCTGGAATAGTAGTCGCCACAGTCGACGGAACGCTTAACGGCTCGGTATATAATATGAAGTATCATTCAAAAAACAGATGTTTGATAAAAATAGCAAACTCCTTTACCGGGGGGCTGGACGAATTTTATATTTTCAGAGGGGTAAACGATAATATCTCAGATAAATATAATATTAATGGTGGAGAAATTTTGAGTAATGTAATATTATTAGACAGGAGAGGAGTATATATAAAAAATATAGCGTTTGACCAACTGACAAATAATAAGAGCGATTTGGTCTATTTTTACCGATATTCCGATAAGCCTTTTCACCCGGAAAGCGATTATGGAGAAAAGATAGCTTGGAAAAAATTCGGCGATGAGAAATTAGAGAGTAACCTGTTAAAATATATACAGTGGAAGATAAAATTTCTTCCCGGAGCCGATAACGAGTATTCGCCGAATTTTAGAGGGCTTTCGATCAGTTATAAAGAGAATATCCCGCCGTCGAAACCGTTGGGGGTAATGGTTTTGCCAAAAGACGGTATGGCGAGGATAAAATGGTTAAAAAATTCTGAAAACGACGTAAAAGGGTATAAAATATATTATGGAACGAAGTCTTTTAACTATTTCGGGAAAGGTTCCGAACTGGGGGACAGTCCGATTGTAGTAAGTAAAGACGCCGATTTTGACAAAGAAGGGATCGAGATAAAAGGACTGAAGAATAATATTATCTATTATTTTTCGGTTACCGCTTTCGACGACGACGAAAAAAGAAACGAAAGCGATTTTTCGGAAGAGGTCGCATGTAGACCGATTGAAAACTGGGTTCGGAATGATTATTAAAAGTATGAAGATTTTACCGACGAAGGCTTATGATGAAATATGAAGAGTTAATTACAAGATCGAAATTTGCTTTGAGGATAAAAGATTACGATCAGGCGATCAAATTTATATCTTCGGCTATCGATATTAATAACGAATCCCCAAACGCATACCTACTGCTTGGAACGGTTTATCAGTCGAAAGGGGATTATACGAACGCTATCGATAATTACGAAATAGCTATATCAAAAAATAAAAAACTTATCGAAGCGTACAACAATCTTGGCGTAATTTATAAAAATCTTAAGGATTACGATAAATCTGTCTATTATTTTAAAGAATCTCTGAAAATTGACCATAAAAGAGCCGATATATACTACAATTTAGGCAACGTCCATAAAATAATAGATAAACCGAGAGAGGCGATAAACGATTATGAAAGAGCGATCAAACTAAATCCGGAATTTATCCCTTCTTATAATAATCTTGGTATTATTTACGAGCAGTTGGGGAAATACAACGAAGCGATCAACGTTTATCAAAAAGGGCTTAAAGTTGATTATAACAACCTGAAATTGCGCTACAATTTGGGAGTGGTCTTTGAATTAGTGAATAATCTGGACGAAGCCGAAGAGAGCTATAAAAAAGCGATAGAGCTAAATCCCAACTGCATAGACGCTCATAATAATCTGGGGGTCGTTTATGAAAAACAAGGTCAAATAGAGAACGCAAAGAATTGTTATAAAGACGCTCTTAGTCTGAATCCTAATTATGTTAAATCCAGAAACAATCTTGCGCTGGTTTATGAAAAAGTAAACGACTACGAAAGCGCTATAAAAGAGTATAAAAAAGCGCTCGCCATTAATCCGAATTACACGGTAGCCCTCGGCAATCTTGGCAAACTTTTATATTTTAGAGAGTCTTATAACGAAGCGGCGGCGATATTTGAAAAATTATTGAAAATTAACGAAGACGATTTTGATTCGAATTTAAACCTGGCGAGAGTTCTTGAAAAAATTGATCCGAATAGAGCCGTAGACGTATATAATAATTTATTAAGAAAAGATCCTACAAACGCAGAGTTAAGAAAGTCTTTAGGGGAACTCTATATGTCTCTTGAAAGAAATTTTGAGGCTTTGGAGGAGTATAAAAAGGTTGAGAAACTTCTTCCGGGCGATATAGATAATAAAATTAAAATAGCTCAGATATCTAAAATGGAGGGAGAGTATGTCGACGCAATAAAAACTTTGGAAGAACTTGCGGCGAGCGGTTCCGACGATAGGGTTTTGAACGAATTGGGGGGGATATATCTCGAAATAGGAGAGAACGATAAAGCGATAAATATTTTTGAAAAACTCAAAGAGAGCGGAAACAAAGACGAGATGCTATCGCTAAATCTCGCAAAGGCGTATAAAGCTAATAAAAATTACGACAAAGCGATGGAAAACATTCAAACTTTATTTGATATTGAAGGAACGGAGTCTATCGGCGAAAATGAAATAGAGAAATTTAACGAGAGACTTAGTTTATACGAGGAAACGGTAAAAAACATAGCTTTAAAAAATGAAGCCGAAAGTAAGAGGATTCGAGACAAACTTAGAGAATACGACATTAGCGCCCTAATGGAAGACGACGACGTAAAAAACAGAGACGATCTTACCAAAAACGACGACGGAATATCAAATATAGAGAAATCTTTGGAAAATTCCTTCGACGCTCCGATAATAAATATCGGCGACGACGAACCCTATTATTCTGTAGAGGAAGAGGAAGAGATTATTTCGGCCAAAGATGAAGAAGACGAACCCGAAGATGAAGAAGAAAAATTTGAGCCGAACTCTATGCTTAATCTTCTTAAAGATCAAGATACTTACGACGAACTTCCTTATCGTAGAGAGGAAGATAATAGAAAAGAGATTGTCGTTAAAAGCGAAAAATCCGTATACGATAACCTTGCGGAAACTAAGAATTTATTGGATCAAATGTATCAAATCCCTCAAAATCAAAACATTCCCCAAAATCAAAATGTGTCTCAAAATCAGAATATGCCTGAGAAAACGGATTTTTCGAATAATCTTGAAGTTCAAATGAAAAATCTTAACGATAAAGTCGCGTCGCTTTTTGATAAAATGGAATCTTCTAAAAACGCGACGCCTTTACAATCAAACGAAGCCGACGAAAGACGGTTTATGGATAAATTGAGCGATAAGTTAAGCTCCTTTATAGATAAACTCGGCGATAAAATAGGCGAAGCAAAAAAACAGAACGAAGAGCAAAGCGAAGAAAAAAAAGAAGAAAAAAAAGAAGAAAAAAATAAAGAACAGAGCGTTCCGGAAATAAAATCGGACAAAAATGAGACTGAACCGGAGATCGTAGAAGAATCGGAGGATTTTGAAACGAAAGACGTCGGCGACGAATCTTTGAAAGATGAAATTCCTATAGACGACGAGGATTTGTTAAACGATATCGACGAGGAGTTGGAAAAATTTGATAATGAAGAAAAAACCGACGGACCGGTCGACGATTTTATCGACGAAGATATAAAAGACGTACTAAACAATATTGAGGATATGGACGACGCAATATTGGACGATTTTGACGACATAGGGGAGGAAGTTGAAGAAAAAATCGGCGATATTGAAGAGGAAGACTTCGAAAGTTTTGGCGATCTTGACGATTTTCCTCCGGACGAGGATATATTAGACGAACCCGAAATAATTGAAGAGCCGGAAAATTTCGACTTAGGAGAATTTGAAGACAATTTTGATATACCGCAAGTCGGCGACGATATCGGAGAAGACGGCGATATTGGCGATATCGACGTAACCGAAGAGCCGGAGAGACTAGAAGAGCTTGAGGCGGACGATGTCGAAGAGGAGATAGAAGGTATTGACATTTTAGAAGAAGAGGAAAGTTTTGATAACGATAAATTGACCGACGATATACTTAAAAAAGATATCGAAGAGGCTCTAAAAGATTACGATCGCGACATTCCCGATGACTTCGAGAAACCTACGGAGGATATTGAAAAGTTTGATAAAGACGATATTGACGAAGACCTCCAAGACAAACCAAAAGACTCAAATAAATCAAAAATTTCCGATGAAAACTCCGTATCGGACGAATTTGATGAAGATTTAGACGACCTTTTCGAAGATCGAGAACTTTCTCCAACTGAAGAGTTTCAAAATAGCGCCGACGGTAAAATTAACGATATTTTAGATAAAGATATCAGCGACGTTATGAAATCTATAGACGACGACCTGAGTAAATTTAACGAATCTGAAGAGCTATTCCCCGAATTGGAGGACGAACTGGAAGCGTTATCCGAAATTGATAAAAATTTAACCGATGAAAATTTTGAATTGTTAGACGACGGTATAGAAGATATATCAATCGAAGACGAACTCGAAGAGCTGTCTAAATTATCCGACGAACCGATAGATTTTGACGACATCGACGAGCTCGCCGATATTGAAGACGAAATTATTATGGATAAATTACCGAATTATAGCGAGAGTTTTGCAAACGATCGCGATTTTTATCCAAAAATCGAATCCGAATATAATAAAAACGATTCTTATTCCGCTCGAGATTTTAGCGTACTAGAAGATATTATGGAGTTTCCGCCGATAGGCGACGATTTTTTTAAAAAAATTGATAATTTTGATAAAACGATCGATAAAAAACTGGAAACTCTTTTAGTTAAAAAATTATCGAAAAAAAACGTCAATATTTCGACAAAATTAATCAAAGGGGTTGAAGTCGATATTTTTGAATGACGGCGTTATATTATAATCGGAACTTTAGTTATAAGTTTAGTTAGACGTATTTGGGATAATTTTCAATTGCGAGCTCGTATAATAGCTGTTTTTGAGCGGCGATATTTAACAGTTGTGTCATTTTATCCAAAAAGTCGTTTTTCAATTTATCGATCCTCAATTTCTTACTAATAAGTTCAAGAAATCCTTCCAACCCATATTTCATAACGCCGTTATAAAAAAACAGTATAATATCTCGAACCGTCGAAGCCATACCAAATTCGTTATACAAGGAATGCCATCTTTTTATCCGAAGATAATCCGATTCGCTGATTCTAAGGTATTTATCCAGCCTTTTATCGTCTGTATTGTCTATAACGGCGTATTCCGAGCGCTGATTTCCTATTATCCCTTTCATTTTTAGAATTTTTTTGTCAATAAGACGAAACATCGTTTCAAACAGTTTGCTGAACGTATTAATTTTGAACTCTTTTAGTAAAAAATCTATGACGTTCTTATTCATAGATTCGGATACTATAAAGTGAAATAGATGTTTTTTGTTTTTCATAAAATTTTCTCCTTTTTTTAATATTTCTTTAATATATATAACAACTAAAAGTAGAAAACTCTTTACAAAAATTTGGATAATTTTTAATAAATAACAAATAATTTACTAATCAAAAATATTTACTTCATATGTGTCATTCTAAGGAGCTTTAACCCTCGATTTCGCGTCCCGCGCGTAGTCGAGGGAAAATCGAGGGTTCAGCTTGACACATATGAAGCTATATGCGCCGCGACGCTCCCTGATGAAAAATTGACACATATGGAGCTATACTCGCCGCGGCGTATTTATCGTAGCGATATCAAATTATTTAAAATCGATTTACGAGATTTTGTATCCCTCTATAAGGTATATTGGGCAGTTTCATTTTAAGACTTTCGGCGTTTCTAAAATTTTGAGAAGATATTGAAAAAGATCCATTATTTATATAATATATAGCTTCTTTCAGACATTTCTCTGAAACGTCGCCGAATTGTTTAGTTAGATCGTCTTCAACCTCGACGTCGGGCGTTATGCCGTTAAAATATCTCCCCTCGCCTCGAGAATTAATTATCTCAAAAGTTATCGGGTAAAATACGATATTTTCAAATTGGAAACCGTTCATACCGACAGGTTTTCCATGAGTCTTTCCTCCAATAATCTTAACTTCAATATGAGGTTTAAGACCGTTTATAAGAGCCTCGCTTGCCGACGCAGTATTATCTGTTGTAATAAAGAAAACCCTAGTCATATTTAAAGAATAAATGTTATGTTTAAAATTTAACGTCAAATTGTTATCCGCGCAATCGTCGTTATATTTCATTTTGATAAATGTTTCCCCCGACATTCCGGCGCCGCTTATAAGATTGGCAAAATAATGACAAACGTCGACCCGACCGCCGCCGTTATAGCGCAAATCGACGACTAACTCGTTTACGTTATTATTCTTGAAATATTTGAAAACCTCCTCCAATTCTGAAGAATAAGTATTATCATATTGAGAGGCGTTAAACTCATTGTAAACTATATACCCTATTTTTTTATTATTAATGTCAATAATTTTCGACATATGAACCGATTTGATATTAATAGTTCTCTTAGTCATTGAGACGTCCTTCGTTGCGTCGTCCACAACGGAATATACTTGAAAATTTATCGAAGTCCCATTATATATCTCGTCCGATACCGACCCCCAAAGATTATTTTGTAATATATATTCCATCGATTTGCCGTTAATTTTTAATATTTTATCTCCTCTCGATAATCCCGCATCCTTCGCGGGGGAGTCGTCCATAACATATCCTATGCGATAATCCGTTTTAGCTTGATCCGCCCATTTAAAAAGAATGCCGTATCCGACGTATTCGTTGTTTTGATAATATTGCTCGTATTCTCCAAGAGTTAATATAAAACTCCATTTATCATACTCTTTGTATATCAAATCGTCTAAAAGCGACTGATTTGAGTTATACAAATCTATATCTACATTAGGCGTTTTATCTTTCCAAAAGTATACCGTTTTCATCTTTTTATAAATAAACTCTCTTTCAGAATTAACCCCAAAATACGATTGAAAAAAAGGATCGTAAGAATAATAACCAATCGGGCAGTTAAAAAAAACAATAGAAAAAAATACTATTATGGGCAAAATATTTTTATATTTCATCTCGGTATTCCTTCGCAGTATATAATTATATTTTATCTCATAAAAAAATTTTTACCAACAATTATTGAATAAAATTTTTTATTAATTTATCATAATACAAATCCATATCCCCTGCGCCTATAAAACAGGTCGCTTCGTTCGGGTCAATTTTGTCGATCAGTTTCTCGTAAAGATTTGCTCGGTCTCCTACAAAATAAACCTCCGCTCCCAGACGTTTTAATTCCTCATACAACATTTCCGACGATACCCTGTCCTTCCACTCCTCCTCCTTCTCGCGCGCGGGGTAAATATCTACAACCGATATTTTGTCGGCTTTTTTAAGCGCTAAAATAAAATCGTCAAAAAAATTGTACGTTCTTGAAAACAGATGCGGTTGAAATATAAGATGTATTTTCTTACCTTTGTAAATATTTCTCAACTCGCCGACTATGCAATTGATAGATTCGGGAGAATGACCGTAATCCGCGACAATCGCTCCCGTCCCTATAGTTTTAGCGACGTCAAACCGGCGGACCATACCTTTAAAATTTTTTATATTATTTATAATTTTATCAATCTGAAGCCCCAATTCTTTAGCGGCTAATAACGCCCCAACCGCGTTAGATACTATATACCCAGGTAGAAAAGGAAGATGAATGTCAATATTTCCATCGCTGTGAGATATATTAAAATAATTTCCGTTTTCGGATAATTTATGATTTTCAATATAGTATTTATCTCCCGTAGTTTTTGACAAAACACGCTTGTCTTCGCCAAACCAAATAATTTTATGAGTTTTATTAATAGAATATTGTTTGGCAAAATCGACTATATTATCGGTAGCTCTAAATATTAACGTTTTTCTGCCTCTCATATTTGTAAAATATTTATAAAACGCTTCCTTATACTCTTCAAAGTTTTTATACGTTTCGGGATGTTCGTATTGAAAATTAATCATAACATTAATATCCGGCGAATAGTTAAAAAAATTTCTGTTATACTCGTCGGCTTCCAAAATATACGTCGACCCGCTCCCCAAATATATATTTGAGTCCTCTCCATTGGCGATTCCCTTAATTTTCGCGCCTAATATCGATAAAGGATCAAATTCGGTATCCTTCAATATAGCGGTAAGAATACCGCCGGTCGTCCCTTTACCTTCGCTACCCGATATAGTTATACCCGTTTTACCGATTCCGGATAAATATTTGCCTATAAAAGATTGCCAGGACGATAATTGTATTTTATTCTCTCTCGATGCGCTTAATTCGGGATTATTCGGATCAAGAGACGTAACGGCGGGAGAATACAAAACGATATCCGGTCTTTCGCCATATTCTAAGACATTTTTTTTATTATGTCCGTAAAATATTTTTACCCCTAAAGCCTCAAGTTTTTCCAATCCGCCTCTCTCTTTCTTCTCGGAGCCGGTTACGACTATATTGCGCCTAACTAAATATTCGGCAACCGCAGAGCTGGCGCATCCTCCTATTCCGACTATATGAACTTTTTTCAGAAGTTTAATATCCATCAATATCTCCCCTTTATTGTAATTATTATAATAATTAAATTTGTAGTTGTAAATTAAAATTGCTTATAATGTGTAACCCGTCGGTTTTTACGTATAATAGACGTACCTGGGATAATTTTCGATTACGAGCTCGTATAGTAAGCGTTTTTGGGCGGTTATATTCAACAGTTGTGTCATTTTATCCAAAAAGTCGTTTTTCAATTTATCGATCCTCAATTTCTTACTAATAAGTTCAAGAAATCCTTCCAACCCATATTTCATAACGCCGTTATAAAAAAACAGTATAATATCTCGAACCGTCGAAGCCATACCAAATTCGTTATACAAGGAATGCCATCTTTTTATCCGAAGATAATCCGATTCGCTGATTCTAAGGTATTTATCCAGCCTTTTATCGTCTGTATTGTCTATAACGGCGTATTCCGAGTGCTGATTTCCTATTATCCCTTTCATTTTTGGGATTTTTTTGTTAACGAAGCGAAACATAGTTTCAAACAGTTTGCTGAACGTATTAATTTTGAACTCTTTTAGTAGAAAATCTATGACAGTAGTATTCATAGATTCTGATACTATAAAATGGAATAAGTGTTTTTTGTTTTTCATAAAATATTCTCCTTTTCTTTAATATAGATAACACCTAAAAGTAGAAAACTCTTTACAAAAACTTGTATAAATTTTAGAAAATGACAAATAATTTACTAATTAAAAAAATTTGACACATATGCGTCGATTTTTATTCCCAACGCCATATGTGTCAATTTATTCTTAACATCATATACGTCATTTTCCACCAACCCGACGGAGCGCTATAATATTTATCTAAAATATGCTAGCCGAAAGTTTTTCTGTTGTTTTTTTTAAAAATCAATGATATACTTCATTTATCTGGAAAACGGAGATAAGAATGAATAAAAAAGAAATTTTAGAAAATATTTTTACCAATACAATTTCAATCGACGAAGGTATAAACGCTTTAAAGAAATTATCTAAAGATGATACTATAATGTTTAATAATCCAATATATAAAAAAATAGTTCAGACAATCGCGCCTTTTATCAACGATAACGAAGAAAACATTAAGGATAGCGGCGCTCTTTTTTCAAACGTCGAATACTTTGGCAGACTATTACTGTTAAGATTTTTTCAAGATAACGGCTTTTTCCTTAAATCTAAAGAACGCGTCGACAAAGGCGCTATTAAAACTAAAATCAGGCTTGACGACAAATATTCAGAATTATTTGAAACGCTATTGCTGATTCTCGAAAAAGAAAATATTATTACTATCGATAATAATGTTATTACTACAACGGACAAGGCGGAGTCTCAAAAATTAAAAAATGATCTGGACAACGCAGAAAGTTTTAAAAAAAACCTTATAAACAAATATCCGGATATGACTTCTCATTTCAATCTATTGGAAATTTGTATTTCTAACTACGGAAACATTTTATCGGGGGATAAAAGCCCCGACGGAATAATGTTTCCCGTCTACTCTATGGAGCTCGTTGAAGGAATATTCCGAGGTAATATTCTTGCCGATTATTTCAACGATCTCATTTCAGATTTTGCCGTTAATTATATCAAGGAGATCAGAAAAGGCAGTCCGGATAGAACTATAAAAATAATCGAAGTTGGGGCTGGAACCGGCGGAACTAGCGTAAAACTTATGGAGAGCGTAAAAAACTTCGATAAAATAGAATATTTTTTCACCGACATGTCGAAAGTTTTTACTAGAAGTTGCGAAAAAAAATTTAAACCGTTATTTCCAAACGTTGTTTTTAAAAAACTCGATATTGAAGGGAATTTAAACGAACAAGGTTTTGAAACCGGCAGTTTTGATCTTGTCGTTGGATCTAACGTCATTCATTCTACTAAAAATTTATCGACGACTTTAAGCAACGTTAAGTCTCTTCTTATAGAGAAGGGATTTTTTTTATTAAACGAAGTAACGGCCGTTCAAGATTTTACAACGTTAACCTTCGGGCTTTTAGCCGGTTGGCGGGATTTCGTTGATTCGGAACTTAGAATGCCGAATTCCCCTTTGCTGGATATAAACGGTTGGTTGAGATTGCTTAAAACGATGAATTTTGCCAATCCTATCGCTTTATCAACGTCTCATCAGGATAAGCCGGATTCGTTTTCTCAAACGCTTTTTGTTTGCGAAAAAAACGATAACGACAAGCAGCTCATTGAAGTTTTGCAAAATCTTTCAAAAAAAGTTATATCGATAAACGAAGCCGACGAGAGTATTTTAATAGAATCAAACGATCTACTATGAAGTATTTAAAAGAATTTTTTATAATTTATTTTGTATTATTTATTATAGTTACTTTGATTTTAACGCTATATCTATATTTATCAAATATTTTTGATTTTTCTTTAACAAAAAATTTTCTAAAATTTATTTTATTAATTTTATTCTCGCTTATATTAAGCGCTTATATCTCTTTTTTCATTGTTTATCACGTTAAACGAGCCAGAGTATACATTTTTATAGCCTTATTCATTTGTCTATTTTTATTGCAGGATTTTGACAATAATTTTTTAATAAGCAATTTATTAAAACACTATAAGATCCCCGAGCTTTTTTTCAATATAATTTTAGTTATTATATTGTTTTCGCTTTCGATTATCTCAATAATTTTTCAATTAAAAGAAATTTTGCCAAAATCAAAAGCGGTAGCAGATAACGATATTTTTTTATAATTTTTTTAGGAGATTAAGAATGAAACTTGTTTTTTTTGGAGCGCCGGGAGCCGGTAAGGGCACAATTGCAAAAAAGTTATACGACATATATAAGATACCTCAAGTAAGTACGGGGGATTTATTTAGAGAAGCCATAAAAAATAAAACGGAACTAGGCGACGCGATAGCAAAAATTATAGCCGAGGGAAAACTTGTTTCCGACGATATAGCTATTCAAGTTATAAAGGAGCGTATTGCCAAACAGGATTGCTCGAACGGATATATTTTAGACGGTTTCCCTAGAACGTTGATCCAGGCGGAAAAACTTGAAAATTTAGCGCCAATTAACATTGCGGTTTTTTTTGATATTAAAGACGAAGAGGTTAAAACCCGTCTCTGCGGTAGAAGAATATGCCCAAAATGCGGCCGAATATATCATATCGATACGGCAAAGCCTAAAATCGAGGGAATGTGCGACGATCATGAAGAAAAGTTGATAATAAGACCGGACGATAGAGAAGAGGCGATTGTGGAAAGACTTAAAGTTTATCATCGACAGACGGAACCTCTTTTATCGTATTATAAAAAGATCAATAAAGTGGAAATTATAGACGCTTCTAAAGATCCGGATGTCGTAACGTCGCAAATTATTAAGAAAATAAAAATTAAGGATTAAATATGACTTTTTTTAGTAGAAAAGACGTTTGCAAAGCGCCTGTTTTTGTCTGGATAATTCTTTCGCTAACGGCGGTATTAACGTTTTTTTCAATTTATTTTTTTCTTTTGACCGGTAAAAACGACGTTTGCGCTTTTAAGAATTTGAAAAGAGCTAATTATATACATTTTTATAACGGCGGTAAAATTATTGCGTCTAAAAATAGAACTCTTTTATACGATAAATCATTTTTTGAAAAAGAGATCGCCGATAAGTATAAAGAGGTTGAACTTCCCAAAAACGAATATATTTTTTATAATCCCTTAACTTACTATATATTTGTTCCTTTTTCGATTTTTAGTTTTAATCTCTCTCTTTTTATATATGCGTCTTTTTTAATAATTTTATACTTGGTTTCAATTGTTTTGTTGATAAAAACCTTCAGACGATTATTCAAATACAGGTTTTTAATACTATTATTGTCGATTATATTTCCTCCGTTTATAATTTCGTTTTTTTCAGGACAGCCTTCCGTTATTTGGCTTTTTATATTCGCGCTATCTTTTTATTTTTCAAAAAAAGATAAGATATTTTTATCCGGAATATTACTTTCCGCGCTTTTGCTAAAAATCAATTTTTATATAATAATTTTTATTATTATACTGTTTTCTTTCAGACCAAAACTTTTACTTGGTTTTGTACTAGGCTCGTTTTCGTTGATTATAGTTTCCGGAGTATTTGACTCTTTCGTTTTATGGAAAGAGTGGATAGATTATTCGTTATTATCGAGGTTTCATAATATTTATTCGCTCGAAGAAAATATGCTTTATAGACAACATAGCGTTAAGAGTTTTTTTCATCTATTCTATAGTACCGGATCTGTCGGTAAAGTCTTATCCGCCGTAGGTCTTATAGTCGGAATAACTTCTATAATATTTCCAATTCTATATTCTATCGTCCATAAAAGCAATTTTAGCAGAAATTCGTTTTGGACGACTATTATACTATCTCTTGTATTAGCAAACCCAAATACGTTTGATTTTGACTTAATCGTTTTAGCTCTACCTATTATAGTTTTTTTTAACTATGCGATTATAGATAGAATATCCGGGAAAAATATTATTATTATGTTTAGTCTGTTTTTCGCAATAGTTATTGTCTCTTCAGCGGTATCGTTTATAACCCGCTTACAACTTAGCGTCCCGATATTTTACTTTTTTATGGTTAACAGTTTTTTGGGGGTAAGAATTAAAGAGTATTTTCCTAAAGCTTATAACGCCGTATGGGAAGATTATAAATAATTATCTGTTTTCGCTCGCCAAGAAATTTATTATCTCTTCAGCTTTGTTTTTAACGCTCGCCGAATATTCGCTACCTTGAATTTTAGTTAGCAAGATAAGCGCGTCGTTATAAAATTTCGAGTTGTACTGTACCAGTATTTTTAAAGCGTCCATAAAAGAGATAAGATAGTCCGCCGTTGGATTAGACATATTTGAATAAGATATCATTAAGGCGTAATAAGCGTCTCCGTTAGAATTGTCTCCGACTTTGGCTAACGAATTAATAGCGCTTATCATAACGTCTACGTTAGTTTCTTTTTTTAACATGTCTGCTAACGCCGCTCTGGCAATATCCCCTCCGACGCGTCCCAGAATTTCTGCGGATTTTGATCTTACTTCCGGAAAATCGTTTATTAAAGACATATATCTGTAATTTTTTCTCGTAGTTCCCTCTTGCGATAAGTAGATTAAAACTTCTAAGAGTTTAACGTCGTTTTCGGTATAACCCAAAGTATCAAACTCCGCGTCGATTTTTTCAAGAATACTGTTTTTCATATCCCTATCGCCGGATTTTATTATATATATATAATTTTTAGCCCGTTGTTCCCGGATTTTTTTTGCCTCCTTATCGGTATCCGATGAGAAGACTAAAAATTGGGCGGATAGACTTAACAGTAAAATCATAAATAATTTCATATAACGCTCCCGATATACAAGTTTTAACATATTATACAACATTTCAATAAAAAAATAAAGCCAGATTTTACGCCGGCTTTAAGATTTTCTCATCTAATAACGTCTCCGGACTCGTCAAGTATAATCAATTCTTCTTTTGTTGAGTAAAAAGCAACTTCGTTGCCTTTTTCATCTTTATAGTTATGATACCAAATATTAATCTCGCTTGTACTTGTCATATACATTAAGAATTAATATTTTTCTTGATTTATTTTAAAATTTTGATTATCTGTTTCTTTAATATTTATACTTGAATTCTCAGGAGGTTGGATGTGAAAGTAGGATTTATAGGTTGGAGAGGAATGGTTGGTTCTGTCCTGATGGATAGGATGATTAAGGAAGGGGATTTTAATTATATAGACGCGACGTTTTTTTCAACGTCTAACGCGGGCGGAGATGGTCCCGACGTTGGTAAAGGAACGACTAAATTACTGGACGCTGAAAATATAAAACAATTATCCGATATGGACGTTCTTGTCTCTTGCCAAGGGGGAGATTATACCAAACAGGTTTTTCCGGAATTACGAAACTCCGGTTGGAAAGGGTATTGGGTAGACGCGGCTAGTTCTTTAAGAATGGACAAAGATTCGATAATTATTCTTGATCCGGTAAATATGCCCGTAATAAAAAAAGGATTAAAAGACGGGATTAAAAATTTTATCGGCGGTAACTGCACGGTCAGCTTAGCCTTGATGGCGATAGGAGTCCTATTTCAGAAAGATCTAGTCGAATGGATGTCCACAATGACCTATCAGGCGGCTTCGGGAGCCGGCGCTAAAAATATGCGCGAACTGATTCTTCAAATGGGCTCTATTTGGCAAGCGTCTAAGTCTTTAGCCGAAAATCCGGCGGGCGCAATCTTAGAGCTTGATAAAACCGTTCAAAAAACAATTAACGACGCGTCGTTTCCTATAGAGAATTTCGGCGCCCCGCTGGCGGGCAGTCTTATACCCTGGATTGATTCGCAAGTTGAAAACGGCCAAACCAGAGAGGAGTGGAAGGGTTACGCGGAGACTAATAAAATACTCAATACAAAAAACCCCATACCCATAGACGGGCTTTGCGTTAGAGTCGGAGCGATGAGAAGCCATAGTCAAGCTCTAACTATAAAATTAAAAAAAGACGCGCCTCTAGACGAAATAATCGATATGATTAAAAACTCTAACGAATGGGTTAAAGTTGTCGATAACAACAAACCGGATACTCTAAAATTTTTATCGCCCGCGGCAATTTCCGGGACTCTTACTATTCCTGTTGGAAGGATTCATAAAATGATGATGGGTCCCGAATATTTGACCGCCTTTACCGTAGGAGATCAACTACTCTGGGGAGCCGCCGAACCGCTTAGAAGAATGATAAAAATTCTTTTAGATAAGTAAAAAAAAGAGGCAGTCCCAAAAGACCGCCTCTTTTTTTATAAACTCATTTCGCGCGACCCGCCGGTTTTTTTGGGAAATTGGCGCATATGCGCCGCTCAATAAAATCCCCCGGTTCCTCGTCGGGTTTGCGCCCTTTAGGGCGAAACCCGACGAGGAGTACCCCCTACCGCCTCACAACGCGAAAACCCACGGCATAGTAAATGTACCACGGGATGCCGTAGTCCCGGTAACCGATTCGACAATCGAAAGGATTACAGTTCCAGCCTCCGCCGCGAACGCACCGGTAAGATCCGCTTTCCGGACCTATCGGGTCTGGTCCGCTCGGAGTTTCGCCATGCCAGTCCCAGTTCCATTCCCAGACGTTTCCCGACATATCGTATATGCCGAGCTGATTCGGCTTCTTCATTCCAACGCTATGAGTCGCGTTACCGCTGTTAACGGTATACCACGCTACTTCGTCGCATGCCGCCGCATTGTCATAATTAGCGGATGCGCCCGAAAAACAATCTAACGGAGTCCAGCTTGACCCGGTTTGATACCGCGCGGCGTACTCCCACTCAGCTTCGGTAGGCAGTCTAAATCCGTCTGCAGCCCACTTAACGTAAGGATTATCCTCGCTACCGGGGGTAGTATTAACGCTCTCCGTATTAGTCGACTTTTTCAACAGAGTCGTAAAACTAGAGTTAGTCCAGTAAACGGGGGTAAGATCCGGGTCGTTTGTAAGATTGTAATACTCCGTATAGGCGTTGCACCATACTATACAGTCTCTCCAGCTAACATAAGCTACAGGATCGCTACTTGTATTACCTCCGCCATATCCCATCTGTCCGGCGTTAGCAAAGGTATAACCGCCGTATGTTGTAGCCCAAGTTTTTACCTCATTCCACAACCCATAAGTTACCTCGTATTTTCCCATCTTAAACGGAGTGAGAGTAACGCTTGAGCTATCATGCCACATAAAACTCCCCCCCGGAACGGCGACCATAGCTTTTAGATCTACTATCCATCTTGCGTATAGGGTCGTATTTGCCGTCTTATCCCAATTCTTAGCGCTCTCCATAGCATCGGTATAATACTGCGTTCCGTCGCTTGTAGCGTCCCAATATCCGCCAAAGATATAGCCCTCTCTTGTCGGAGCCGCCGCAGTCGGCATTGCAGACCCATAAGTCGCCGTTACGTCGTTTGAACCGCCGGTTCCGCCCTGCTTGCCAAACGTTACGGTATATATATTGACCGTCCATCTTGCGTATAGAGTCGTATTTTCCGCTTTATTCCAACTCCTCGAGCTCGCCATTGAAGCGGTATAATACTGCGTCCCGTCGCTTGTGGCGTCCCAATATCCGCCAAAGGTATAGCCCGTCCTAGTCGGCTTGGTCGCGATTGGCATAGCCGCGTCGTATGTAGCGGTTACGCTATTTGTTCCTCCGCTACCGCCCTGCTTGTCAAACGTTACAGTATATATATTGACCGTCCAATTAGCGGTATATTCTCTATTACCCGTCGACCCCTTTGTAATAGTTACAGTCGTATTATTATTCCCCGTTAAACCGCTCCCGCTCCAGCCGACAAAGCTATAACCGGCTTTTGTAGGATTGGTAAGAGTAATATTCTCGGATTCCACCGTATAACTTGTGGGATTAGCAGCCGTCCCGCCGTTGAGTTTGTAGGTAATACTGTAATTTATGGCAGACCAATTAGCGGTATAGTTTCTACCGCCTGTCGACCCCTGCGTAATTGTTACAGTCGTATTATTATTCCCCGTTAAACCAGTCCCGCTCCAGCCGACAAAGCTATAACCGGCTTTTGTAGGATTGGTAAGAGTAATATCCTCGGATTCTACCGTATAACTTGTAGGATTAGTAGCCGTCCCGCCGTTGAGAGCGTAGCTTATCGTATAGGTTGCTAAGGTCGTAGTCGTCGTGGTCGTAGTAGTTGGAGCGATTGTCGTTGTCGACGACGTTGTCGTTGGAGCGATTGTAGTAGTAGACGGAGTAATTGTCGTTGTTGTGGTAGTAGTAGACGGTTCTATCGTAGTAGTCGTGGTCGTAGATGATTCGGGATAACCTCCATACGCGGTATCTGAAGAGCTTTTAGTTATACCGTCGGATTCAAAATATTCCGAATATATCGTCCAGGTGGCGCTTATAATACCGCCGTTTTCATCGTTATTTGTAATCGTAGTTTTCTTTACATATTTTCTTTTAACCCCCGCTTCATAAAATTCAGTTTCATTTACTTCCGTAATGGTAGAGGCGTTTGTCGTAGAGTTTATCTTGATCGTTATGTCTATATTTGTTATTTTTATATAATCAGATAATTTTGACTCATCCGTAGGAGTAATCTTTCCGTCGCTTACCGAAATTATTTTTTCATTTTTAATCAAATTCTCCGTCCAACTTACAAGACCGGCGCCCGTATAATTATCTGAAGTTATATCAAATCTTCCGCCGCCGGTATAATCCGAAGGTCCGTAAATCCCCGCGGCCGTCAATGAAAAAATCGTATGCTCAAAACTACTCGTCATAGATTGGTTCAATTCCCATTTTCCCGCGGTTGAATCGTTATTAACATAGTACGAAACCGTAACTTCTCCAACGAGAGTGTCCGTATTGTTCATAACAAGAGGATGTTGAGAATCCTGAAAATATTTTATCACAGTCCCGGAACTACGCGGATTTACGTTTACGAGAACGGGCCACGACATATACTTGCCGAAATGTCTTTTTATCGTAAAAGAGCCGTCCGATTCTTTTGTCGTTTCAATTTTCGACGCCTTATCGACCTGTTTTATCCCCGTAAATAAAGGCATCAACAGTTTGCCAATAGTTTTTGTGTCTAAAATATTTGCTCCGCTTCTTGTTTTGTAAATATTTGAGAACAATTTTGTTATAGCGTTCGGAGAGATATCAACCTCCTTCGTCGAAAATACTGCGGAAGGGATGATCTTCATATTTGCAGACGCATCTACCTCGGAAGTATCTTTATCATCCTCCGTCGTCTGCCCCTGAGAACAAGAGATCATCCCTATCATTGCCGCGACAATAATAATCTTAATAAAAAAAACAAATCTGATTTTTTTCAATTTTTTTCCTCCTAAAAAATAATTATATCTATATAAACCGTCCAAGACGGCTATACGCTTGCGAAGAATAAACGATTATTGTACTTCTTATTGAATATAAATTGATGATAAATGCTAGAAATGAAAATATTTGCGAAAATTTCTTGACAATTAGGCGAAAATCCTTATAATCTCTTGTCTCTTGTCTCTTGTCTCTTGTCTCTTGTCTCTTGTCTCTGCGAACATTCGGACTCCTCGCCGGAAGATTTAGAATATTCTAGTTTAGAATTTATTTGTTGTCAATATTTTTTTGATAATATTTTATTTTTAAATATTTTTTTATTTTTTTGACACATATGTGTTTTTTTTGACCCATATGTGTCAATTTCCCTCGAGGAGCGGCGCGGGGCATATAGCTCCATATGTGTCAATTTTCATCGGGACGTATATGTGTCAAAATAAATTTGACACATATGGAACAATTATTTTCTATCCCCCAAAAAACCGACGGATTATTCGAGCGTTTTTCAAAAAAATTGACATTTTTGATATTTTTATTATACTAACTCTAAGATTTTATTGATCGTTTTTGCATAATAAAGGAAATTTAATTTTTCTTAAAGATCGTTTGTATATTTTAAAATTATTTAAAAAGGTAATAATAAATGAAAATTAATAAAACTTTAGTATTTCGAATGTATGCCGTTCTGATATTTTGGACTGTTTTCTTTTTTTTCGCAGTATTTGTTCCAAAAAGATTTCAATACAGATTTTTATTTCCGATATTTCTAAATTTATATCTTTTTGCCGCTAAAATAAAACCGGTATATCTCGGAGGGGCGGACTTGAATTCGTATAGAGGGGTAATATTCGGAATAAATCACAAGAGTTTTGTTGATTCGCAAATGGTAATGTCGCTCCTTAAGAACCCATTCACATTAGTATACCGAAGGGAAGTATTTAAAAGCCCTTTTTTTAGATTTATGGCATGGAAAGTCGGCTTTATCCCTATTGAAAGGAACGAAACCCTTACTTCTAAAAACGCTTTTGACTCTATGATTAATAAACTGGAAAAAGGGGTATCAATATTATATTTTCCTGAAGGAAGACATATTGTTCAGAGCCATATCGGTAAGTTTCAAAAAGGTATAGCAAAACTCGCAAAAGCTAGCGATAAACCGGTTGTCCCGATCGCGCTTTATGGGATTGACGATAAAATAAGGTTTGAGAAAAAACTTATTTGGCGTAAAGTCTATATAAAAGCGGGAGAGCCGATAAAATATTCTCAATACAACGACGACGAACTTTTTACTAACGCTCTAAAAGATAGAATTCAAACGATGTATTTTGAAATGCACGAGAAATATAACCTGATAAATTATTGATTATCTGAGTTTGTTTATAAGATATTCCAAAATAAATTTTAAATCTCGGTATTGTCTTCGATAACGGAGTTTTTAGGAATGATAATTATTCCTTCTCTGATATAATAATTTTTACCGTCAAAATTGTCGATTTTTTTTGAGTTTAACAGTTTACAATTTTTACCTATTCTGGCATTTTTATCTATAATTGCATTTTTAACGATAGTATTTTCCCCTATGCCTATATTGACGATATTATGCAACTTGTTATATTTAAAACCTTCGTCGGACTCATAGTAATCCGCCCCCATTACGTAAGAATCTTCTATAACGGTCTTATTTCTCAATATACTTCTGATACCAATTATAGATTTTTTTATCGACGAATTTTCTATATAACTTCCGTCGGAAATCAGAGCTTCATTTACAGAACAATTTAATATATTTGAAGCGGGGAGATACCGCGCGTTTGTGTAGATAGGAGGATCGTAAAAATTAAAATGCGCGTTGGCGCAGGCGATGTCTAAATTTGCTTTTAAAAATGATTTGATAGTTCCGACGTCTTCCCAATATCCGTTAAATAAAAAACCTCCGACTTTTTGGTGTTTAATTGCATAAGGAATTATCTCTTTTCCAAAATCTTTAAAATCGGTATTTAATAAATCCAAAAGAACTTCAATGTTAAAAAGATATATGCCCATAGAAGCGAGATACTCTTTATTATCTTCTATATCGGGGAATTTTTCTTTTATAAAATTCTTTGAATTAAGACCGTCGTATTTTGTTACGTCCTTCGGTTTTTCTACAAAGTCTACTATCAGATTATCTTGAAGTTTTATTATGCCAAACCCCTCCGTTTCTTCTTTTGTAACGGGAAGAACCGGTATAGAGCAAGCGGCGCCGATCTTTTCATGATGCTCGAAAAGTTCTTTAAAATTCATCTTGTATATCTGATCGCCGCTAAGTATAAGAACGCGTTTGATATTATAAAAAGCTAATATATGCTTGAGGTTTTTCCTTACCGCGTCGGCGGTGCCTTGATACCAATCTCTGTTCTCCATAGATTGTTCCGCCGCTAATATATCTACAAATCCTTTGTGAAAACTATCAAATCTATACGCTTGATTTATATGCTTATTTAAGGAAGCCGAATTAAATTGAGTTAAAATAAAAATCCGGTTGATTTCAGAATTGATACAATTACTTATCGGAATGTCGATGAGACGGTATTTTCCTCCTATCGGGACGGCGGGCTTTGATCTGTCTTTTGTTAGAGGAAATAGCCGGGTCCCTTGACCGCCGCCTAAAATTAAAGTTATGGTATCTTTCATAAAAGTCTCCAAGCGTTAAAAATAAATCTTTAAAATTGCAAACAATCTTTCATTGAATTATAAACCATTTATAAAACAATTCAAATTAATTTTATTAAATTTAAATTTGATAATTATTTTTTATTTTGATATATGTAACAAGTCGTAAAACAATCGGAAAATCAAATGAAAATTGATAAAAAAAAGACTATGTACGTTTCGGCGGGAAGAATAAAGGGGCGGAAAATTCTTCGTCCGCCGGGAGAAATTCGTCCGATAACTTCTAAAGTCAAACAGGCGCTTTTTAATATTATCGGAGATTGCAGCGGAATGAAAACGCTCGACCTTTTTGGAGGCTCCGGTTCTATAACTCTTGAAGCGTATTCCAGAGGGGCGGAAGAGTGCGTTATCGTTGAAGCGGACGTATCCAAGAAAAATGTTATTCTTGAGAATCTAAAAAACGCCGACTTTCAAAAATGCAAAGTTGTTATATCGGACGCGTTGAGATATTGTAAAAATTGCTCCGAACAATACGACTTTATTATGTTAGATCCCCCTTTTGTATGGGATAAGAAAGAGGAGTTATTAGAACTTATCGGCGATAGAAATATGCTCTCAGACGACGGGATATTGGTTCTGCATGTTTTTAAAAAAGAAGAGATAAGCCCTAAAATCGGTAAGTTTGTCCGATACGATCAAAGAACTTACGGCTCAAATACTCTTATGTTTTATAAGAATGAGTCAAACTTAAAATAGCTTTATGGTAACAGTCGTTTTGGTAGAACCGAAAGGGGAGGAGAATATTGGCGCCGTTTGTAGAGTTATGGCGAATTTCGGCGTAAAATCTTTGGCGTTAGTAAGTCCCAGATGTCAATATCTTTCGGATAATGTAAAAAAATATTCTCTTAAAGCGTTTTCGGTCGTCGAAAAGGCGAAAATATACGGCTCGCTTGAGAGCGCGTTAGCGGAATCTCAAATCTCTATAGCCTTGTCGAGAAGAACGGGCGCGAGGAGAAGGCGGGATCTGATTTTACGAGAGTTGCCCGAATATTTATCCGGTTACAACCGCTCCGGAGTTTCGTTGGTTTTTGGGAGAGAAGAGGGCGGTTTGACTAACGACGAGGCTAATCTCTGCAGTCAGATATGCTCCGTCGCGACTTCGGACGATTTCCCTTCGCTGAATTTGTCTCATGCGGTTGCGCTGACTTTGTATGAACTAAATCGGGAAATTTCAAAAAAAGCCCTTTTTAAACCTGCGGCAAAAGAGGAATTCAACGGTATGATTGAACAAATTTTTCTTACGCTCGATAATTTACGGTTTTTTACCAATCAATCGCCTCAGATAATACAAAATTTCATCAAAAAAATATTATCCAGAGCAAAACTTGATAGCCAAGAAACTGAAGTAATAAAAAATGTTTTTAAAAGCGTCAAAGGCTTATCGGAAAAGCGATAAAAAAATTAATCGTCTCTATTTTTAACGACGCTCAAAATCTTTTTCATCTCGTACCGCCTTCTGATTATGTATAAAGCCGTAATAATTACCATAAAAATCGACACGTTAGTAAAAATCTCGCCGATATAGCTGTAAATCGATCTCTTCTCGTATAACGGAACTTCGGCTTTCACCACTTCCGCCGTCGCCATAGACCCCTTTGCTATAATTTTACCGGTAAAATCGCTTGCCGTAGTAAGTCCCGTCGCGGTGCATCTGAAAAAAGATCTTCTATTCTCGATCGCTCTGAGCCGTCCCAATACCGAGTGATGCAGAGGTCCCAATCCGTTTCCAAACCAGCTGTCGTTTGTAAGATTTATCAATAGATTTGACCCTTCCGCGCATTTTTTTCTTATCAGATCGGGAAATATCTCTTCAAAACAGATATTAATGGACGCTTTAACATTTTTGATGGTAAATATTGAGGAGGTCTTGCCCGGGCTTGAATTTTTGGATAACGGGGTCAACTTTCTAAGAAAGGGGAAAGTTTTTTCCATCGGGATATATTCGCCGAACATCAACAATCTTTCCTTGTCGTATTGAGCCGTTTTTTTTCTGTTTTCTATCAATAAAGCGGAATTTGTAATGTTTGATTCGTCGAGCCATACTACTATCCCGAGTATTAGCGGGGGATAATTATCGGTAATAACTTTTCTCAAAAAATCGTCCCTTCCATGGTACGCTCTGTTGAAAATACTTTCAGGCCATATAATCAGGTCTACCGTTTCGTCCCCTTTAGACGCCGATTTGGTAAGTTCGTTATACCGTTCGACGTTGGTTTTAAAATAATTTTCGTCGAGTTTTTGTTTGCCCGTAACGTTGCCCTGTATCATCGCCCCTACTACCGTTTCGCATTTGGGTATTTGTTTATTCAAATAAGACAGTCTAAACGAGCCGTAAACAAGAGAGAGGAGAAACGGGATTAAAAATAAAAAATGCGCAATTTTAACTCTACTTTTATTTAGAATTTTATCGATTAAGTTAAATAGTCCTAAATTCAAAAGCATAATAGTAATAATAAGCCCGGTCATTCCCGTTATATCGATATTCTGGACAAAGATATTAAATCCTATCTGACTATCCGCTATGCTGTGCTTAAAAATTTTGATATAAAGCGAATCGACTAAAACAAAAACAAACGGGAGAGAGTAAAATAAAACGTTTTTATTAAAACTGTAAAATTTTTTATAAATAAAGGCGATTATCGGATATTGTAATCCGTAATAAACGGATAAAACGGCGGGAAGCGCTACGGCTAAAACTACCGGCAACTTACCGGATTCTTTGAAAGTAACGTAGAGCCAATAAAAATTCATAATGTAAGCGACGGAGCCGAATAATATCGATTCTATTATATAACGCCGTCTGTTGATAACGATAAATATAAAGGGTATAAGCCCAAAGTATCTGATAAAAAAAAAGTCCGGATATTGACCTATCCCCCAAATTATTCCCGAAATAATAATTATAAAACAAAACAAAGAATTTGTAAGAAAATTTTTATTGAAGAAATTTTTAATGTTTTCCATATTTTTATACTATATTATTTTTTTATTTAAAACAAGACTAATTATTGTTTCCGAGATTTTATCTAAAGGTTTTACAATTTGGATATTTTGTTTTTCTATAGCGACCTTCGGCATGCCAAATACAACCGAAGAGCTCTGATCTTGAGCTATAGTTACGCCGCCGGATTTTAGGATTTTGCCAATCTGAACGGCGCCGTCCTTTCCCATTCCGGTCATAATGCAACCGATGGAAGAGCCTCCGTACGTTTCGGCGACGGACTCGAATAAAACGTCGGCCGACGGTCTGTGTCCGTTAACCGGATCCGACTCGTCAAGTTCTATAACGTTTGCCAGCGGCTTTTTCTTGACCTTTACGTGTTTATTCCCCGGAGCGATCAAAACCCTTCCTTGTTTTAAGATATCGCCGTCGCTCGCCTCCTTTACCGGTAATTTGCAAATCTTATTTAAACTGTTGGCGAACTCAAGCGTAAATCCCTGCGGCATATGTTGCACGACGACGATAGGAATAGGGAAATCTTCCGGAAACTTTGGTAAAACCTCTCTCAAAGCGTTGGGACCGCCGGTCGATATTCCGATGGAGACTATCTCTATATTGGGAACGGATGCGATCGGTTGCAGATATTTATTAACGTCAAGTTCCGGCATCGAACCCAGATCAAATTTTATTCTTTGAATAACGGAAGGTATCTCCGGCTCGCTGACTTGGCTGATTTTTTCGTAATATGAATTTGGTTTCGCCAAAGCCAGCGTCATTTCAATTAATTGAGCGCCCATATCGGCGAGATTAACCCCCGGTTCCGACGGTTTTAAAATAAAGTCCGACGCGCCTAACTCCAACGCTTCTAAGGTAATTTTAGCGCCTTTTTTGGCAAGCGCGGAGAGGATAATAACCGGAGAGTTTATTCCCAGCCTCTCTTTTTCTCTTAGAAACTCTATACCGTTCATTTCAGGCATTTCAAGATCGAGTATGATAATATCCGGCTTTAGTTTGCTAATTTTGTTTAGCGCGAATCTTCCGTTCATAGCCGTTCCGACCACCTCAATACTTTCGGATTTGCTCAGTTCCCTTGTAACCAAATTCCTTATAAGAGCGGAGTCGTCTACTATCATAGCTTTTATTGTCTGGCTCAATTTTTATCCTTATTTTTTCATATATAAACACGCTTCGCCTAATTTAACGAAAGAAAACTTTGTATTCATCCCAAAAAGAGACTCCGAATGTCCTATAAACAGATAAGAATTGGGATTCATCGATTCATAAATTCTGTTTATTACTTCCATTTGAGCTTTAGAGTCAAAATAAATTATAACGTTTCTACAAAATACTACGTCAAAATTTCTTAATCCCGAATCATATTTTAGATTGTGATAGTCAAACGTTACAATCTTCCTAATATCGTCTATAATATGATATCCGCCGCCGGTTTTGACGAAATATTTATTCAGATACGCCGGCGGAATTCCGGCGATTTTGTTATCCGGATAGAAGCCCTCTTTCGCCTTCATCAACACGTTAAAAGAGATATCGCTCGCTATTATTTCAATTCGCCAGGAACGGTCAAGTTTTTCTTTCAACGACATAGCTATCGAATACGGCTCTTCTCCCGTAGAACACCCCGCGCTCCAGACCTTGATAACTTTCTCGTCTTTCGACGCCATAAGTTGATTGATTACTTCGTTTTCAAGCGCGTGAAATTGCACCGCGTTTCTGAAAAAACTTGTAAGGTTGGTCGTAACGGCGTCGAGTAAAACTTTTAATTCTTGGGGCTGAGATATCAAAATATTATAGTACTCCCCAAGAGTGTTAAGGTTGGACTTTTTTAGCCTGTCTTTGAGGCGGCTTTCCAGAATAGGCCTATTAACCTCGGTAAAATGAATTCCCGAAGAATCGTATATTAAGTCTCTGAATTTTTTAAAATCTGCGTTTTCTAATTTTTCAAACATAAAAAAACCTTGAATTATCTGCAAATTAGTATATAATATTTATAATGGAATTTGTAAACACAATTCTATAAATTTTTTAATATTTTTAAAGCGACGGGAAAAGAGAGGGATATGTTGGAGTTAAAGTATGAAGAACTTCTAAGAAATTCGATAGTAGACAACAAAATAAAAGCGGCTCATTTGAGGCATATACCGAAATTGAAGACTTGCGATAATTGGGGGCAAACGGAATTCATCGGAAGGGTTAATTTTAAATTTAAATTTACCGAAATGGACGGCGGTTTGATTAAATTTAACGGCAGAATATATTATATTAACAATAGACAGATACAGTCTCTTATGAATTATGTGAAGTGGAATAATTTGAACAACGTAATATCGGTCATAGAGTAAATAATATTAAAAATTTTTGTAATATTTTAGTATTTAGTTGTGAAATTTTAATAAAAAATATATATTATTAGAAAAGATTAAAGGTTGTATAATGAGAAGGATAAAACTATTAATTTGTATAATTGTCGCGGCTTCGGTTGTTTCCTGTTCGTCGATTATCGGCAATCTTACCGAAGGATTGACGAAGTCTCTTTATAAACAGAAAGATATAAAGTTGATCGAGGACGGAGCGCCGGCGTTTTTGTTGCTAATCGAGTCTTTTATAGAGAGTTCTCCAAACGATAAGAATCAATTAGTTACCGGTATTCAGACTTTCTCCGCTTACTCTTCGGCTTTTGTAGACGATAAGGAGAGGAAAAAGATTTTTTCGGATAAAACTAAAGGGTGGGCTCTAGATCTGCTTAGGACTTATCCTCTGTTTGACAACTATGAGAATATAGAAGATAGAGATGCAAAAGACGCCGCTTTTAAGAAGTTTTTATCCGGTTTGAAGAAGGACGACGTCAAATACGTTTTTTGGGCGGCAAACGCATGGATAATGTGGATTATCGATAATCTTGATTCGATGGACGCTTTTTTGGAGCTTCCCGTCGCAAAAGAGATAGTAACGCGCATAAAGGAGATCGACGGCGATTTTTATTACGGAGCTCCGCATCTCTTTGACGGAGTATATTACAGCGCCTTTCCCGAAAATTTCGGAGGAAATTTAAAAAAAGCCAAAGAAGAATTTGACGTAGCTTTAAAACTATCCGGCGAGGAGTTTTTAACTACTAAATTATTTTACGCGACTTTTTATTTAACGGCTATAGGGGATAAAGAGGGGTTTGAAAAAATTTTAAACGAAATTATAGATATGGATATAGAGAAATATCCCGATACAAGACTTTTAAACATTGTGTCAAAAAGTCAAGCTGAAAAAATGATAGAAAAAGTTGATGAAATGTTTATAAATTTGGAATGATAATAATTATTTAAGGAGTAAGCGTGGTAAAAAGGATTTTTACATTTTTATTTGTTTTGGTATTAACCGTTGGGGTATCTTCGGCAAAATATAACTATTTATTGGCGACGGACGCTCCCGCCGGAAGTTTGTGGGTCAAATTCATAGAAGAGATTAATGTAAAGCTTCAAAAGAAATATAACGGCGAGGTGGAGATAAAAGTTTACGCCGGCGGGACGATGAGAGATCAGAGTTCCGTAATAAAAAAAATTAAAATCGGTCAACTCTCCGGAGCGGGACTCAGCAGCGGCGGCGCTCAATTGATCTATAAAGATTTTGGCGTGTTAGGCTTTCCGACTCTTTTTCGCTCTTACGACGAGTACGACTATATAGTTAGTACGATGGGCGGTTTCTTCGAAAACGAATTTGAGAAGAACGGATTTGTTTTATTGGGCTGGACGGAAGTCGGGTTTATATACGTTTTTTCTAAGAAACCCGTAGCGTCGATAGAGGATTTAAAAAACGGGAAGCCTTGTTTGATGGAGGGGGATATAATTAGCGAAGCTCTATATAAAGAGGCGGGAATAAAGCCGGTTCAAACCAAGATGTCGGACATACTGACCGATTTGAATACCGGAAGAGTTGAAACGGTGTTTAACTCGACTTACGGCTTATTAGCTACGCAATGGTTTCCAAAGGTCTCGTATATGGCGGATTTCCCGATTACGTTTATGATAGGGGCTATAGTCGTAGACAAGAAGTTGTTTTACTCTATGCCTAAAGAGTATCAAGATACGATGAGAAATTTATTTAACGAATATATGAGTAAGTTGACAAAAAAAGTCAGACAGGATAACGAATCTGCAAGAGACGCGCTGACTAAAAAAGCCGGTATTAAAGTACTGCCGGTTAAGGACGATCAGAAGAAAATATTTTACGATTCATGCGAAAGGGCTTCGGCGCAGTTGACTAAGGGAGAATTTTCGGCAGAGCTCTACGCAAAGATAAAAACGACTCTTGAAGAGTATCGGAAGAGAAGGTAACTTTATGGTTGTTTTTTTGAAGAAATTCGTCGGCGTCTTTAGAAAAATAGAAGAGGGACTTTTAGTCTCTCTCTTTTCTATTATGGTTTTAGTAGCGACGTCGCAGATATTTTTGTCGTTTTTTTCGAGGGGAGTTATATGGTTTGATTCGTTATTGAAATATTTAGTTTTGTGGATAGCTATGCTCGCTTCGAGTATAGCGACTTACAGTAACAAACATATAAAAATAGACTTGATAGGAAGGTTTGCAAAGGGGAGATTGAAGTCAATCGTAAATTTGACGACAAATTTATTTTCAGCTGTTGTTTGTACCGTTATTACGATCGTTTCCATTATATATATTGCTGAAATCGAATACGGTTCGACCGATCCGTCCCCTTTTCTTGGGATTGATAAATGGATACTGCTGATTATTCTACCGGTTGGATTTGGATTGATGAGCGTCAAATTTACCGTTTTTTCTATTTTATCGGTTTACTTTACGGTTACAAATAGAGACGTAGAGCGAATGTATTCAACCGAAAAAGAAACTATACATAAGGAATATTAATGTCTGTAATCTTAATAATTATCTGTTTCATAGCAATAATCGGCGCCCCGCTGTTTTCCGTCATAGGGGGTATATCCTTAGTAAATTTTCTTGGAATCGGTAAAATTTTAGTAGTTCCTCAGGAGATGGCCGGTATTACTAATACGGCGCTGCTGCATAGTATCCCGCTTTTTACGTTTGCCGGTTATATTTTAGCGAAATCTAACGCGTCTAAAAGGTTGGTTAGACTTTCAGGGGCGGCTTTCGGTTGGATGCCCGGCGGTTTGGCGATAGTAACGCTTATAGCGTGCGCTATATTTACCGCATTCACTGGCGCTTCCAGCGTAACAATTGTGGCTTTGGGAGGACTGCTTATTCCGGCGTTGTTATCCGATAAATACGACGAACGTTTTTCTTTGGGATTGGTTACGGCGTCGGGAAGCGTCGGTTTGTTATTTCCGCCAAGTTTGGTCATAATTCTCTATGGAGTTATAGCCTCTACAAGTATAGAGAGTCTTTACGTTGCGGGAGCAATTCCCGGTATTATTATTATTTTAACAATCGCCGTTTATGCGATATTTAAAAGGCGTTCGTTTAAAACCGAAAACAAATTTTCGATGAAAGAGGTGGGGGCGGCGCTATGGGATATCAAATGGGAATTGCCTCTGCCCATACTGCTTTTTGGGGGAATATTTTCCGGGAAAATGGCGATATCGGATTCGGCCGCGTTTACCGTTTTATACGTTCTTGTTGCGGAGATATTTTTAACGAAAGACGTCAAGATAAAAGATCTTCCAAATATTGTAAAAGAGAGTATGGAGCTTGTCGGAGCGATATTAGTTATACTTACCGTATCGCTCGCGGCGACAAACTATATTATATACAAAGAGATTCCCAATATGTTGTTTGATATGACAAAAGGGATAATAATAAATAAATTTATGTTTCTGCTCGCTTTGAATATATTTCTGATAATTGTCGGTTGTATAATGGACATATTTTCGGCTCTCATGGTTATAGTGCCTCTGATTTTACCCTTAGCGGAGGCTTACAACGTAGATAGCGTTCATTTGGGGATAATTTTTTTAGCGAATCTTGAGATCGGTTATCTAACGCCTCCCGTCGGTATGAATTTATTCATCTCAAGCATAAGATTTAACAAATCGATAGTAGAGATATACAAAGCTTCCGTACCGTTTATTTTACTTTCGCTGTTATCGCTTGGTTTGATAACATACGTTCCATGGTTTAGCACCTGGTTTATGGATAAAACTTCGATCGTAGGGAAGTGGGAATACGAGTACGGCGACGGGATAATCGATAGTCTTACGATAAAGAGCGGCGGCAAATATTTTAGGGCTAAAGGGGATATGATGGAGATAATGTTTGCCGAACCAATCGCGAAAAATTATAAAATTTCAAAAGATTCCATAACTTTTTTGGCAGAAGAGGAGACCTATAAATACGAGATATTCAATAGAGGGAAGAGATTAAAACTAACGGATATAAACGGCGCGGAACGGTTTTATCAAAACAAGATGGAGATAGAGATTCCCGCAAAAACCGGATTCTTTATTTCGGGATGGATAGACGAACTAAACGACGTCAAAGCGGAATTCTACCTTAACGGGATGGGTCATTGGATTGAAAAAGGCGAAGAAAAAAGTTTTAGATATGAAGTTAATAAAGGTAAATTGTCGATAATAACGATGGACGATGAAATAGAAAAAAAAGAAATATATAAATATAAAATTTCGAAGTTTAAAGATTCGTTTATTTTGTACGGCAATGATAAGAAATTTAATTTTAATATTTCTGAAGAAATTTCTGATTTGTAAGTAAAAGGCTATATTAATTTCAAAGGAAATTTGATGATAGCGGTCGGTCGGTCGTATAAGATATTAATAGTTTCTTCCAACTTTGATAGATCTGAAAAGATTAAGCGGTTGTTGGCAAATAAGCCTTTTATATTAATCGATGCAAAAGATGAAGACGAAGCCGTAAACGCGCTTGCTAGCGCTAATAAAATTTTCTACATTATCATTGATTATGATTCTTCAAACTACAATTCGTTAGCTCTCTTAAAAAAGATAAAAAAGAGAAATTTCAAAGGGGGCGTTTTACTGCTTATTGAAAATTTAAACGATAGTATAAGGAAAAAAATAAAATTTTTTGAATCGTTGAGCGTTACCTCTTTAGATAGAGAAAGAGACGGGATTGCGTATATATTAGACAATTATATACGCTCTTTTAGGAAAACAAAGATTAATATCGAAGTATCAAGATTTGTTAAGTTTGAGAAAAAATTGTACGTTATACCTAATTCGTTGAAGTATATGAAGCCGATATCGGAGCACCTTACCAGAGATTTAGTTCAGGTCGGCATAGTCGATAAAAACTTTCTCTTTAACGTAAAATTTGGTATCCAAGAGATGATAATTAATGCGATAGAACACGGTAATCTTGAGATAACTTACGAGCAAAAAAGCGAAATGTTGAGAAACGGTTTGGATCTTAACGAAATTATAAAAAAATATTCGGCTCTTCCGAAATTTAAAAATAGAAAAGTTTATATAAAATATCTTCTGACAAAAAAAAGAGCTCTATATATAATCAAAGATCAAGGAAACGGCTTTAATTGGAGAGAAACTCCCGATTGCTCAAAAAGCGAGAACCATTTATTAGAACACGGCAGAGGCATAATGATGACTAAGAATTATTTTGACGAAGTCAGATATAACGATAAGGGCAACGAAGTAACGCTTGTCTTAAATAAAAAGCTAATAGAGTAGAGTTTGAGAAATATTAACAAAATAAGATTTAATTAATTTAAGATTGTTTTTTGAGTTTTTAATATTATCGCTTTTGTCAAATATAATAAAAACTCCGGACAACTCTATCTTTGCGAATACCGGAAATATTATCAGTAATTTGGTATCGGATATGTCTTTTTCTGAGAATCGTTCGGAGAAAATATTTTGTTTGAGCCCTTTTTCGCTAAAAGCGATAACTCTACGTTCTTTTTTGAGTATAGATATAAAATTGCCGGATTCTTTAAATTTGATTTTGTCGATACGAGAATCGTCGATTCCTTGATACGACATAGGCGAAAAAAGGACGTCGATTTTTTGCAAAAACGCCCAATTTTTTAAGTTAATATCGTTAAGAAAGTCGGCAATTTCTTTTATATTTTCCGGCATAAATTCATAATTAACGATATGATCGATAGTAAATTGTTTGTACTCCTCAAGATCGATTTTTTCGCCTATAACAAATTTTCCCGATTCGGAGTTCTCGATTTTAGCAATATCTTCTCCGCTCTCTTGAGCTAGTTTAATAGACTCGACTAATTTTTGCGCGTAATCGTCGTTGACCGGTTGGTTTGAAATATCGCCGGTTTTTAAAGATTCTATAATTGATTCGGGATCTTTTTTTCTGAAATGAAGAATCTTATTGTAAAAAGCGCTGGAAATTTTTAGAAAGACAATGGATAAAAAGGAGATAAAACCAAGTTTGCCGCCGACGCCGATAAAGACGTTTTTTGTTAAGATAAAGAAAACGCCCGATATAAGCCCCGAGAGGAAAAATTGCCTCTTAAACATCAAGACATAATAAGAACTCATACCGATAAAGGCTCCCGTGTACCAAGCGAGTCCGTAATCGTATCCGTATATAGGAATTTTTGTAATAATTAATCCGCCTATTATGCCCGTTGTCGCTACGGTAAAAACTTTATAGTTATCGTTCAACGACGATACCGTGTTTTTTATCTCCATAGAAATTAACGAGGCGGCTATTGCGGAGACAATTGTTAACAAAAACCAAAGGTCGGAAAGAGACGTGGGTTTCGCGCTTGAAAATATTTCTATTCCGGCGTTTAATTTTAGCAATTTGCCAATGAAGAAATATATTAAAACCGATATAAAAGCGATTGTTCCGAGTCTCCCTCCGTAACCGTCGAAAGAGAGTTTGGGAAATTTATGAGAGAGTATTTCGCTAAGCATATACATAACGCTTGTAATGGTCGACAAAGTAACCGTATATAAAAGAAAATCAAGAGACCAATTTGACGCGCCGCTATTCATGGTTAATATTTCAAAACTGGTCATTCCGGCAAAAGAACCGCAAAAAGTCGCCCAAGAGTAGTGATTTTCGTCTTTAATAATTATAGTAAAAAAAGCGGCAATTATGCTTACCAGAGAAGAGGCGACTATAGAGTTCATATCAAGAACTACGCAGTAAATAGTCGCGAAACTCCCAATAAAGCAAAATAAAAAATAGAAGAATAGTTTCTCTAAAACAGACTGCCGTCGATTTGAGTCCATAATCGTATATATTACCAAAGTTAATGAAAAATATAAAGTTATTTTCTTAAATAATTGTAAATATTACTTATATTTGTAAAAAACAATTGAAAAAAAAAGATATAAAATATATATATAGCGTAAGGAAATCCGAAATGATAACAATTAGACAATACCTTGCGACAGACAGATATGTATTTGAACAACTCGTAAGATATTATTACGAAGAGAATAAAATAACTCCCCCGTCTCAAGATATGGTTTTGTCCACTATCGGCTTTTATACCGCTTTTCCTCAATGCGGTTCTATATATATATTTGAATTTGAAAATGAAATTGCGGGGTATTCGATAGTGTCAAACGTCTGGAGCAACAGATACGGAAAACTAAGTTACCTAATCGACGAATTTTACGTCTTAAAGGAGTATAGAAGACGTAAAATTGAGATTAATCATATAGAGTATCTTATTAAACAAGAGGGCGTTTACGGAATAGGAATAAGAGCCGAAAAAAACAGATCCATTTCAAAAACAATTTTAAAGTTATTAAAATTTTACGAGGATAAAGATAAATTATATACAAGGGTATTGATACATTAAAGGATAAAACATGAATTTAAATAAAGTAATTGAGAAACAACTCGATTGGGTCGTAAAAGAGACGAACTATAATATCGGAGCAAAATATAGAGGAAAAGTTCGGGACGTCTACGATCTCGGAGATAAATTACTTATCATTACTACGGATCGTATATCCGCTTTCGACGTAGTTTTGACGACAATTCCTTTTAAAGGGGAAATACTGAACAATTTATCATATTTTTGGTTTGAGAAAACAAAAGATATAATAGATAACCATATTATAGAGCTTATACATCCAAACGCCGTTTTGGTTAAAAAATGTAGGATATTGCCTATCGAAATAATCGTACGGGGATATCTGACCGGCGGCGGATATAGAGAATATGCGGAAAAGGGCGAAATAAGCGGTTTAAAATTGCCAAAAGGGCTGAAAAAGAACGTTAAATTTGACAAGCCTATCTTAACTCCAACGACAAAGGCGAGCGAGGGACACGATATTCCGATAAGCGTTGAGGAGATAATTAAGCAAAATATCATTCCAAAAGACCTTATGGAAAAGGTTGAGGTTACGGCTATTAAATTATTTGAAAAGGGGCAAGAGATAGTAAATAAAAACAACCTTATTTTGGTTGATACAAAATATGAATTTGGTTTGTCGGATAACGGCGAACTTATTATAGCGGACGAAATACATACCGCAGACTCTTCCAGATATTGGTATCTGGATAGTTATAGCTCTTTGTTTGACGAAGGCAAAGAGCAGAAGTCGTTGGATAAGGAGTATCTCAGACAATGGCTAATGGACAATAATTTTAAGGGGGAAGGAACTCCGCCGGTTATTCCGTTAGAAATTAAAACTGAGGTAATAAAGCGTTACATAACGGCGTATAACTGCATTACGGGATCAAATTACTCTTTAGAGAATAAAGATTCTATGAAATTGCTTGATCAAGCCGTACTTAAACTTAAGGATCGCAATAATATTAAATAATTTGTTTTATATTCTTCAAAAAAAATAACAGGTTCGGCATATGAAAAAACTAAACATTGCTTATTTCTTGGATAATTTTTATCCGCAGATCAACGGAGTAGTAACCTCGTCGATAAACACTTGTGCGGAAATGTTTAGAAGAGGGCATAAAATATTAGCCGTCGCTCCAAAACCGTTTGATTTAAAGAACTACCCCGAAGATTATTTTCCTTACGACATTATTTTTCAAGACGGTTTTCCGGCGTATTTTTATCCCGATTTTAAATTTACTTACACTTTTGACAATAAAATTTATAAAAAACTGAAAGAATTTAAACCGGACTTGATTCATTTTCACGCGCCGTTTACTTTGGGATATCAGGCGATTCGTATTGCGAAGAGATTAAAAACGCCCGTAGTCGGCACCTTTCATACCTTTTTTGCCGAGCCGGAATATCTCAAACTGATCGGTATGGAGAATAATAAGTTTTTACAGAGCTTCGGTTGGTTTTATTCCAACAATTTTTTTAACAGATGCGATATAGTCGTAAGCCCCGGAAAAGCGACCGCCGAGATACTAAAAAAGAACAAACTTAAAACGCCGATTCAAGTCATATCAAACGGCGTGGAATGTGTGAAATATCAAAATTTTAATTATACGTACAAATTACCTTTCAGTTATAATGAAGAATTTGACTACGTTTTATATATCGGAAGAATTTCGCAGGAAAAAGACATCGATGTTTTACTTGATTCTTTAGCGATACTTCTTAAGAAAAAGAAGAATACCGTTTTAGTAGTTGTGGGAGGCGGACCTTCTATAGACGATTTGAAGAAGCGAGCCGTCGAACTTGGTATCTCGAATAACGTTATATTTACCGGAATGTTGCCAAATAAAGACCTATTAGAATCCGGGCTACTAAAAAAAGTAAAACTTTTCGTTACGGCGAGTACTTCGGAAAATCAGCCGATGACGATATTGGAATCCATAATGTTCGGACTCCCGATTGTCGGAGTAGACGCTAAAGGGGTGCCGGAACTTATCGAAGACAACGGATTTATCGTTAAACCAAAAGACCCCGAGGCGCTTGCCGAAAAAATGTACGAAATATTATCAAACGATAATTTGAGAGAAACCTTTTCCAAACGCTCGTTGGAATTATCCGAGAAATACGACATTAGAAATACTTCCGACGCTATGGAAAAAATGTATATGAATTTGCTTGGATAAATTTATGACTATTAAAGAAGTTTCGTTTGTTATTTTATATCCTTAAGTCCAATTAATTTTTACGCCCCGTCGGTTTTCACGTATAGTAGACGTATTTGGGATAATTTTCGATTATGAGCGCGTATAATAGTTGTTTTTGGGCAGTCATATTTAACAGTTGTGTCATTTTACCCAAAAAGTCGTTTTTCAACTTATCAATCCTTAATTTCTTACCAACGATCTCAAGAAATCCTTCCAACCCGTATTTCATAACGCCGTTATAGAAAAACAGTATAATATCGCGAACCGTCGAAGCCATACCGAATTCGTTATACAAAGAATGCCATCTTTTTATTTGAAGATAATCCGATTCGCTGATTCTAAGGTATTTATCCAACCTTTTATTGTCTGTATTATCTATAACGGCGTATTCAGAGCGATGATTTCCGATTATTTTCTTCATTTTTGAGATTTTTTTGTCAATAAGGCGAAACATAGTTTCAAATAACTCGCTGAACGTATTAATTTTGAACTCCTTTAGTAGAAAATCTATGACGTTATTATTCATAGACTCTGACACGATAAAGTGAAATAAATGTTTTTTGTTTTTCATAAAGTTTTCTCCTTTTTTTCTTTTATATATATAACAACTAAAAAGAGAAAACGCTTTACAAAAATTTGGATATTTTTTAAATAAATGACAAATAATTTACTAATAAAAAAATTGACACATATGCGTCATTCTAAGGAACTTTAACCCTCGATTTCGCGTCCCGCGCGTAGTCGAGGGAAAATCGAAGGTTAAACATGACGCAACGCATATGCGTCAATTTCTCTCCCCAAAAACCGACGGGCGGGCGCTTAATTTTCCAATACGGCTTTTATTCTTCTAACGCCCGCCGAAGAGGATTGTTCTTTAACGATTTTAAATTTACCAAGCGTTCCCGCATTGTCAACGTGAGGACCGCCGCAGACTTCTTTTGAAAAGTCGCCGATTGTGTAAACCTTTACTTGGCTCTCGTATTTTTCGCCAAAAAGAGCCGTCGCGCCGCTCTTTTTGGCCTCTTCGAGCGACATAATCTCCATTTTAACTTCGAGTTTTCTTTGAATTTGTTCGTTTACCATATCTTCAACTTTTTTCAGCGTCTCTCCGTCTATTTTATCGGTATGAGTAAAATCGAATCTCAATCTTTCGGCGGTAATATTAGATCCTTTTTGATTAACATGCTCCCCCAAGATATTCTTTAGAGCTCTATGAAGTAAATGAGTCGCCGTATGAAGTTTGGTAGTAGCTTCCGCGTGATCGGCAAGCCCCCCTTTAAAATTCTGAGTTTGAGCCGCCTGAGAGAGCTCTTTATGCTTTGCAAACGCTTCGTTAAATCCGGCTTCGTCCACCTTAAACCCTTTTTCAGAAGCAAGCTCTTTTGTGAATTCAAAAGGGAACCCATATGTGTCATAAAGTTTAAACGCGAGCCGTCCGGATATCGTATCTTGATTGTTTTGAGACAATTTCGGAAGAATTTTTTCAAGCTCCGCCATCCCTTTTCCTAGGGTTTCTTCAAATTTTCTCTCTTCTTTTTCAAGTTCGGCAAATATTCTTGTTTCGTTTCTTTTTAATTCCGGATAAATATCTTTCATCATTTCGATTACGACGGTAGCTATTTTAGACATAAAAGGAGATTGAATATTTAATTTTTTTCCATGCCTTACCGCTCGTCTGATAAGCCGTCTTAGCACGTAACCGGCTCCTAGATTTGAAGGGGAGATTCCCCTGTCGTCGCCGATTATAAATAGCGAAGTTCTAACATGATCGGCTATTATTCTCATCGACTTAGTCGTATCGCCGTCTTTTTGATAACTCGTTCCCGATAATTCCTCGATTTTTTTGATGATCGGAACAAAAATATCCGTTTCATAAACGTTATTTTTCCCGTTTATCATAGCCACAGTTCTCTCAATACCCATTCCGGTATCTACGTTTTTCTGCTTTAAAGGAATATACTCTCCGTTCTCGGTTTTATTGTATTCCATAAAAACGTCGTTCCATATCTCTATGTATTTGCCGCATCCGCAACCCGGCGCGCAGGCGTCCGAGCATTTGTTTTTACCGACGTCGATAAACATTTCAGTATCCGGTCCGCACGGTCCCGTGATTCCGGCCGGTCCCCACCAGTTGTCTTTTTTTGGTTTGTAGTGTATCCTATCGGCGGATATCCCCAATTTTTTCCAGTAGGAAGCGGACTCTTCGTCCCTCGGAGCGTCTTTGTCCCCTTCAAAAACAGTTATATGCAAAGAGTCTTGGTCAAACCCAAGCTCCTTGATAAGAAATTCGTAAGACCAGTTTATCGCCTCCTTTTTGAAATAATCTCCTAAAGACCAATTGCCCAGCATCTCAAAAAAAGTGAGATGAGCGGCGTCTCCTACGTCGTCAATATCGCCGGTTCTAATACATTTCTGCCAATTGACTAATCTCTTCCCTTCGGGGTGTTTTTCGCCGAGAAGATAAGGAACTAACGGGTGCATTCCGGCGGTTGTGAATAAAACGGTCGGATCGTTCTCCGGAATTAGCGATGCAGACGCAATGTGGCTATGCCCCTTGCTTTTAAAAAAGTTGACATATTTATATCGTAAATCTATAAAGTTCATTGAAATTCTCCAAAAGTTGATTGTCGCCGCGACGACGAAGGATTTTAAATCATATCAAAAAAATAGTCAAGTTAAAGAAATAAAAAAAACGACGTTTGTGTCATTCAAAAAATGAAAGTTTACACTTATTTCAAAAAATGAGACTTGACGTTTTTTTTAAACATAATATTATTCAAAAAAACAAAAAATCTTTTGGGGATAATAATATGATATTA